>DASYGJ010000234.1:0-5689 GCA_035999915.1 Leifsonia sp.
TCCCAGAGGTCTGCGTGGTCACCGATCATCGTGACCAGCGTGTCGCCGTCGGTGAGGCCGCCGTAGTACATGAAGTACCGATTGAGCGCCTTCGCTGAGCTGCGGTACGGCTCGGGGAGGGCCTCGACGCGGGCCATCGTCTGCTTGTACTGCTTCTTTTGCTCGAGTGACCCGGTGAGGGTTTCGATCCACTTCGCGGCCATGTCAGTTCTCTCCTTCTTGCTTCAGCTGCTGGATGTGGTGGTAGAGCTGTTCGATCCGATCTGCGAGAAAGCTCCAGGATCCCCAGAACTCGTCGAGGTACTCGCCTCCCAGGGCGTTGAGCGAGTACACCTTTCGCGGTGGCCCCTTCTCCGACGGGACCTTTGCCACGTCGACGAGGCCGCGCTGCTCGATCCTGATGAGGAGCGCGTAGACGGTGCCCTCGACGATGTCGGAGAAACCCTGCTCGCGCAGCCGCGCCGTGATCTCATAGCCGTATGCCGGCTGCACGGCCAGGATCGCGAGAACGATTCCCTCGAGTGTGCCCTTGAGCATCTCGGTCATCTGCTTCGCCATGGAACCCGCCTTTCAACTACTCGGTGATGCTGACTACCGGTACATAGTAAGCATGAGTACCGGTAGATAGCAACACTGAATAGCGAATAATGTCGGCGGCGTCTGAGAGACTTTTCACGAATCAACTTTTCACAGCTCTAGGGGACATCTTTCCGTGATCCTTCTTCGACTCACCTTTCGGCATGCGCGCCCCTATGTCTGGGGCATCGTCGCCGTCTTCATCCTGCAACTCGCCTCCACGATCGCCGCGCTGATGCTGCCGAGCCTCAACGCCCAGATCGTCGACAAAGGAGTCGCGACAGGCAACACCGACTTCATCTGGTCCACTGGCATGACGATGCTCACCGTCTGCGGCGTGCAGGTCGTCACCGCCGTTGGCGGCATCTACTTCGGGGCGCGGGTGTCCATGGCGATCGGCCGCGATCTGCGCCGCGAGGTGTACCGCAAGGTCGACTCGCTCACCGCGCTCGACGTCTCGCGCTGGGGCACGGCCACGCTCATCACACGCAACACGAACGACGTGCAGCAGGTTCAGATGCTCGTTCTCCTGACGCTCAACTTCATGGTGTCGACCCCGATCATGGCCATCGGCGGCATCATCATGGCGGTGCGCGAGGATGTGGGGCTCTCCTGGCTGGTCTGGGTGTCCGTTCCGCTGCTGTTCGTCGTGGTCGGCTTCCTCGTGGTCATCCTGCTGCCGCTCTTCCGCGAAATGCAGGAGCGTATCGACAAAGTCAACGGGGTGCTCCGCGAACAGATCGTCGGCATCCGGGTCATCCGCGCGTTCGTGCGCGAACGTTTCGAGACCGAGCGCTATGCCGACGCGAACCTCGCGCTCACCAAGGTGTCTGTGCGAGTCGGTAACGTCTTCGTGCTGATGTTCCCGGTGATCATGGTCATCCTGCACCTCGCCACGGCCGCCGTGCTATGGTTCGGCGGGCAGCGGGTGAACGCGGGGCAGATGCAGGTGGGCTCCCTCACCGCGTTCCTCCAGTACCTGCTGATGATCCTCACCGCCGTCATGATGGGGGTGTTCATGGTGATGATGATCCCGCGCGCGGTCGTCTGCGCCGGCCGCATCGACGAGGTGCTCTCCACGCAGCCGTCCGGAGGCACCAGCAAGACCGAGCATCCGCTGCCGCCGACGGGAACCGTCGAGTTCCACGACGTGTCGTTCGGCTATCCGGGGGCGGAGAAGCCGGTGCTCAGCCATCTCAGCCTCGTCGCGGAACAAGGCAAGACCACCGCGATCGTGGGGTCCACCGGTGCGGGAAAGACCACGCTGGTCAACCTCATCCCCAACCTCTACAGCCCGCAGCAGGGGAAAGTGACGATCGGCGGATTGCCGGTGGCCGAGTTGACCCGGGCACAACTCGCCGGCGTGATCGGGCTGGTTCCGCAACGGCCGTACCTCTTCTCCGGCACCATCGCGTCGAACCTTCGCTTCGGTCGTCCGGATGCGACCGACGAAGAACTCTGGGAGGCGCTCCGCGTTGCTCAGGCCGAGGACTTCGTGCGCGCCAAAGAACACGGCCTCGACGAACGCATCGCCCAGGGCGGAACGAACGTCTCCGGCGGTCAGCGTCAGCGCCTCTGCATCGCGCGCGCCCTGGTCGCCCGGCCCCAGGTGTTCCTGTTCGACGACTCGTTCTCCGCCCTCGACGTGGCGACGGATGCGCGCCTCAGGGAGGCACTCGCCGAAGAGATCACCGATGCGGCCGTCATCGTCGTCGCGCAGCGCGTGTCGACCATCCGGGAAGCCGACACGATCGTCGTGCTCGACGACGGCGAGATCATCGGACGGGGCACCCACGACGAGCTGCTGGAGACCAGTGAGACCTATCGCGAGATCGTCGAATCTCAGCTGAGCCTGGAAGGGGTGTCCTGAGATGGCCCGCGCCAAGAACTCGACCAAGACCCGCGACTCCCGCGAGACAGCGCCGGAGATCGAAGGATTTGAAGACGAAGCCCTCGACTACCAGCCGTCCGAGGCGGACGGCGACATGTGGGGTGGCACTCCCGCGAAGAAGGCACAGAATTTCTGGCCTTCGCTGAAACGGCTGATGGGGCTCCTTCGGCCGGAACGGGTGAACTTCTCAGTCGTGGTGCTCCTCGTCATCGTGTCGGTCGTACTGACCGTCATCGCGCCGAAAGTGCTCGGATCGGCGATGGATGTGATCTTCCGCGGTGTCATGGGCGCCAAACTCCCCGCGGGCACACCTCTCGCGCAGATCGTCGCCGGCGCGCGGGCGCAAGGCAACAACCAGTACGCCGACATGCTCGCCACAACACATCCGATTCCGGGAGTGGGCATCGACTTCGTGCTTCTGAGCCGGCTGATCTTCATCGTGCTGGGGATGTACCTGGTGGCGTCGTTCCTCATGTGGGCGCAGGGCTACCTGCTCAACGCGCTCGTGATGCGCGTGGTGTACAGCCTGCGCTCCGATGTCGAAGACAAACTCAACCGGCTGCCGCTCAGCTACTTCGACACCCGCCAGCGCGGCGACCTGATGTCCCGCGTCACCAACGACGTCGACAACATCCAGGCCGCGCTGCAACAGGCGTTCTCGCAGTTGGTGCAGTCCGCTCTGACGATCATCGGCATCACGGTGATGATGTTCGTCGTGTCCTGGCAGCTGGCGCTCATCGCCCTGATCGCGCTACCGCTCTCGGGCGTGATCGCCGGCGTCATCGGCTCGCGCTCGCAAAAGCTGTTCACCGCGCAGTGGAAGAACACCGGGACGCTCAACGGACACATCGAAGAGTCGTATTCCGGTCTCGAGCTGGTGCGCGCATTCGGCCGCGACGAGGTCATGCTCGCCGAGTTCGACGCGCGAAACGAGGAACTGTACAAGGCGTCCTTCGGCGCGCAATTCGTCTCCGGCACGATCATGCCCGCGATGACCTTCGTGTCCTACCTCTCCTACGTGCTCATCGCCGTCGTCGGCGGTCTGCGGGTCGCCTCGGGGCAGATGAGTCTCGGCGACGCGACCGCCTTCATCCAGTACTCGCGTGAGTTCACGCAGCCGATCACGCAGGTCGCCGGAATCGCCAACATGCTGCAGTCGGGTGTGGCGAGCGCGGAGCGCACCTTCGAGTTCCTCGATGCGGACGAACAGGATCCCGACACCGTCATCGCCGAGCTCCCCGCGCGCACCGACGGCCACGTCGCCTTCGAGAACGTGTCGTTCAGCTACTCGTCGAGCACGCCGCTCATCGAGAACCTCTCGTTCGCGGTCGACCCGGGCCACACGGTGGCGATCGTCGGACCGACCGGCGCCGGCAAGACCACTCTGGTCAACCTCATCATGCGGTTCTACGAACTCACCGGCGGACGCATCCTCATCGACGGCATCAACGTCACAGAGTTGTCACGCGCGGAACTGCGGTCGCAGGTGGGCATGGTGCTCCAGGATGCGTGGCTGTTCGAGGGCAGCATCCGTGAGAACATCCGCTACGGCCGGCTCGACGCCACCGACGAAGAAGTGATCGCGGCGGCCAAGGCCACGATGGTCGACCGTTTCGTGCGGCAGTTGCCCGCCGGCTACGACACCGTGATCGACAGCGAAGGCGGCAGCGTCTCGGCCGGTGAACGACAGCTGATCACGATCGCGCGTGCGTTCATTGCCAATCCATCGCTGCTCATCCTGGACGAGGCCACTTCCTCGGTCGACACCCGCACCGAGCTGCTCGTGCAACAGGCGATGTCGGCGCTCCGCACCGACCGCACGTCGTTCGTGATCGCGCACCGGCTCTCCACCATCCGGGATGCGCACACCATTCTCGTGATGGAGAACGGCGCGATCGTCGAGCAGGGCAGCCACGACGAACTCCTCAAACGTGAGGGCGCCTACTTCGACCTGTACATGACCCAGTTCCGCGGGGAGGATGCGGAAGCCTTCGCGGCCGACGACCCAAACGTGGCTGTCGCTGATCCGGTCACGGCTTGATCCGTCGGTCGAGCACCCTCGCCCGCACCAGAACGGCCCCCATGCGAACGGCCCCCGCGCGTCCTTAGTCGCTCGGGGGCCGTGCTTCGCGCAGAGGTCCTTACGCGAGCGCGCCGATGGCGAAACTCACCGAGCCACCGTCGTCAACCTGCGCATCGAGGATCTTGT
The DNA here is from genome assembly GCA_035999915.1 of Leifsonia sp. GTDB lineage: Bacteria > Actinomycetota > Actinomycetes > Actinomycetales > Microbacteriaceae > Leifsonia. Next base: position 4,677 of record DASYGJ010000234.1, read on the forward strand.
TGTCGAGCGCGACGGCGGCAACGGGTTCGAGGAAGATCCGGGCGCCCGACACCTCCACGACCTGGTCGGCCGGCTCCGGTTCTGGAGCGACGGCGGCGGCGAATGCCGTGTGCTCCGGGTTGCTGCAGCTGATCCGCAGCCCTGAATCCTCCTCCAGGGTCTGCCCGGTGAGGGTCTTGACGATCGTGCTGGCATTCTCGGTCAGGGTGAGCATGAGCTCTCCTTCCAGTTGCGTATCCCAAGAACCCCCCACGCTTCCGCGATCGCCCCCCAGCCTCAAGGCCTGACGCCCCATTGCCAGCAAACACCCACCTCTGCGCTGTCCTCCGCTGTTGCGCGGCGCTGCTGTCATTCGCTGCTCTCATTCGTCTGCCGAAGCCGGCGCCGGCGCCGGTACCGGCGCCGGTACCGGTACCGGCGCCGACGCCAACGCCGGCACCGGCGCCGACGCCGGTGCCGGTGTCGGAATGTCACTATCTACCGCTTTGGCACGCTCGAACTGGTAGATAGCGACATCTCGCCACGCGCGCCTCCCGCCGGCCCGCCGCCTGCGCGCCCACGCGCCCGCGCGCCCGCGGCAGAATGAAGGCATGACCTCGATTCCCACCGTCGCGCTCAACGATGGCCACCGTATCCCACAACTCGGCTTCGGCGTGTACAAGATCCCGAAGGCGGATACGGCGGATGCGGTGGTTGCTGCCCTCGATGCCGGGTACCGCCACATCGATACGGCCAGCTTCTACGAGAACGAGCGCGGTGTCGGCGAAGGGATCCGCCGCAGCGGTGTCGACCGCGACGAGGTCTTCGTGACGAGCAAAGTCTGGTGGGACCAGAACGGCTACGACAGCACACTCCGGTCGTTCGACGCGAGTCTCGATCGGCTCGGCTTCGAGTCGATCGATCTGTTCCTCATCCACTGGCCCGCGCCGAAACACGGCAAGTACGTCGAAACGTGGCGGGCGCTCGAGCGCGTTCGCGACGAGGGACGCGCGCGTTCCATCGGCGTCGCCAAC
>DASYGJ010000247.1:0-8078 GCA_035999915.1 Leifsonia sp.
GTTCGTCGCCTCGGCATTGCTCGCGCGGCGATCGGCCCCGACGTCCGGCTGGCGGTGGACGCGAACCAGCGCTGGGATGTGGCGGAGGCGATCGACTGGATCGCCGACCTCGCACCCTTCGACCTCGCCTGGGTCGAAGAGCCCACCAACCCGGACGACATTCTGGCGCACGCTGCGATCGCTCGCGCAATCGCGCCGATCCCGGTGGCGACCGGCGAACATGGTGCGAACCGTGTGATGTTCAAGCAGTTCCTGCAGGCGGATGCTCTCCGCGTACTCCAGATCGATGCGAGTCGGGTGGCTGGGGTCAACGAGAACATCGCAATCCTGTTGCTTGCGGCGAAGTTCGGTGTGCGTGTCTGCCCGCACGCGGGCGGGGTCGGGTTGTGCGAGGTCGTGCAGCACCTGTCGATGTTCGACTTTTTGGCCGTTTCGGGCACCAGCGACGACAGGATGATCGAGTTCGTCGACCATCTGCACGAACACTTCGTCACCCCGGTCGACGTGCATGATGGACGGTACTGGCCGCCGAGTGCACCCGGGTCCGGTGCTGAGATGCACGAGGCATCGATCGTCGAATTCAGCTGGGCCGTTCGTGTCTGAAGCCCTTCGGACCCGTCCGGGCCGTGCATCCGAACTGGCATTCGGTCCGCTTTCGTTCGGCGGCGCGAACCTGGGCAACCTCTTTCGCGCGATGAGTGATGAGGACGCTCACGCGATCCTCGAGGTCGCCTGGGATGTGGGCATCCGCTCCTTCGACACGGCGCCGCACTATGGATTGGGACTGTCAGAACGCAGACTGGGCGCATTCCTCGCTACGAAGCCACGCGACGAGTTCATCCTGTCGACGAAGGTCGGACGGCTGCTCGTCGACAACCCGGGAGGCGGCGACGGATCCGACGACGAGAACGGGTTCGCTGTTCCCGACGACCTGCAACGCATCTGGGATTTCAGCGCCGACGGCGTACGTCGCAGCCTCGACGACTCGCTCATTCGTCTTGGTCTCGACCGGGTCGACGTGCTCTACCTCCACGACCCCGACGAGTTCGATCTCGAACCCGCGATCGCCGACGGCGTGGCCGCTGTGGCCGCGCTTCGCGACGAGGGCCTCGTGCGAGCGGTCGGTATCGGCTCGAAGTCGGTGGCTGCGCTGCTCGCCGGCGTGCGAACCGACGCACTCGACCTGCTGATGATCGCCGGCCGATACACCCTCCTCGAGCAACCCGCGCTGGCCGAAGTGATCCCTGAGGCTGCCGAACGCGGCATCGGCATCGTCAACGCGGCCGTCTTCAACTCAGGTCTGCTCGCACGCAGCGCGCCCGACGCCTCCGCCCACTACGAGTACGGCGCGGTACCTTCCGCGGTACTCGACCGGGCACGTGCGATCGCCGCGGAGTGCACCGCGCACGGCGTGGAACTGCCGGCCGCCGCGTTGCAGTACACCCTGCGCGACCAAGCTGTTCGGACCGTCGTCGTCGGTGCGGCTTCCGCCGCGCAGCTCGAGCAGACGGCGGCGCGGATGAACGCCGCGATTCCCGAAGGGCTGTGGACCGACCTTCGCGACCGGGAGCTGATTCCGTGACCCTCGCCCCCGTACGCCGCATCGATGCACACCTCCATCTGTGGGATCTCGACACGGGCGGATACGCGTGGCTGACGCCCGAGCACGGCGCCCTGTACTCGACCTTCACAGCCGAACAGGCGAGAGCCGAACTCGACGCCGCCGGAGTCGAGTCGGCGATCCTGGTGCAGGCCGAGGACTCCCTGCGCGACACCGACTACCTGCTGGGCGTGGCGGAGAAGTACCCATGGGTCGCCGGCGTGGTGGGCTGGGTGCCGCTCGACGAACCGGACGCGGCAGAGGCCGCGCTCGAACGCTGGGGTGCGCATCCCGCTCTTTGTGGCATTCGGCATCTGGTGCACGACGATCCGCGAACCGATTTTCTCGAACTCGCGCGGGTCAGATCGTCGCTGGCGTTACTGGCGCGCCGAGGGCTCGCCTTCGATATTCCGGATGCGTGGCCGGCCCACCTCGATCAGGCCGGCGACCTGGCGCGCACGCTCCCCGAGCTCACCGTCGTGGTGGATCACCTGGCAAAACCGCCGATCGGCCGTGACGATTTCGGCGCATGGCGTTCATCGTTCGCGGACGTCGCCGCTCTTCCGAACACGGTGGCGAAGGTGTCCGGGCTGACCCTTCCCGGTGTGCCGTTCACGGCAGCGGCTTTGCGGCCGGCGTGGGATGCAGCTCTGGATCTGTTCGGACCGTCGCGCCTGATGTACGGCGGCGACTGGCCGATCTCGGTGCGGTTCGGTGGATACCAGCGCGCGTGGGCGGTCTACTCCGAATGGATCGGCGAGCTCAGCGCCGTAGAGCAGGAGCGCATCCTGTGGAATACGGCCGTCGAGACCTATTCCCTCAATGATCTGATGCCGAGTGGCGAGAGGTCGAAATGCTGAGTGGGATAGATCCGATCCTCACGGGAACGTTGCTCGCGCAACTCGACGTGATGGGGCATTCCGACGCGGTGGTCGTCGCCGACGCCCACTTTCCCGCGGCGCGGCTTGGCGCTCGCGTCGTCGACACGCCCGGCCTCAGTGCGCCGCAGGTTCTCGCGGCGGTCCGCAGCGTGCTCCCCCTCGACGATGCGCCGGCCCTGACCCTGATGCGTTCAGCCGACGGTGCCACGCTCGCAGTGCAGCACGAACTCATCGCTGCTGCACGGGCCGACGACGGCGATGTGAGGTTCGTCGACCGGCACGCCTACTACGATCTCGCGGCCGAAGCATTCCTCATCATCCGCACCGGGGAGACGCGCAGCTACGGCAACGCCCTACTCCGCAAAGGCCTGGTCATCCCAGCAGAGACATGACAGACATCAGAGCGCTTCGCGCAACCATAGTTCGACGCCGTTGATGTGCACCGTCACCAGTGCCCTCGCGAGTTCGGCGTCTCCGCTTTCGAGCGCATCCACGATCGCGTAATGCTCGGTCAACGTGCGTTCAACGGCATTCTCCTGAGTCAGGCCGCGCCAGACCCGCGCACGAACAGTCCTGCTCGAGAGACCATCGATAAGACTCGCGAGATATCGGTTGCCCGATGATTCGCTGATGAGCTTGTGGAAGGCCAGATCGTGTGCGACGAGGCCCTCCATACTGCTCGAGACATCAACAGCGTCGACCTCCGAACGGAGCGCAGCCACGGTGTCCTCTGTCATCGCGGCGGCGGCGAGAGCCGCGGCCGCCGGCTCGAGGATGCGACGCACCGCGAAGAGCTCAAGAACAGACGAATCGTCGTGCAGGTCGACGACGAACGACATGGCCTCGAGCAGAAGCTGCGGCTCAAGACTCGTGACATAGGTTCCATCGCCCCGCCGCACATCGAGCACACGAATCACCTCGAGGGCTTTGACGGCTTCGCGCAGTGAGCTGCGCGAGAGACCGAGTCGCTCGCTGAGCTGCTGCTCGGGCGGCAGACGGTCGCCGGGAGCAAGCTCGCCGGAGAGGATCATCTCTTTGATCTTGAGGATCGCCTCGTCAGTGACAGCCACGTGCCCAGTCTAATCGTCCGATGTTTGAAACTTATGGTGACCGTCCAACCGTTGGACCGAGTCGGATTCTTAGATTTGCCGTTAGTCCCACAACTCGGCAAGACGCCCGAATGCGGCCAGGTGATCCTCGATTCCGCCGCTCTCGTGCCCGTTGTAACGCCACGTGGTGATCGACTTGGGGCCCTGGTAGGCGTTGTGGGCGGCGAACACCGTCGATGGCGGGCAGACCGAGTCCATCAGCGCGGCGGTGAAGTGGATCGGTGCTCGGGAGCGGCGTGCGAAATTGACGCCGTCGAGGTAGGAGAGCGTGTGGAGCACGGCGGCTTCGCTGCTGCGGTGGAAGGCGAGATAGCGAGCGATCTCTCGATAGGGCTCGTCGTCGGTCAGAGTGATTGCGTGGGCGACATCGCACATGAACGGGACGAACGAGAACGCCGCACCGACGCGAGGGTTCAGGGATGCAGCGGCCAAGGCGAAGTAGCCGCCCTGGCTGCCTCCCAGTGTCGCGATGCGGTTCGAATCGACGATCGTCAGTTCGGCTGCGGCGTCCACGGCTCGCACCGCATCGACGATGACTCTCCGGTAGTACGCGGTCTCGGGGCTTTCTATCCCTCTGGTAGTGAAACCGGGTGCGGCCGGGCCTGAGCCGTGGGGGTCGGCCGTCACTCCCGGGCTCCACACCGAACCCTGTCCTCGCGTGTCCATGACGAGGTGTGCGAAGCCTGCTGATGCCCAGAACAGGTCGTCTTCAGCAAAGCCTCGTCCGGCTCCGTATCCGACGTATTGGACGACGGTCGGCAAGGGTCCCTCTGCGTGGGCGGGCGTTCTGAGCCAGCCGTGGACAGTATCCCCGCCGAAGCCTCGAAAACTGACCTCCTGCACTTGGATGGTTCGGAGCGGGGACGGGTGGAGTCTCACGCGAAGGTCGATCGGATGTTGCCGCGCCTCCTCCACGCTGTTCTCCCAGAACGTGTCGAAGTCGGCGGGCAGCTTCACGTCGCTTCGGACGTTCGGCAGATCAGCTTCAGCTATGTCGGTATACATCAGCCCTACTTTTCACATTCTTGGGTTGGAACAGGCGGCACTAGGCAGGTGGGATCAGATAGATCCCGTTGGTTTCAGCCACGCGTCTGATGGTCAGCCTTTCAAGCGTGAGTTCATTGGGCTGGTGAAACACCAGAAAGCGTTCATTTCGTGTTGTGAGCAGCATTGCATGTCCGCCATCAGACCCGACGAGGGGCTCACGTTGGTGCACCCATGGTCCGGTGATGAGACCTGTGGAGCTGCGAGCCACGCCGACTGAGTAGCCTCCTTCGCCGCCGCTCGACCAGAGGAGTGCAAGCCCCGCGTCGTCGCGCACCACGAAGGGACCATCCGTGATGAACGCGATGTCGTCGTAACCCGTTTCGTCGTTGCGAAAAGGTCGTGTCCAGGAAGCGTGCGAGGCAGCGAAGAGGAGGATCGGAGCGCCCGTCGAGGTACGCAAGTCGTCACTGAGACGCTGCGCGTAGATCGCGCCCTCCCCGGCCTGCAGCCATTCATGGCAGAAGATCAGCCATGGAGCGCCGTCCTGGTCCTGGAAGAGTGTGCCGTCAAGACACATCCACTCCGGTGGGGTGACGGGTCCGTCGCTCCACGGTTGGAACAGTCCATCTGGTTCGGTTCCGGTCAATACCTGGGTGCCGCGACGGCCCGCGCCGTCGGCGAAGGTCGCGAACATCCACCAACCGCCGTTGTACTGATGGACCTCCGGCGCCCAGAATTGGGTTTCACCCCAGAATCCGGGACCAGGACGAAAGGCAGGAAATGGTCCCCGCCACCGCTCGAGATCATCGCTCTCGTACCGGTCGAACCCGACTCCGGGTCCCTGCCAGGGGCTCGGATCTGTCGTTCCGAAGAGCATGTAGCGGTCGTCGTGCTCCACGATGTACGGGTCGCGGATGCGCAACTCGGACCGATCGATGATCGCGTGGCGTGCGGAGGTGGAGTGGAGTGTGCTTGCCTGTTTTGAGTTGTTGTTCGCCATTGTTACGACTTCACGGCACCCATCGTGAGCCCGCTCACGACGTACCGCTGCAAGAAGGCGAACACGATCAGGAGTGGCGCGACGCCGAGCAATGCGGCGGGGAAGAGCAAACTCGGGTCCACGCTGTGGGTGCCAACGAGGGAGTATGCGTTCACCATTACCGTTTTCAATGCCGGATCCTGCACGAAGACCAGCGGCACGAACAGGTCATTCCAGACGCTCAGGGTCAGGAACGTGGCGAGGGTCGCAGTGACCGGCCGAAGGAGCGGGAACAGCACGACGATGAATGTGCGAATCGGTCCCGATCCGTCGATCGCCGCGGCTTCCTCGAGCTCGATCGGGATCTGGCGGAAGAACGACGTGTAGAAGAAGATCGCGACCGGAAGGTTGATGGCCGTGTAGGTGAGAATGATTCCTGCGTAGCTGTTCAACAGGCCGGCGTCTCGGAGCAGGATGTACAGCGGCGCGATCAACACGAAGATCGGCACGGTCGAACCGGCGATGAAGATGCGGTACACCCACGTCGCCCACGACCGGGTGATGCGCGCAAGCGGGTACGCGGCAAGTGATCCGAGAACGATGGTGCAGATCAGCGCGCCGGCCAAGACGACGGTCGAACTGATCATCCCCTGCGTGTAGTTCATCTTCGAATAGGCGTTCGTGAGGTTGTCGATCGTCAGGCTCGCCGGCCAGCCGAGCGGATCTTTGATCACGTCCGAAGCGGGGCGCAGAGACGTCACTACCGTGTAGGCGAACGGCACAATGATCAGGACGACGGCGATGGTCAGTATTACGTCGCCGATCAGCGCTGCTGGTCCGCGTCGTGGTCGTCGCCGGCCAACTCGACGTTCCTCGCGGGACGCCGTCTGGGTTGTCTGGATTGTGGTGAGCACCATTTCAGATTCGCTCCTCGCGACGTCGAAGAAGGGATTGGGTGACTCCGGCAAAGAGCACGACGACGACGAGAAGGACGACGGCGATGCTCGCACCGTAGGCGAAGCTTCCCAGTCCTCCGAAGATCTTGTTGAAGATCAGCATGGTCAGGGTCGTGGTTGAGCCGGCCGGCCCGCCGTTCGTCATCACAAAGGGGAGTTCGAAGGCCTTGAGGGACCCGATCAGCGAAAGGGTGACAGCCACGGTGGTGGCTGGGGCGAGAAGCGGCCACTCGATCGAGACGAATCGTCGCCAGCCTGATGCTCCATCAACGTTGGACGCGTCGATGAGTTCGGCCGGGAGGTTCATGTAGCCGGCCAAGAAGATGGCGGCTGAGTAGCCCGAGAACATCCAGACGTTGACCAGCGCGATCGCCCAGAGCGCCGTCGAGGGATCGCCGAGCCACACGTGCGTGAGCGAGCTCAAACCGAACGATTTCAAGAGGGAGTTGATCGCTCCGTCTGGCGCGAGAAGAGAGTTCCAGACGAACGCGGCCATGACGGCCGACATCAGAGTGGGAACGAGAATGAGCGTGCTGCCCAGTTGGCGGATACGGGGGCGCATGTACAGAGCCCGGGCAAGGGCCAGACCGATCGCATTCTGTGCGATGACCACGACGGCCGCGTACGCGATCGTGACGCCCAGTGCTCGCATGACATCGCTGTCGCTCGCCAGTGCGACGTAGTTCGCCGCGCCGACGAAGTCGCCGGCATTGCCGATCTTGCTGTCCGTGGCGCTCAAGATGAGCCCTTGCACCAGCGGGTAAACAATGATGGCGAGGAACATGGCCACGGCCGGAGCCATGAAGGCTATGGAGACGAGTGGTCTGCGGTGAATCATCAGGTTTCCTTCACTTGAACGGAACGGCGGGGGCCGAGCTGGATGCCGCTCGATCCCCGCCGCAGGTGCTCACTTCGTGAGCTTGAGCTTCTCGTCGAGGTTGGTGACCGTCTGATCGATGCTCTGCTGACCGAGCCAGAGGGCCTGGACCTGCTGTTGCAGGGTCGTCTCGCCCGCGGCACTCATCCATGTGTTGGACGGAAGGATGCGGTACCGTCCGTCGTTGACGGCCGCGACGAACGTCTTGGTCGCGGCTCCCGACGGGCTCTCCCCCTTGGTGAACGGCGACACGGCGCTCTCGGCCTGCAGGTAGAGCGAGGCGTTCTTGTTCTCAGACCAGAACGAGACGTATTTCTCGGCCGCGGTCTTGACCTTCGACTTGGCGTTGACACTGAGCATCGTCCCGACGAACAGGTTCGCCTTCGCGTTGTCCTTGTTGGTGGCCGGCCACGGGATGAACGAGTCGTCCAGTCCGGCCTTGGTGAAGGCCGACTGGTTCCACGCGCCCTGCACGTAGAACGCGCTCTTGCCCGCCTGGAAGTCCGAGAGGCCGGTGCTCCACTCATCAACGCCGAGCTCGCTCTTGTAGTCGACGAACCCCTTCGATTGCAGGTCCATCAGTTGCTGCAGCGACGACTTCCACAACGAGAACGATGCCTTGCCCTTGACGAAGTCCGCGTCGAACGTGGGGTGGTTGCTGTACACGAGGGTGGCGGCAATGGCGTTGG
>DASYGJ010000297.1:0-9769 GCA_035999915.1 Leifsonia sp.
TAGGACTTTCGACACTTCGCGCGGCGCATCCACCGCGGGACGATCGACGCATGGGCGAAGAAGCAGTGGTTGCCGGTCTCACCGTGGTAGGCGTCAATGGTTCGGCGGCATCCGAGCGCGCCCTGATCTGGGCGGCCGACCGCGTCGCTGAGCGCGGAGGCCGTCTCGAGGTTCTTTGCGTCGTCGATCTGATGTTCGGCGCGGCTCTGTACGGCTCGCACTTCGACCCTGTGGCCAACGCGAGCGCCATCCTCGAGGACGCCGAGCGGGCCACTCGCCTTCGGCATCCCGATCTGGATGTCACGACGAAATGGTTGGACGGTCGGCCCTCGCGCGAACTGATCCGCCGCTCCAGAGCCGCCGGGCTCATCGTGATCGGAACGGACAAGCTGCCGACGACGATCGGACCCCGCATCGGGACCCTCCCTCTCCAGCTCGCAGCGAAGGCCGATTGCCCGGTCGCGGTGATCCCCGAACTCGGCACAAGTGCGCGTCGTGGAGTCGTCGTCGGTGTGGATCGCTCGGCCGAGTCGGCGAGCGCGCTCGCGGTTGCCGTGCAGGAAGCGAGTTGGCTCGACGCGGATGTCATAGCGCTGCACGCATGGGACGTGCCGCCCGTCTTCCAGCGCGGGCTCGACGCGGATCTGCGGCCGGATCCTCACTTCGAGGAGGCCGAGCGTCGAGTGGTGCCCGAGACCATCCGTAACCTTGGATTCCACGAGGATGCGCGGATCGTGTCGGAACTCGTGAGGGAGAACCCGGCGGTCGCCCTGATCGAACGAGCCCGCAAAGCGCAGCTGCTGGTGATGGGGACCCGAGGGCGTGGTCGCCTGGCGTCGTCGGTTCTCGGTTCCGTGAGTCATGACGTGCTTGTGAACATCGCAAGCCCCGTCATCATCGTGGGTGAACCGTATGGATTCGTCGCTCCCGGCATGCCTGCTGGGACCGAGGAGGACTGGTGAACATCCGCAAAATCATCGTCGGTGTCGATGCGTCCGTGCCCAGCCGCGCCGCGATCCGTTTCGCAGCCGACGAAGCGGCCGCCACCGGCGCCGAACTCGTCCTCGCCCACGCCGTCGCCCGAACCGCCGAACTCCTCATCATCGGCGACTCCCGCCGACCCGGCACCCAACCCGGAACACTCGGCTCCGTCGCCTACGACGTCCTCCTCAACCTCACCTCCCCCACCATGGTCATCCACACAGGTACTGACTGATGAGCAGGTACTGACTGATGAGCACACCGCAATTCTCGGCTTGGGGCCTCGGCCGCGAACCCGTCATCGTCGGGATGGACGGATCGACCAGTGCGCAGTCCGCCCTCCGCGAAGCCGTCGTCCTCGCTGAAGCCCTGGGACGGCGTCTGGAGGCTGTTTGCGTCTGGCAGCGCTCGACTTCGATGTCCGACTCGTATCACCTCGAACCGGGCACCTCGCCGAAGGTGGTGGCACTGGAGGCCGCTCATGCCGCCGCGCGAGTGGAGTTCGGGGAGACCTGGCCGTCGTGGTTCACTGTCCGCGCCGTCGAAGGCGGTCCCGCCGAGACTCTCGTCGAGGCGAGCGAAACGGCGTCGCATCTCGTCGTCGGCAGCAGGGGACGCGGCAGGGTCGGCTCAGTATTCCTCGGCTCGGTGAGCCTGCACTGCGCCTCGCAAGCCCACTGTCCGGTCGTCGTGGTCGGTCCGGATGCGCTGACCGGCGAGCATGAGACACGCGTGATCGACGATCATCCCGAGCCCACCGCCTGACGAGCCCACCGCCTGACGAGCGCTGCTAAGGGTGCTCCCCGTCGGGATGCGTTGCAGCTTCGTCGGGGTCCAGTTGGGCGATTCTCCACGTGGCATGGTCGTAGGCCGTGATGTAGAACAGGTGGGTTTCGCCTTCGGGTGTGGTTGCCGCGATACGCCAGTCGGTCACCAAAGTCGCCGGCGGGTCAGGGTCGACGACCACTCTGCCTCCACCACACGGCGAGCGCAAGACAGGGCCGAAAGTCACATTGCGCGGCGGGACCTTCGGCGAGCCGGGCTAGTTGATTCGATGAAGCGACCGCGCTAGATTTTCTGACTAGGAACTGTGTGAGGCGGACCTCTGTTCGAGCGCTGCCCAGACCCCGCACGCACCACAACCGGGCACCCCTCTTTCTCACACGGGATGGAGGGGCCGTATGTCCGCAACCTTGCGCCGGTTCGAGCGCGACGGTCATGTTTACGAACTGCACATGATCCAAGACGACCCGGTTTGGCACCTCCACGAGGACTTCGGTGACGCTCTCGACCAGCTGCTCACCATCACGTCGGATGAGGACCCGCGCGGCAAAGCCCGGCTCGATGATGGAACGCGCCAGCATCCGGTACGGGCGAACATCCAGGCCTGATCCCCGTTCGGCGACCGGGAGGAGTTGTGAGACATGCAAGCGACTGTTGGAGATTTTCTCAGGATTGAGTCGAGCCATCTCGGCGGACCTCCGAGAATCGGGATCATCCAGGAAGTACACGGTGAGGACGGTGCGCCGCCGTATCTGGTCAGGTGGGAGGACGACGAACGCACCACGCTCGTGTATCCCGGCCCTGACGCGCATGTCGAGCACCAAAGTCACGCCTGACCGAAGATGAGGGAATTTGACCATGAAAGCACTCGTATACAACGGTCCCGGCCAGAAGTCCTGGACGGACGTGCCGAAGCCGGTGATACTTCGTGCCACGGACGCACTCGTTCGGGTGGACACGACCACGATCTGCGGGACCGATCTGCACATCCTCAAAGGGGACGTTCCGGCGGTTCAGCCGGGACGCATCCTGGGGCACGAAGGTGTCGGCACCATCGTCGAAGTCGGTTCAGGAGTGGGAAGCCTCGCTGTCGGGGACAGAGTGATCATCTCGTGCATCAAGTCGTGTGGTCACTGCGCCAACTGCAGGACAGGGCTGTACTCGCACTGTCTCGGTGACGAAGGGGCGTCGGGGATCGGCTGGGTCTTCGGCCACCTGATCGATGGAACACAGGCCGAGTTCGTGCGCGTGCCGTATGCGGACAATTCCCTTTATCCGCTGCCGGCCGGGGTCAGCGACGAGCAGGCGGTCATGCTCTCGGACATCCTCCCGACCGGGTTCGAGATCGGGGTGCGCTACGGAAGAGTCAAGCCCGGCGACGTTGTCGCCGTCGTCGGCGCGGGACCGGTCGGGCTGGCAGCCATGCTCACGGCTGGGTTGTACGGCGCCGCTGAAGTGATCGCGATCGATCTCGACGAAGGCAGACTCGAGAAGGCCAAGGAGTTCGGCGCCACGAACGTCGTGCTCGCCAGCGCATCCGATTGGAAAGAACGGGTGCTTTCACTCACCGACGGCGCTGGAGTCGACGTGGCGATCGAGGCGGTCGGCGTTCCCGACACCTTTGAGATGTGTGTCGCCGTCGTGCGTCCCGGCGGATGCGTGGCGAACGTCGGAGTGCACGGCAAGCCGGTCGATCTCCACCTCGAAGAGCTGTGGATTCGCAACATCACCATCAGCATGGGGCTTGTCAACACCGATACCACACCACTCCTCCTACGGCTTGTAGCGCAGAAGAAGCTTCGGAGCGAGAAGTTCGCAACGCATCATTTCGACTTCGAGCACATCATGGACGCCTATGAGACGTTCTCCCACGCGGCCGAGACGGGCGCGCTCAAGGTGATCATCAAGCAGTGAGGTTCCACGGGATCGCCGCGGGAAGGTCCGCTTCCAGGCGTTCGACATCGATGCGATGACACAGCTCTGTGGCCGGCGTCGTCACCGCCGCGCTGCCGGCAGCGACGGCTGCGCGAAAAGCATCCTCGACCGAACGCCCCTGCGCGAGCCGAAGCACGAATGCGGCGAGAAAGCTGTCGCCGGCGCCGACGGTGCTCAACACCTCCACGGCCGGAGCGGGCAAGCGGGAAACACCCGATTTCGAAGCCAGCACCGCCCCCGCTTCGCCGAGCGTCAGGGCCACGTACTCCGCCGACCCATCGGCGATCAGCGCAGTGGCCGCTTCGACCTGACTCGCTTCGGTATCGAGGGTCGCACCGAGATGGGCTCCCAGCTCCCGGCGGCTTGGCGTGACCAGGAACACCCCTTCGTTCAGCGCCTCAGCGAGAGCCGGTCCGGTGGAATCCACGATGCACCGCGCGCCACCCTCCCGCGCGACGCGGACCACACGGGCGTAGAAGTCATCCGGAACGCCCGGCGGCAGGCTGCCGCTAGCAACAACGAACCCGCCCGGCGAAACCGCTTGGGCTACGAAGTCCAGGCAGCCACGCCACTCGTCTTCGTTCAGCTCAGGGCCTTCGAGGACGAAGCGGTACTGCCTTCCGCTCGATTTCTCATCCACGGTGAAGCTCTGCCGAGTACTCCCCTGAATGGGCACGACAAGGCTCGGGACACGCTCTGCATCTATCAGGCGGCGGTAGGCCTCGCCGATGGGACCACCCGCGGTGTAGACCGCCAGGCTTCGACCGCCAAGGCGCCGCACAACCCGCGACACGTTCACGCCGCCGCCACCGGGATCAAGTCGGCTCGTGCTGCACCGCAACTTGTGATTGCTGATCACCTGGTCGGTCGAAGTGCTGATATCCAGCGCCGGGTTCACCGTCAGAGTCAGGATCTGCCTCGCACCCCGAGGCTGTGAGGCTTCCATGCGCCCCAGCATATGGCGACCGCGGCCGGGGTGTCCTGGAATCGGCTCTCCGCGCGGATTCCTTCGTCAGGCTTTCGCGCGCGGCGACTTCGCGGTGAAGCGCGCTGCGCGACGCACGACGCGGTGCTCGAACCCCCGCCGCCGCACGGGCGCGCCCGCGGGGCTCTGCGCCGCACGGGCGAAGAACCAGGCCTTGGCGAGCTCGACCAGCACCAGGTAGGCGACGATCATGCCCACGAGCGCCAAGAAGAACGGAAGGGGAATCGGGGTGAAACCGAGAACGCCGGCGAGAGGAGAGAACGGCAGTAACGCTCCGACGGCCACGACGCCCAGCGACGCGAGCGTGAGCGCCAGCGAGGGTCTGCTCCGGAGGAACGGCACACGACGAGTCCGGATGGCGAAGATGATCAGTGTCTGGGTAGCGATCGACTCGATGAACCAACCGGTGCGGAACTCTGCAGGCGCCGCACTGAAGACGAACAACATAAGTGCGAAAGTCGCAAAGTCGAACACCGAACTGATCGGGCCGAAGAGCAGCATGAATCGGCGGATGTACGCGATGTCCCAGTGGGCCGGTGCCCGAAGCTGTTCAGGGTCGACCTTGTCCGTCGGGATCGCCAGCTGGCCGGCGTCGTAGAGCAGATTGTTCAACAGGATCTGCCCCGGAAGCATCGGCAGAAAGGGCAAGACGACCGATGCCACCGAGGCGCTGAACATGTTGCCGAAGTTGCTCGACGTGCCCATCAGCACGTACTTGATCGTGTTCGCGAAGATCCGGCGCCCTTCCATCACGCCGTTCGCGAGCACACTCAGATCTTTGTCGAGCAGCAGAACATCGGCCGCATCCTTCGCCACGTCGGCCGCGGACTCGACAGAGATGCCGATGTCTGCCCGGTGGAGGGCGAGTGCGTCATTGACGCCGTCTCCGAGGAAGGCCACGGCCCGGCCCTTCTGGCGGAGCAGCGCGATGATCCGGGCCTTCTGCTCCGGAGAGACCCGCGCGAAGATGGTGGCGCGTCTCGCGCGCTCGCCGAGCTCCTCGTCGTTCAGAGCGTCGATGTCCTCGCCGGTCAGGGTGCCGCCCGACTCCATCCCGAGATCGGCGCACACTTTCTCGGCGACTCTGGCGTTATCGCCGGTCGCGATCTTCACTGCGACCCCGAGTTCGGCGAGACGTTCAAGCGAAGCACGGGCATCCGCCTTCGGGCGGTCGACGAAAACGAGCAGGCCTACGAGGGCGAGCCCCTGCTCGTCGTACGCGGCGACTCGGGCGCTCGGGGTGGCGTCACGCACCGCGACCGCGACGACACGGGCGCCGGAGTCGTATTGTTCGTCGAGCATCCGTTGCACGTCAAGGAGAACCCCGACGCAGTGCCGTAGGAGGTCTTCGGGCGACCCTTTGCTGATCAACCTTGTGCGACCACCGGTGTCGGTGACCAGGACGCTGGTCATGCGACGCTCGTGGTCGAACGGGAGCGTCGCGAGCTTGCGGTACCGTGCAGTGTCGAACGCGTGGGCTGCGTCGCTGGCCCAGAGCGCCGCATCGAGCGCGTTGAGGCCCACCGTCGACGGGCTCGCGACGGAGTAGTCGGTTTCTGTCGCGAGCAGTCCCAGCTCGGCCACCTCGTCCACCGTGCTGACCCCGTCGAGCGCGATACCGGTCGTGAAGGCGATGTGGCCCTCTGTGAGGGTGCCGGTCTTGTCGGTGACGAGCATGTCCATGTCGCCGAGGTCCTCGATGCAGACCAGCCGCTTGACGAGTACTTTGCGCTTCGCAAGCGCGCGGGAACCGGTCGCAAGACTTGTGCTGACGACGGCAGGCAGGAGTTGCGGCGTGATGCCGACGGCGATCGCCAGCGAGAAGAGCAACGACTCGATCAACGGCCTCTGCAGCAGCAGGTTGGCGACGAAGATCAGTGAGGTGAGCACGATGGCGACCTCGAGCAGAAGTAAGGAGAATCGCCCGAGCCCGCGCTGGAACTCGGTCTGCGGTTGCTGCGTCGCCAACCCGACGGCGATCCGTCCGAACTCGGTCTTGGATCCGGTCGACACGACGACGCCGGTGCCGGTGCCGGATTGCACGACCGTGCCCATGAGCGCACAGCTCGTCAGGTCGCCGAGCGCCGGCCCTGCCGCTGTCGCCGCCGGGTCTTTGGCGACAGGCAGCGATTCGCCGGTCACGATGCTCTCGTCGCAGAGAAGCTCTGTGCACGACAGCATCCGCAGGTCGGCGGGGACCACGCTGCCGACCGTGAGTGCCACCACGTCACCGGGCACGAGGTCGACAACGTCGACGGATGTGCGTTCTCCGTCCCGAAGAACGACGGCGTTGTAGCGCACCCGGTCGTGCAGAGCATCGGCGGCGCGCTCCGCGCGGAACTCGTTGACGAACCCGAGGCCGACACTCACGACGAGGATCACAAAGATGATGACGGCGTCCGTCGAGTCGCCGACGAAGCTGGAGACGACCGCGGTGACGAGGAGGAGGATCAGGATCGGGCTCTTCAGCTGGCGCCCGAGCACAAGCCACGGCCGGGCCCGGTGCCGGCGCACGGCGTTGGGGCCGACGGTCGCGAGACGGCGGGCGGCCTCCGCCGAGGGCAGGCCCTCCATCCCGGAGCCGAGCCGCTCCAACACATCCGCCTCCGGCGTCGCGGCCGCAGCACGGAGCTCATCGGGCTCGACACCAGGCGAGACCCGGCCTTGTGCAACGGACACATTCCTCCTAAGGAGTTCGGGTAGAACGCTTGTGCTCGAGGTGCAGGATCGCGGCCTGGGTTCGGTGCTCGAGGCCGAGCTTGGCCAGCAAGGAGCTCACATAGTTCTTCACCGTCTTCTCCGCGAGCTCCAACCGGTCCGCGATCTGGCGGTTGGTCAGGCCGTCCGCAATCAGCGCGAGGATCTGGTGTTCGCGGAGCCCCAGCTGGTCGAAGGTC
Organism: Leifsonia sp.; assembly: GCA_035999915.1. Classification (GTDB taxonomy): domain Bacteria; phylum Actinomycetota; class Actinomycetes; order Actinomycetales; family Microbacteriaceae; genus Leifsonia. The sequence goes on from DASYGJ010000297.1 coordinate 7,582, forward strand.
GGGTCGTGTTGCGACTGTTTGAGCTGCGCCGCCATCTTTCTCACCATCGCCGGGTCGATGAGCTGCTTGCCGGCGGCGGCCAGTCGCACCGCCTCGAGGAGCTTGCCCGCCCGGATGTCTTTGATCACGTATCCGGACGCGCCGGCGATCACGGCCGAACGGAGCGCCTCGTCGTCGTCGTAAGCGGTGAGGATCAGGCAACGGGTGCCGGGAGTGGACTGTCGAACGTCGCGGCAGACATCGATACCGCTTCCGTCGGGAAGCCTGACGTCGAGCACGGCCACGTCGGGATTCGTCGCCGGAATCCGCGCCCGCGCCTCACGGGCGGTCGATGCCTCGCCGACGACCTCGATATCCGGCTCCGCGTCGAGCAGCGCGGCGATCCCCCGGCGCACCACCTCGTGGTCGTCGAGGAGGAACACCCGGATGCGCGCAGCGGTCGAGTCCATCACTGTGCTCCTCCGAGGGGTACCGTCCAGGTGAGACGCGTACCGGTCCCGCCTGATTCGATCGACAACATGCCCCGGTGACGCTCGGCCCGCTCGGTGATGTTCCGGAGCCCGCTGCGCCGTGTCGTCGTGCCGATGCCCACGCCGTCGTCCTCTACGACGACCGTCAGAAGATCGGCGACCGCGGTCACGGCGACAGATGTGTTCGTGGCGCGCGCGTGACGCGCGACATTGGTGAGGGCCTCGCCGATGAACGCCACAGCGTCGTCGGCGATATCGCTGCTCACCGCCAGGTCGACCGGCCCGGAGAACACAAAGGTCGCGGGATGTTCGAGGCCGGCGCTCAGCCTGTCGGCCAGGTCGATCAACCGGTGCCGGAGCCCCGTACCGGGGCCCCCTCGATGGGACAGCGCGAAGATGATCGTCCTGATCTGGGCGATCGCCTCATCCAGTGAGCCCACCGTCGAGTCGATTCGCGCCGCCAGGCGCCCCGCACCAAGTTCGGCCTCGATGCTCTGGAGTTCCAGACCGGCGGCGAACAGCTGCTGGATGACATGGTCGTGCAGATCGCGTGCGATCCTCGTGCGGTCTTCGAGCAGGAGCATGCGCTGCCGATCGGCTCGAGCATTCGCGAGCTCCATCGCGAGACCGGCCTGGCCCGCGATGTCGGCCACCCGTTCCAGGTCGAAGATGGAGAACGGGTTCGCTCCGACTCCTCTCATCGCGACGAGCACAGACCCGACCTCGTCGGCGGTTTGCAGGGGCACGATCAGCGCCGGACCCGGATCCCACGAACCGGTACGGAAGGAGTCGCCGTCGAACAACTCGACCCGCTGGGGCTGCGAGCTTTCGATCGCGCCACGCAGGAGGGCGCTGTCGAGCGCGCGGACCGATCCGTCGAACTCCGCGCCGTGTGCGCCGCACGCCACCAGCACTGTGACGTCGCGCGCATCCCGCTCGGCGGTGAGAACCAGGACGGCGTCCGAGTTCGCCAGCTGCTCCACGTGCTCAACCAGTTCGACAAGGGCGTCTCCCGCATCGCCCGAAAGCAGCGCGGAGGTCACTTCGGCCGACGCAGCGCTCCAGGCTTGCCGCGCCTGAGTCTCCGCGAAGAGCCGTGCGTTGTCGATAGCGAACCCGGCAGTGTCGGCCAGCGCCTTGACCAGCTGTTCGTCTTCCTGCGTGAACCTGCCGTCGGCGCTATTCGTGAGGTACAGGTTGCCGTACACCGAGTCGCGCACTCGGATGGGGACGCCCAGAAAAGAGTCCATCGCCGGATGTCCTCGAGGAAATCCGAAAGAACGTGGATCGTCGTCGATGCGATCGAGACGGATCGGGCGCGGATCGTCGATCAGAGCGCCGAGGAGCCCGTGACCCTCGGGAAGGTGCCCGATGTGCTCCACGTCCGTCGCTGTCATTCCGACGTGGATGAACTGCTCCAGCCCGCCGTGCTCAGCGATGACCCCGAGCGCCCCATACTGGGCGCCCACGAGTTCCACGGCAGCGTCGACGATCGTCCGCAGAACCGTCGGCAAGTCGAGGTGCGACACCACCGCTTGGTTCGCCCGCACGAGTGCGCGGAGCCGTCCCTGGGTCTGCATGACCTCCCGGGCACGTTCGACGAGATCCAGCAGCGCTCGGTCCAGTTCTCCGCGCGGCGCGTCCGGGAAGGTGATCGCATCGTCTTCGGCCACGTGACTCCCTGCATGATCGGGTCGGCGTCGCTGTCGCTGACCATC
>DASYGJ010000013.1:0-8226 GCA_035999915.1 Leifsonia sp.
TCAGCGCAGTGCGGGTCGACGGAGTCTCGGCATGATTGTCTTCGTCGTGGGGCTTCCCGTTCGCCTTCACGGGCAGAAAGAAGTCCCGATGCGCCACCGTCTGGTTGAAGACGAACATCGCATAGAGGGCCACGGATGCGATAGCCGCGAACACGAGCTGGCTCGGCGAGAACTGCGGTCCGGCCGCCTCCGTGAAAGTCGGCAGCACGAGGGTCAGAGTGGCGAGCGCGGTGACCGTGCCGAGTGCCGCGCCCGTTCCTTCGGCGTTGAAGCTGGTGGTGCCGTGTCGGGAGGCGCCGAGGAGCAGAGACAACCCGACGATGCCGTTCATCGTGATCATCACGGCGGAGAAGACGGTGTCCCTGGCGAGAGTGTCTGCACCCTTTCCGCCCGACATGAGCGTCACGATGAGGGCGACCTCGATCACGGTGACCGCGACGGCGAGCACTAGCGATCCGAACGGCTCGCCGACCTTGTGGGCGACGACTTCCGCGTGCTGCACGGCGGCGAGCACGGTTGCGGCGAGCACGACCGCCGTGATCGCGATCAGCACGGGACCGAAGGTGATATTCCACACTGCCACAAGCAGAACCACGCCCACGATCGGCACGACGGTCGCCCAGAACCGGATGAGCCAGGAAGCGACGGCTTTCATCCCCGGTCCTCAGTTGCCGACATACGCGGCGAGGTGCTGGCCGGTGAGAGTGGACCGCCCGGCGACGAGTTCAGCAGGCGTACCTTCGAAGACGATCCGTCCGCCGTCGTGACCGGCGCCGGGCCCCAGGTCGACGATCCAGTCGGCGTGAGCCATGACCGCCTGGTGGTGCTCCACGACGATCACCGACTTACCGGAGTCGACGAGCCGGTCGAGCAGGCCGAGCAGTTGCGCGACATCGGCGAGGTGCAGGCCGGTAGTGGGTTCGTCGAGAATGTAGATGCCGCCCTTCTCGGCCATCTGCGTCGCCAGCTTGAGGCGCTGGCGCTCGCCGCCGGAGAGGGTCGTGAGCGGCTGGCCGAGACTCAGGTAGCCGAGTCCGACATCCGCGAGCCGGTCGAGGATGGCATGGGCGGCCGGCGTGCGCGCGTCGCCGGACTCGAAGAACCCTTCCGCCTCGGTAACCGACATGGCGAGCACCTCGCTGATGTCGCGTCCGCCGAACTTGTATTCGAGCACGGAAGACATGAACCGTTTGCCTTCGCACACTTCGCACACCGTGGTCACTCCGGACATCATTCCCAGGTCGGTGTAGATGACGCCTGCGCCGTTACAGTTGGGGCAGGCGCCCTCGGAGTTTGCGCTGAACAACGCGGCCTTCACGCCGTTGGCTTTGGCGAACGCCTTGCGGATGGGGTCGAGCAGTCCGGTGTAGGTCGCAGGGTTGCTCCGGCGCGAACCGCGGATCGCACCTTGGTCGATCGAGACGACCCCCTCAGAGTGGATCGACCCGTGCACGAGCGAGCTCTTGCCGGAGCCGGCCACCCCTGTGACGACGACGAGCACGCCGAGCGGGATGTCGACATCCACGTCCCGCAGGTTGTGCTCGGTTGCGCCCCGGACGGTGAGCGCACCCGTGGCCGAGCGCACCGACTCCTTCAATGACGCCCGGTAGCCGAGATGGCGGCCCGTGAGCGTGTCGCTCTCGCGCAGCCCGTCGAGGCTGCCCTCGTAGCAGACGGTTCCGCCCGCGGTGCCCGCCCCCGGTCCGAGGTCCACCACGTGGTCGGCGATCGCGATCGTCTCCGGTTTGTGCTCCACGACGAGTACCGTGTTGCCTTTGTCGCGCAGTTGGAGCAGCAGACCGTTCATCCGTTCGATGTCGTGCGGATGCAGGCCGATCGTCGGTTCGTCGAAGACGTATGTGACATCGGTGAGCGAGGATCCGAGGTGCCGAATCATCTTGGTGCGCTGTGCCTCGCCGCCGGAGAGCGTGCCCGCCGGACGATCCAAAGAGAGGTAGCCCAAGCCGATCTCGACGAAGGAGTCGAGGGTCTGCTGAAGTGAGGCGAGCAGCGGCGCCACCGACGGCTCGTCGAGACCGCGCACCCACTCCGCCAGGTCGCTGATCTGCATGGCGCAAGCGTCGGCGATGTTGATGCCGTCGATCCGTGATGACCGAGCACCGTCGTTGAGCCGGGTGCCGCCGCAATCGGGACAAGGGGTGAACGTGGCCGCTCGCTCCACGAACGCGCGGAGGTGCGGCTGCAGCGCCTCCCGGTCTTTCGAGAAGAACGCTTTGCGGATCCGCGGGATCAGACCCTCGTATGTGAGGTTGATGTTGCCGATCTTCACCTTGGTGGGCTCGTGGTGCAGAAAGTCGTGCAACTCCTTCTCGGTGAAGTCACGGATGGGCTTGTCCGGATCGAAGAAGCCGGATTCCGAGTAGATGCGCACGCCCCAGCCGTCGGCCGTGTACCCCGGGATCGTGAGTGCGCCACCGTGGAGAGACTTGCTGTCGTCGTAGAGCTGGGTGAGATCGATATCGCTCACGCTGCCGAGACCCTCGCAGCGCGAACACATCCCGCCCGTGAGAGTGAAGCTGCGGCGCTCCTTCACGGTCTCGCCGCCGCGCTCGATGGTGACGGCCCCGGAGCCGCTCACCGACGGGATGTTGAACGCGAAGGCCTGAGGTGAGCCGACATGCGGCTGCCCCAGCCGGCTGAAGACGATGCGGAGCATGGCGTTGGCGTCGGTGGCGGTGCCGACCGTGGAGCGGACGTTGGCGCCCATCCGCTCCTGGTCCACGATGATCGCCGTGGTCAGCCCCTCGAGCACGTCGACATCGGGCCGCGCGAGAGTGGGCATGAAGCCCTGCACGAACGCGCTGTACGTCTCGTTGATGAGCCGCTGGGACTCTGCCGCGATCGTCCCGAACACCAGGGAGCTCTTGCCCGAACCGGATACACCCGTGAACACGGTCAGCCGACGCTTCGGGAGATCGACACTGACGTCTTTGAGGTTGTTCACGCGCGCGCCGTGTACCCGGATGAGGTCGTGGGTGGAAGCGCCTGCCGGTGTCTGCGGCCGGATGCCTGCCGTCGCTTCGCTGTCCGTCGCCGTGCTCATTGCGTCTCCCTCAGATCCGTGCACCGCCTGAGCGGTCCCCTGCCAGCGTAGTTCGGAGCCGTCGGCGCGCGCTTCTCGATTGGTGCCCTGAGCGTCCAAAACCAGAAAGCGGCGAAATTCTCCGTCGCGAAACGCCTTCAGATCTGTTCCTCCACCGTCGGATGATGATCATGATGGACCCATGACCTCTCGCAGACCCGCCGCGCTCCTCATGGCAGCCGCAGCCGCATCCACACTCGCCCTTGCGCTGGCCGGATGCGCCGGCGGCTCGGGCTCGCCCTCCGGCTCGCCCACAGGCTCGTCGACAGCGACATCGAGCGCGTCGGGCTCGCCGCGGCCGACGGGAAGCAGCTCACCCGTCCCCATTGCGGGCCAGTGCGCCACCTCAGCTCTCAGCGGGTCCATCGCCGCTGGTGGCGGGGGAGCAGCCGGCAGCGTCGAGGTCACCCTGGTGCTCACGAACACCGGAACCACCGACTGCTTCCTCCAAGGCTGGCCGGGCGTTTCGTTCGTCGGCAATGGGAACGGCACACAACTCGGGAAGGCGGCCGACTTCGACCGCTCGACTCCGCATCCCACGGTGAAACTGGCTCCGGGTGGCACCGCGAAGGCGCCCCTGCGCATCGCGAACGCCCTCAACTACCCCAGCTCGGACTGCTCGCCGGCGCAGGCCGACGGCTTCCGCGTCTACCCGCCCGGTTCGACGGATGCCCTCTTCGTCAAAGACGCGACTGTCACCGCCTGCACCAAGTCGACCCCGCCGACGCTGCTGCAGGTCGGCGCTCTCGCGGCCGGCTGACCTTCATGATTCTTGAAGGTTCCCGCGTGGTTCTCGAACCGATCACGCCGGCGTTGGCACAGCGCATCATTGCGCGCGACGAGCATTCGGACGACCGATGGCATCCCGAGTACCCGTTCGTCGATGAGCTTGTGCCGCTGCGATCGCTCGCCGCATCGTCGAAACCGGACCCCGATTTCACGTTGTACCTCATCCGACGGACGTCAGATCAGCTGGCCGTCGGCGGGTTCGGTTTCTTCGGACCGCCGGATGAACAGGGCCGTGTCGAGTTCGGATACGGCTTGATACCGAATGCGCGCGGCGGTGGATTGGCGACCGAAGCGGTGACGCTGGGGATCGACCACGCGCGACGAAGCGGCGCGAAGCTCGCGGCCGCCGACACAGACGTGCAAAACGTCGCCTCGCAGCGGGTGCTCGTCAAAGCCGGATTCACGGAAGTAGCTCGCCGTGACGCGCAAGTGTTCTACGAACGGTCCCTGACCACGGCATGAGTCGCTCGGTCAAACGGGAGGGGCGAGCGGCTCTGTCCAGATGACTTTCCGGATCGGTTGACTGCAATCGATGAGGGCGAGCCTGTCGAGTCGCACTTCGGAACCAGGATCGATCCCCAGTCCCCGGGGTGTCTTCGTCACATGGGCCCGGAAATCTGCTCCCCAGTATGCAGGCTCGACGGCTTCCCCGCCGTCCCGTAGCACCGCTTCGCACAACGCCTCGTGCAGTCGGCGGAGGGTCGCGACCACCGTGACCTCAGTGACCGGGATGTTCGCGTTCGGCCCGAACAATTCCAAGCCGAGCGCGCGTGCCGTGAAGGGAGCGCATCCCTCCGCTGCCCGCCGAACCTCGTCGACGAATCCCGACGCGGTGCCGGTCAGTCGAGCGTTCGACAGCACTGTGAGGTGCAGCGGGATGTCGTTCAAGACGTAGGTGTCGCCCACCTGCATCTCTTCAAGTGGAAAGACCACGGCCACCTCTGGCATTGCTGCTCCTCGCGTTCGATCACGAGCGTACTTGCCCGAGCACTGAACTAGGGTCGCAGTGTGCGTCGTCGACTGGTCTGTAGTGCTGCCGCCGCGTGTTCGTCGCTCTTTGTGTGGGCAGAGGTTGTGCATTGGAGAGCAAGCACGCGCCGCCTGGGGGATGGGTCTCCCACGGGCTTGACCGAGGCGGTCGTGGTGCTCGGATTCAGGAATGGCGGAACCCGGGCGAACTACCTGAATCGATATCGGGTGCGTGCCGGTGTTCGGTCGCTCGATCGCCCCGCAGCCGAGGGTGTCCTTGTGCTGTGCGGGGGAAGCGTCGGCGGCGACATCCCGGAGGCTGAACTGATGAGGCGGTACGCCCGGAACGAACTCGGCTACACCGGAGAGATCCGTCTGGACTGCGAAAGCCGGTCGACGTGGGAGAACATCCTGAATGCGATTCCACTGATCGAGGACGCCCATTCGATCAAGATCGTTTCCAACTCGCTGCACGCCGAGAAAGGCCGTGCATACCTTTGGAAGCTGCGCCCCGACCTCGCGAATCGACTCCGCCGGGGAGACGATCACCATTGGGGCGAGATCCCGTTCGTCAAACCTGTGGCGGCCATCCTCGGCTTGAGGGATTTGCGCACGTTGCGGAAGCGGTGCGACTGAGGAGTTCGCGCCTCAGTCGAGCGGCATCCCGCGCGCCCGTCAGTCCTTGTCTTTGGCGTCGATGAGGAACTGCACGGATTTGGTCCAGTTGCTGTCGACGGTGGTGGGCGGGATGCGCTCTTCACCCGGAAAATGGCTGGCGTAGTGGATACCCTCGTCACCGTTCACGGGGTCGGCCGTCGAGACCTCGCCGAAGTACTTCGGGTCGCCGTCGTCGCTCAGCGAGGTGACCCGCCAACGCCGGTCGGTGCCTGGGATCGGGTCTATCCTCACCGTGAATCCGCCGTAGGAGTATTCGGGATCAGGGTCGGAAGGGAGAACGAAGGACGGGTCGGCGCTCATGGGCGTTCCTCGGATAGTGGGTGGAGATGGTCGTGGCGGTGAGGCGCGTTTGCCCGCAAAAGGAGCCGCGATGGGCGACTCCTTCTGCGGCCAGGTGGTGCGGATCAGATCCGCGGGTCGTCGTCGATGCTCGTCTCGCGGCGGCTGACACGCTCGCCCGAGGCAGGGTCGATGACCGTGCGGCTACTCGAGATGGAGCTGCGGCGGCGGGTCAGCAGGATGATGCCGATGATGATCCCGATGACGCCGGCCACCATCAGGATGTAGCCGATCATGTGAAGGTCCGCCCAGGCGACTTGCACATTGATCGCAAAGGCGAGGATAGCGCCGATGACGAACAGGACGATTCCGGTACCCAAACTCATGGTGTTGCCCTTCTTAGTGGTTGGGGTCTGAGGTGCTGTGGGTCAGACGCGCCGGCTGCCCGTGAGCATACGCACGAGCCAGACGATGACGGCGATGACCAGCAGCACGATTCCCACCCAGAGCAGGAAGTTCAGCGACTGCACGAACCCGCCGGTGAGAAGCAGGATGATGGCGATGATCGCAATGACGATCAGCAGGATGTTCATGTGTTGGGCTCCTTTTGGGATCCGGGCCGCGGTTGCAACCCTTCGCGCGACCCACACAACAACTAGTTCAGGGAACTAACAACCGGGTCGGGGCGTTGAATTACAGGCAATATCGGTGTAGCTGCCTACGAGCTCTTTTCGTCGATCCCGTCGATCGCCGATTGCAGCCGGTTCAGGAAGCTCGTCACGGTGCGCAACTCCTCCGGGTTGAGTTCTGCGGCCGCCTGGACGACGAGTTCGTTGGTGTCGCCGACGGCGTCGCGGATGGATCGCTCGTCCGGGCGCAGCGGTACGATCTCGACCGAGCGGCGGTCACTGGTGCTGGCCCGCTTCTGCACGTATCCGCCTTGCACGAGCCGGCCGATCAGAGTCGTGGTCGAGGCGGACGAGATCCCGAGGTAGTGGGCGACGTCCTTGGCCAGGGTCACCCGGCCGGCATCGTCGTTGGCTAGAATGAACCTCAGCGCGAGAAAGTCGTTCTCGCTGATTTTCATGACCAGCCCCCTGCGGCGGCGCATCGCAGCTTCGGACGCGCGGTAGGCCCGCAGGGCATTGAGCACCGCGCGGGTGCCTGGGTCCGCATCCGCCGGAAGGTCAGTCACTCTTCCATCAAGCCCCGATTTCGTTCGTAAATCTAGGCATTCGGAGCGGGTGGTCAGGTTCCCGGAACGCGGTTACTGTGGGCGGCGCGAATCAACCCGAAACGCCCAACAACCCGAAACGCGAATCAACCCGAATGGAGCACGCGATCGACGACAGCACCGGTACCAAGCTGGGTGACCGCTTCGAACTCCTGGACATCATCGGGCGGGGCGGGATGGCCGCGGTCTACCGTGCCCGGGACACACAGTTGGATCGCATCGTCGCCGTCAAAGTCTTCGCAACCGACGACACGCGGGATGTCGTGCGGCGCGAAGCCGAGGCCCAGACGCTGGCCCGGCTGAACCATCCGAACCTCGTCACGCTCTTCGATGCGCATCTCGTCGCTCCCGGCGAAACCGGCCCGAGCTATATCGTCATGGAGCTGGTCGACGGGCCGAGCCTTCGCGAAGAGCTCGACCGTGGACCGCTGCCGGCCGGCGAGGTCGCCATGCTGGCAGCTGAACTCGCCGAGGCGCTCGTCGCAGTCCACGCCTCCGGCATCGTGCATCGCGATCTGAAGCCCGCGAACATCCTTCTGTCCCTCACCGGCCTGCCGTCGCTGCCGTATCGGGGCAAGCTCGCCGATTTCGGCATCGCCCACCTCGTCGGCTCCGAACGCATCACGACCGACGGCATGGTGGTGGGAACGGCGGCGTATCTCAGCCCGGAGCAGGCCCGCGGTGATGAGCCGGGCCCGCCATCCGATGTGTACGCGCTCGGCCTCATCCTCATCGAAGCGCTCACCGGTCGGCGTGCGTTCATCGGTACGGCCGCAGAGTCGATCGCCACCCGGCTGGTGCTGGATGTGCCCATCCCGCCGGACCTGCCACCCGCCTGGGCGCAGCTGCTCACCGAGATGACGGCCCGGGATCCGGCGACTCGGCCGGATGCGCTACAGGTTGCAATCCGAGCGCGCGAGAATGCCGCAGAGCTGGTGGGGTGGATGCCCGCTGCCGACCTGGCACCGACGGCAGTTCTCGAGGCCGAGACTCAGCCGATGAGGCCTCCGTTTCCGGTGCCCGTGCCTGTGCCCGCGCCGATCGGCACCGAAATCCTCGCGGAGAAGCCGCGGCGAGGCCGGATGGTCGTGGCAATAGTGTCCACAGTCGGTGCTTTCGCGCTGGCCGGCATCATCCTCTTCGCGGCGTTCGCGGCGAATGCGCCCGGCGCCGG
>DASYGJ010000014.1:0-3389 GCA_035999915.1 Leifsonia sp.
TGCGGGCGAAGGCGATGCTGCTCCCGGCGTCGCTCATTCCGCCCTCCTGGTCCGTGGGGACAACTGCCAGGGGTTGACGCGTAAAATAGTCGATCGTGACCAAGTTCAAGACCACCCCGTACACCGTCAACGTGTACGACATCATCCACCGCCCCGGTGAGATGCGCGAGCAGCGCATCAGCCTCCCTGTCGGCGAGAAGCTCGGCGAGGGACTGGTGAGCGTTCCCGAGGGTGCGACCATCGATCTCGACCTGCGGCTGGAGTCAATGCACGAGGGGATCCTCGTCTCCGCGGAGGCCGAAACCACCGCATTCGGTGTGTGCGGTCGCTGCCTGATCGACATCGAACAGCTTGTCGAAGTCGATTTCCAGGAACTTTTCGCGTATTCTTCTGACGAAGCTTTTGATTTTGAGGTTCACGACGACCACGTGGATCTTGAACCTCTGATCAGGGATGCGGTCGTGCTTGCACTTCCGTTCCAGCCGGTGTGCCGGCCGGATTGCCCCGGACTCGATCCCGAGACCGGTGAGCGGCTGGCGGAGACATCGGATCGCGAACCCCAGAAACCCGCCGATCCGCGGTGGTCTGCGCTCGCGGCCTTCCAGGCTTCCGACAACGTGACGCAGGGTGCTCCTGCCGAAAACGACAGAGACAGAGAAGAGAGATAGTCATGGCTGTTCCGAAGCGGAAACAATCGCGCGCCAACACGCACGCCCGTCGTTCGCAGTGGAAGGCTGAGGTCCCCACGCTCGTCAAGACCATCGAGAACGGCAAGGTCACCTACAGCCTGCCGCACCGCGCCAAGGTCGTCGAGGACTCCGCAGGCACTGCCCTGTTCCTCGAGTACAAGGGCCGCAAAGTCGCCGACGTCTGAAACCAGCGTCGCCTGATACCCGTGTCAGCTGATACTTGAGCGGCATGGCCGCAGAAACCGCCGACCGCAGTGCGCTCGTCGAGAAGCTCGGAGTCGATATCGACCCCGAGCTTCTCGAGTTGGCGCTGACACACCGTTCGTATGCGTACGAGCACGGCGGCATCCCGAACAACGAGCGGCTCGAGTTCCTCGGCGACTCGATTCTGGGGCAAGCGGTCACGGTCAAACTCTTCCGGGAGAACCCCGACCTCGATGAGGGGGATCTCGCCAAGCGGCGCGCCAGCCTTGTCAGTTCGGTAGCGCTTGCCGAGGTTGCGCGGATGATCGGGCTGGGGGAGTTCCTCCTGCTCGGTCGCGGTGAGAACCAGAGCGGCGGCCGCGAGAAGGCGTCGATCCTGGCGGACACCGTGGAGGCGATCATCGGTGCGGCGTACCTCGATGTGGGTGGCGAAGCGGCGACCGCGCTCGTGCTGCGGCTGGTCGAGCCCCTCTTGGACGACCCGGGCCGGTTCGGCGCTGCCATGGATCCGAAGACCAGTCTGCAGGAGGCCGCCGCCCACCGTGGTGCCGGTCTGCCGGTGTACACGGTCACCAACAGCGGCCCCGATCACAGCAAGATGTTCCACGCCACCGTTGAGGTCGGCGGTCTGGTGACCGCTTCCGGCGACGGAACCAGCAAGAAGCAGGCCGAGATGTCGGCTGCCCTCCTCGCCTGGACCGAACTCACGAAGCGCCGTGCCCGAACTCCCCGAAGTTGAGGTCGTCCGCGCCGGACTTGCTCCGGCCGTCACCGGCGCGACCATCCTCGGAGCGGAGGTCTTCGAGCCCCGCTCGCTTCGCCGCCACGACCCGCTGGCGGGCGCGTTCGAAACGTTAGTCACCGGGCGCGTCATGGCGACTCCCGTGCGCCGAGGAAAGTTTCTCTGGATCCCGCTTGTCGGCACGAACCAGGCGATCGTTGCGCACCTCGGGATGAGCGGGCAGATACTCGTGCGCGAACCCGGCGCGGTGGAGACCGGGCTCTTGCGCATCCGGCTGCACATCGAGCTGCCGTCGACGGTTCCAGGCGATCTCCGCGAACTCTGGGTGCAGTTCGTCGACCAGCGCATCTTCGGTTCGATGGCGGTCGACGAACTCGTCCCGACCGCGGATGGCGCGCCGGGCGGCCTGGGAACGGACCTACCGCTCGTGCCGATCCAGGTGGCCCACATCTCACGCGACCCGCTGGATCCCGCGTTCGACGACGCGGCGTTTGCGCGATCCCTCGCCCGAAAGAACACGGGCATCAAGCGCGCGCTGCTCGACCAGACGCTGATCAGCGGCGTCGGCAACATCTACGCCGACGAAGCGCTCTGGGCAGCCAAGATGCACTACGCTCAGCCGGCGAACAGTCTGAGCCGGGCGCGCATCCGCTTCCTGCTCGCGGAGATCCGTTTGGTGCTCGTCAAGGCGCTGGCCGAGGGCGGAACCAGCTTCGACGCGCAGTACGTCAACGTGAACGGGGCCTCCGGCTACTTTTCGCACAGTCTCAACGCCTACGGCCGGGAGGGCGAACCGTGCCCGCGGTGCGGCACGCCCATCGTGCGCGAGCAATTCATGAACCGCTCCTCCCATTTCTGCCCGCACTGCCAGCGCGTGCGGGTGCCCCGCACGCCGCGCGCCGTCGGCTGACGCCCGCGCCGCGCCGCGCCCGCGCCCGCGCCGCGCCCGCGCTGGTGCGAAATGTGCGGTTACGCCACACCGAAGCGCACTTTTCGCACGAGTCCACAGGGCAACTTGTCCACAGGCCCACAGATCCACGGGTGCAGAGCGCCCAGAGGGCGCAGAGCTCAGGGGAGGGTTTTCTGCCAGGTGCCGGTGAGGCCATGCGGTGCGAAACCGAAGGCTTCGTTGACGGCGAGCATGGCTGCGTTTTCGTCGGCGTTCCAGGTGAGCAGCCGACGGACGTGCGGGGCCCGGGCGGCGAGCAAGCGCAGGTTCTCGAGCTTCACCAGTGTGCCCAGACGATGGCCGCGGTGGCTGGTCTCGACCAGGGTGTCGAATTGTTCCGCTTTGTCCCCGTCGTCCGGAACAGCGATCTCCGTGTAAGCAACCAGACGGCCAGTCAGCACATGCCGGGCCACGCTGACGAGAAACGGTTCGCCCCGGGAGATCGACTCGTTCTCGTACTCGCGCACGCGATCGGCGGTCCAGTGTTCGTCGTCGATGGCGATTCCGCTCTGCGGAACGTCGGTGCTCATCCTCTGCTTGAGCGCGGCGAACTCGTCGAGAAACTCGTCGGGCGTCGTGCGCCACCAGCTGACGGTGTCATAGCCGTCCGAGCGGGCCAGCGCGTCCGCGAGCAGAGCATCCCGTCGCTCGGGCGGCATCGGCAACGCGAGCGAGCTGGAGCGTTCGATCTGGCCGAGACGGTAGCCGTGGCTCAGCGCGAAGCGAACGTCGGGAGAGTCCCCGGGCAAACCGCTCGGCCCCGCCTCCGCTCGCACGGTCGCCGTCCCCGGCATCACTCGCGCAG
>DASYGJ010000038.1:0-4601 GCA_035999915.1 Leifsonia sp.
GCTTGGCGCCTCCACCGGTGCAGGCAGCAAGGATCAACATGAGGACGACACCGGCAACGACCGCCGCCGACCTCGAGATGTGCGACTTCACTGTCATGAGCTACTCCATCGTGGCTAGACGTAAGCGACGCCGCGGGCGCAACGTGCTATCAACCGCTAATGCCACAAGTATCGACCGTTTGATACGTATTTGTCAACCGTCCTCTACGGCATTGACAATCGTTTGAGCCGTACTCGCCGGCGCGTTCAACCCGATTGTGGTATCTTTTGGCCCAATCCAACGGAACGGGTTCCACTGATGATGACCTCGAGGCTGAAGCTCTCCGTCCTCGACCTTGTGCCGGTGCGCGCCGGACAGACCAGCGCGCAGGCGCTCGCCGCATCCCTTCAGCTTGCCGGCACGGCCGATCGCCTCGGCTTCACGCGCTACTGGTTCGCCGAGCATCACAACACGCCGGCGATCGCGTCGACCACGCCACCGGTGCTCGTCGCGGCGGCGGCCGCACGCACCCAGCGCATCCGGGTCGGCTCCGGCGGCGTCATGCTGCCCAACCACTCCCCCCTCGTGGTCGCCGAGCAGTTCGCCGCACTCGAGGCGATCGCTCCCGGCCGCATCGACCTCGGCATCGGCCGGGCACCCGGCAGCGATGCGGTTATCACGCAACTGCTGCGCATGTCGGGCACGACCAGCGATGTGGAACAGTTCCCCGACCACGTGCGCGACATCATGCGACTCTTGACCCCCGACGGCGTCACGCTGCAGCTGGTGCGCCCCACCTCACGCGCTGGCGACACCACGTACGACGTGCACGCCACTCCCGCAGCCACGACAACACCGGAACTGTGGTTGCTCGGCTCAAGCGACTACTCGGCGCAGTTGGCGGCCGCTTTCGGCCTGCCGTACGTATTCGCCAACCACTTCTCCGGGGAGGGCCTGGAACGCGCGCTCGACCTCTACCGGTCGCAGTTCCGCGCCACCGAGGCCGTTCCGAAACCCCGCACGCTCCTGACCGCTAACGCGATCGCCGCCGGCACGGCCACCGAGGCCGAGGAACGCGCCCTCCCGCAGTTGAACCAGCTGGCGCGGCTGCGCATGAACGAGCCGCCCGTGCCGCTGGAGTCCGTCGAGCAGGCCAAAGACTCCGCCGCCGAATTCGACGGCCTCGCCGGCTCGGTCAGAGCGGCCGCGCGTGCGACCTGGTTCGTCGGCGTCGGCAGCACGGTCTCAAAGGAGTTACGCGCGTTCGCCGCTCGATGGGATGTGGACGAGGTCATGGTCGTTCCGGTGGCCGGCGCATACAAGGACGAGCCGAATGCTGCCTCGCCCGGCCGCGAGCAGACGCTGACGCTGCTCGCGGCCGAACTCAGCGATGGTGCGCCGTAGGTCGGCGGATGCCACGCGCGCGGCTGACTAGCTTTCTGTGCCGATGAGGTTGCCCGGATTGGTCAGATCGGCGCGCTGTTCGGCCGCCACCTCCTGAGGCAGAGGGTGGTAGTCCGTCGAGCCGATGAGCGCCTGGCCCTCCGAGCCCAGGGCGAATTGCATGAAAGCCAAGAGGCTGCCGCTCATCGGAGCAGCATCGCCGACCACGGTGTCCGGTGTGACATAGATGTAAGCGAGTCGCGTCAGCGGGTAGGACAGGTCCGCCACGGACTGCTCGGTCAGAGCGACGTGTGGCCCTCCGTCCGACAACGGCACGGCGCGGACCCCGGGCTGAGCGTAGCCGAGGCTCCCGTAGCCGATCCCGAAGCGATCATCTGCCAGTTGCGCGATCAGACCGTCGCTGTACGGGTATTCCCTCGTCTTCGGATTGACGGTGTCCGCACCCCCCATGACCCGTCGCTGGAAGTAGCTCACTCCACCGGGATGCAGCGCCGGAGGCGTGTAAGGAACGATCGGGGCATCCGCCCACTCGCCCGTCAGGCCAAGGTCACCCCAACGCCGGATGTTCCCCTCCGGGCCTCGGGCGGACTCGCCGTCCCAGGCGATCCGTCCGTGCCAACCTCCTGAGCGCTGGTCCCCGAAGATTCCGTCGAGTTCGCGGACGCTGAGGCCGGCGATCGGATTGTCCTCATGAACGTAGATGGCCAGCGCCGCAGCCTTGCCGATCGAATCATGGCTTCCGATCGCGACCGGGATCTCCTTGGACAGGAACTGCGAGCGACGGATGAAACCGTACTCCTCGTATGTCGACGACTGCCGGGCGCTGAGCGCCAGATCCGCCGTGCCCGATTGCAGCGTGAACTGTGCAGTCGGCGTGCCCTTGAGATCGAGGACGAAATGGATATCGGGTTGACGTCGCCGGAACTCCGGGATCCACGCATCCATCAGTTCTCTCATGCTCGGCGAACCGCTGACCCGCAGCACGTCGTACGGGAGGGTCTTGTTTTCATCAATGCTTGACATCTTTACCACCTTCTCGTTTTGCAGGTTCAGTCCAACGCGGCGATCTGGCGGCGGGAGTCTTCGGCGTTGAGAGGCGTCAGACGATCCTGGTCCGCGAGAATCTGCTGACCCTGCCGGCTCAGCACGAAGCGAAGAAATTCCTTCAGTCGGTCGGACAATCCCTCCGGCGGCTTGTCCACGTAGATGTACGCATTGTTGGTCAGCGGGTACGTTCGATCGAACAGCGTCTGGCGTGAAGCAGTCACGAACGGCTCACCGGCCGAGGCAGCGATCGGCAGCACCTTGAGGTCGGGATACCTGTTCACGACCTTCGGCAGATTGAATCCGATCGCGAACTTGTCGTTCAGGACGGCCTCGACCATCTCATCGTCTCCGACCTTCTTCAGCCCGCCACGCACCTTCTCCACGACGGCGGGGTTCCACTTCCCGCCTCCTTTGAAGGCGACCTGCTGAATGAGATGCGACCAGCCGCTCAACGTGGCGTCGAATCCGTACGGTCGAATCGGCGCGTTCGCCCACTCGCCGCCGAGCCCGAGTTGTCCCCAGGAGCGAATGTCTGCGGCATCGCTGCGCGCCGCCTCCGTGGTCCATTCGTAGAAGTTCGTCCAGCCGCCGGTTCGCTCGGCGCCGAAGATGCCGTCGATCTCATCGAGAGTCAAGCCTGCGAGAGGATTCTCCTTGTTCACGATGAAGACGGGGGCCGGCTGGATGCCGCCCTTCTGATCGAAGGGTCCGCTCAGGCGGATCTCGTGTGGATTCCGGCCGAAAACGTTGCGGAAAGCGGCAACATCCGTTCGCCATACGGCATGCCCCAACGTCCCGATATCGAACTTCTTCGTGGTCAAGCCACCGAAGCCGCTGGGGTTGAAGAAGTTGGCGAACCGGATACTCGAGTGCATCGCGAGGAATGCGTTCTGCCATGCCGTGATCAGCGACATGAAATTCTCGCCCCCCTGAATGCGGATGACTCCCCACTCGCCCTTGCAAACGTCGTTGTGACAGTGATCCGTGTCCTCGACGCGCGCCGGCGTATAGAGGGGAAGGTCGCTGAGGTCATAGTGACCGACAAAGCCGGCGGCTTCTGTGCTTTCGATGTTCATGCGTGTCTCTTTCTGCGATCGGCCGGTCACTTGCTCGCGGCGCTCGCGCCTTCGAGGAATTGATTCGTGAAGAGGGTGCTCACGTCCACTGTTTCGCCTTGCACCGCGGCACGCGCCCGCGCAGGCGAGCTGTCGTCGAAAGCCGCGACCTGGATCGAATCGACGAGGAGCCTCATCGAGTCCTCCGAGATCGAGAAGTCCGTAGCCAGCGTGCCCCAGCGGCTGGCTACGATCACGGCTGCCGCCGCACGATCCATGCCCGGGGCGAAGGTCGCCGGAAGCAGCTCCGCCACTTCGGCCGCCGATGCGCTGTGGGCGTACTGCAGGGTGCGGACGAAGACGTTGACAAGTGCCTGGACCAGATCCGGGTGCTCTTTCGCGAACCGCGGATCGACCATCAGGGACTCGGCCAAGTATCGCGCTCCCAGGGCAGCTGCGGCCGCATCGGTCGTCGTCAGGTCGTAGAGGTCGCTGACCAACCCGGTCGCTCTCAACTGCGAGGACAGCGGCTCCATGAACGTCAGCACGTCCACCGCGTGGTGCTCCAGAGCGTCGGTGAGCAGTTGCAGCCGGCCATCGGTTGGCAGCGGCATCGACGTGTAGCTGCCGCTCGGCAGACCTGCCTTCGTCGCGAGATAGTTGGTGAGCATGCCCTTCGTCGAATGGGGAGCGCCGACCGCCGCCGTCCGCCCTGCGAAGTCCGCCGCGCTCCGGATCTGGTCCTTGACGTGATTCGCGACCAAGATCGAGATTCCGGGTGCGTCGTGCAACGTCATCACGCTCAGCTGACGGTCGCCGGTGCCCGCGCCGAATACGACGACGTGGGCCCAGGCGACTCGCGCCGGGAGCACGTTCCCCGCAGCTTCCCACTCCTTGATTTGTGCCTTGTCGAGCACTTCTACGGTGAGGCCTTCATCGTCGAAGTAGCCCAGAGCCTCCGCAAGGTACGGAAGGAACGAGTCCTTCGAGCCGAGCTTCAGGGCCGGCGCCTTCTCATCGGGAACATTGTTCATGTCGTAAGCCTTTCTCGGGCGCCCAGTGAAGAATCGGAGCCAACGGGCGCAGACTGTTTCATTAGCGAAGCTACTATCGCA
>DASYGJ010000103.1:0-10785 GCA_035999915.1 Leifsonia sp.
GGCCTCACGCGGGTGGCCGGAGCGGCCGATCCCGACTTGCGCTCGCCGATGCCGGGGACCGTCGTCGCCGTCGCGGTGAGCTCAGGCGATGAGGTCGACGCCGGCGACACCGTGCTCACCGTCGAGGCCATGAAGATGGAGCACCGCCTCGTCGCCCCGATCGCCGGCCGCGTGCAGGTGCGTGTTGCCCCGGGTGATCTCGTGAGACTCGACCAGGTCGTCGCCACTGTCGTCGCCACTGTCGTCGCCACCGTGGAGGCGGGACCATCCCCCTCCGCGGAGCCGACCGCCGCCGCAACCGACGCGCCGGCAGACCACCATCCCGTTCCGCCCACGACCGTGGAACACCAAACAGCCACCCCGACACGATCGACCGTGGCCTGAAGAGAGGCAACCATGACGATGCAACTGACCCGGGATGAGAATCCCACCGCGAACGCCGATATCGCCGGTTTCGAGCTCACCGAGGAGCACAAGCGGCTGCGCGACCGAGTGCGCGATTTCGCCGACACGGTCGTCGCTCCCGCCGCCTACGATTACGACACCCGTCGCAGCCTGCCGTACGAGATCATCGCGGAGATGGGGGACATGGGCCTCTTCGGTCTGCCGTTCCCGGTCGAATACGGCGGCCAGGGCAAGGACTACCTCTCGCTCTGCCTTTCGGTCGAGCAGCTGGGACGAGTCGACCAGAGCATCGGGGTCACGTTGGAGGCCGGTGTCGGCCTCGGCATCATGCCCGTGTTCCGCAACGGCACGGAGGCGCAGCGTCGGGAGTGGCTTCCGATGCTCACCGCGGGTAAGGCGCTCGCCGGATTCGGGCTCACCGAGGCGGAGGCGGGTTCGGACGCCGCCGGCACCAAGACGACTGCGGTCCTCCGCGATGGCGAATGGGTCATCAACGGCACCAAGCAGTTCATCACCAATTCCGGAAGCGAGATCACGAAACTCGTGACGATCACCGCGGTGACTGGCGAGGAGATCCGCGCTGACGGTTCGCTCAAGAAGGAGCTCTCGGCGATCCTCGTTCCGGTGCCGACCACGGGTTTCGTGCAGGAGCCCGCATACGACAAGGTCGGCTGGCACACCTCGGATACGCATCCGCTCACCCTCACCGATGTGCGCGTGCCGGAGGCGAACCTTCTCGGCGAGCGTGGCCGAGGCTACGCCAACTTCCTGCAGACGCTCGACGAAGGCCGAGTCGCTTTCGCCGCGCTGTGCACCGGTGCCGCGCAGGGATGCCTCGAGGAGGCCATCCGCTACGCCAAGAGCCGCAATGTGTTCGGCCGCGCGATCGGCTCCAATCAGTACATCGCTTTCAAGATCGCCCGGATGCAGGCCCGGGTGCACGCGGCCCGGCTCGCGTATTACGACGCGTGCTTCAAGCTGATGGCGGGCAAGCCGTTCAAGCTCGAGGCGTCGATCGCGAAGCTCGTCGGAAGTGAGGCGGCGATGGACAACGCCCGCGACGCGACCCAGATCTTCGGGGGCTACGGGTTCTTGAACGAGAACCCGGTCGCGCGTCACTACCGCGACGCGAAGATCCTCGAGGTCGGCGAGGGCACCTCCGAAGTCCAGCTCATGATCATCTCCCGGTCCCTCGGTTTCGACTCCTGACCCTCGCCCCGCCCCGCCCGCGCACCTAACCGCCGAGTCCGCGGATAGTCTGGCGACTGGGCGGGTTTCGGGCTACTTTTCGCGTATTCGACGGTGAAGAACGGAGGACTCGATGATCGACAAGACATTGGAGAGCGCGGCGGAGGCGGTGCGGGACATTCCGGATGGCGCGTCGCTGGCGGTCGGCGGATTCGGCCTGTGCGGCATCCCGAGCGCGCTCATCCAAGCGCTGCACGAACAGGGCACGGGCCGACTGGAGGTCGTCAGCAACAACTGCGGCGTGGACGACTGGGGGCTGGGGATCCTGCTCGGCGACCGGCGCATCCGCAAGATGGTCAGCTCATACGTCGGCGAGAACAAGGAGTTCGCGCGTCAGTTCCTCTCGGGTGAGCTGGAGGTGGAGCTCACCCCGCAGGGGACGCTCGCCGAGAAGCTCCGCGCGGGCGGAGCCGGCATTCCCGCGTTCTATACGCCCGCCGGCGTCGGCACCCAGATCGCCGAGGGCGGCCTGCCCCGCCTGTATGCGCCCGACGGATCGATCGTCGTTGCCTCCGAGCCCAAAGAACTCCGCACCTTCGACGGCGTCGACTACGTGCTGGAACGATCGGTGAGACCCGACTTCGCGCTCGTCCACGCGGCCAAGGGCGACCGCTACGGCAACCTGGTCTTCCATGCCGCCGCGATGAATTTCAACCCGCTCGCCGCCATGGCCGGCCGCGTCACCATCGCCGAGGTCGAGGAACTGGTCGAGCCTGGCGAACTCGATCCCGGACACGTGCATACGCCGGGGATCTTCGTACAGCGCGTCGTCCACGTTCCGGCCGGCGAGAAGCGGATCGAGCGCCGAACCGTGCGCATCCAGGAAGGGGAGTCCCGATGAGCCTCACCCGCAACGAGCTCGCCGCCCGGGTGGCCCGCGAACTCGAGAACGGTCAGTATGTCAATCTCGGCATCGGGATGCCGACGCTCATTCCGAATTACATCCCTCACGACGTCGAGGTCATCCTGCACTCGGAGAACGGAATCCTCGGCGTCGGACCGTACCCCGACGATGCCGACATCGACGCCGACTTGATCAACGCGGGCAAGGAGACCGTGACCGTCAACGACGGGGCCGCCTTCTTCGACTCGGCGCTGTCGTTCGGGATGGTGCGCGGCGGACACGTCGATGTCGCCGTACTCGGCGCGATGGAAGTCTCCGAACGCGGCGATCTCGCCAACTGGATGATCCCCGGCAAGATGGTCAAAGGCATGGGTGGCGCGATGGATCTGGTGTTCGGCGCCAAACGGCTCATCGTGATGATGGAGCACGTCGACAGGGAGGGTCGTCCGAAGATCCTTCGCGAGTGCTCGCTGCCTTTGACGGGCACCGGATGCGTCGACCGGATCATCACCGATCTTGCCGTCATCGACGTGGTGCGTTCGGACGCCGGTGAAGGCACCCTCGTGCTGCGCGAGGTCGCTCCCGGCGTCACGGTCGACGAGGTGGTCGCGGCGACGGGCGCGCCGCTCACGGTCGAGCTGGAAGCGAGCGCATCATGAACGAGATCGAGCAGCGTGGCCTCTATTACGAGGAGTTCGAGCTCGAGACGCGCTATCTGCATCGTCCAGGACGCACCGTCACAGAGGCCGACAATGTGCTGTTCACGACCATGACGATGAACACGCAGGCGCTCCATCTCGACGCGGCCTGGTCGGCGACGCAGCCCTTCGGCCAGCGGCTCGTCAACTCGATGTTCACACTCGCCACCATCGTCGGCGCGTCGGTGACCCAGCTCACTCAGGGCACCATCGTGGCCAATCTGGGCTTCAGCGAGGTCGCGTTCCCCCATCCGCTCTACCACGGCGACACCCTCTACTCGGAGACCACGGTGGCGGCCAAACGCCTTTCCGCCTCGCGGCCCGGGCAGGGGATCGTGACGCTGGAGCACACGGGGCGCAACCAGGACGGCGACGTGGTGGCGATCGCGACCCGCCAGGTGATGGTGTGGTGCCGGGATGCGCATCCTGGGGCCGCAGGATGAGCGAGTTTCCCTGGGGCCCGGCCCTGCTCTTCTGCCCTGCTGACCGGCCCGACCGCTACGCGAAGGCGCTCGAACGGGCGGATGCGGTGATCCTCGACCTCGAGGATGCTGTCGACCCTGCGCACCGCGTGGCGGCCCGCGAAGCGCTGGCGACGTCGTCCCTCGATCCCGCACGGGTGATCGTGCGCGTGAATCCGGCGGGGACACCGGACCACGCGGCCGATCTAGCCGCGCTCGCCATCACCCCTTACAGCGCGGTGATGCTCCCGAAGGCGGAGCGGGCCGAAGACCTGCGCGATCTCGCGGCACTCGACGTCATCGCGTTGTGCGAGACGGCCGCCGGGGTGCTCGGGGCTCCCGAACTGGCCCGCGCGCCGGGAGTGATCGCACTGATGTGGGGAGCCGAAGACCTCGTCGCCTCCCTCGGAGGGATGTCGAGCCGGCGAGCCGACGGGGGATACCGCGATGTGGCACGCCATGCGCGTTCGGCGGTGCTGTTAGCGGCCGGCGCCGCGGGAGTCGCGGCGATCGACACCGTGCACCTCGACATCGACGACCTCGCAGGTCTAGCCGAGGAGGCCGAGGATGCGGTGGCGGTCGGGTTCGCGGCGACCGCGTGCATCCACCCGGGGCAGGTGGAGACGGTGCGAGCGGCCTACCGGCCCGGGGAGTCGGCGATCGCCGAGGCGACCGCGCTGCTCGAATCCGCCGCGACGGCCACCGGCGTGTTCCGCTTTCGCGGCCGGATGGTCGACGGCCCGGTGCTCGCGCACGCTCGGGCGGTCCTGCGTCGCGCGCGCCGGAAAGACTGAACCGAACCCCGCTCCATAACGTGATGAAACTGTGACCAAGCATTTTTCAACAGTTCACCCCGATCGGCCAGGTCGTGTCGGAAGTATGCCGTACCCTGCAAGTAGGTGTTGGGGAACTGGGGTCCTCGAATCGATTCGAACCAGTCGGGAGTAGGGGGAGGGGCACATGCCACAACTGCTGCCTCTCCGGCTGCGTGAGGTCGCCTTCCGCAAAGCCGCCGCGGCGACCGCCAAGAGCGAATCGATGCCTGAAGAGGTTCTGACCGAGTCGATCGGCGTCGAGACCGCCGCGCTCCCGCAGCTCGATTCTGCGCTCGAGCGCACCGGTCCGCTCTCGATCATCGCGCCACGGCGTGTCGGAGAGAGCGACCTGGCCGTCTATCCGCTGTCGCTCGGCGCGAGCGTGTTCGGCTGGACAGCCGACGGCGACACGTCTTTCCGCATCCTCGACCGGTTCGCCCGGCTCGGTGGCAACTTCATCGACACGGCAGACAGCTATGTCGGCGGCCGCAGCGAGGTGCTCATCGGCAAGTGGATGAACGAGCGCCGCAACCGCGACAGCATGGTCGTCGCGACCAAGGTGGGCCGCCACCACGACAACCCTGGTCTCGGCTCGGTCAGCATCGTGCGCGCCGTCGAAGCCTCGCTCGAGCGGCTCAAGACCGACCACATCGACCTGCTCTACTTCCACGACGACGACCCCGGCGTCGCCCTCGAAGACAGCCTCGCCACAGCGGAGTGGTTGATCGAGTCCGGCAAGGTGCGGTACCTCGGTGCCTCCAACTTCAGTGCCGACAGGCTCATCGAGGCGCGCATTCTTTCATCGACGGGCCTGCCGAAGTTCATCGCCGTGCAAACCCAGTACAACCTGATGCATCGCAGCGAGTTCGAGAGCGCGTTGCGCATCGTCGCGAGCGCCCAGGGCCTCGCGGTCATGCCGTACTACGCGCTCGCGAACGGGTTTCTCACGGGCAAGTACCGCTCGAAAGACGACCTCACGGCCGACGCTCGCAGCATCCGGGCCGCGGCCTACGTCAACCGCCGCGGCCAGCGTGTGCTCGCCGCGCTCGATCGCGTGGCGGCCGAGCACCAGTCCACCCCTGCCACCATCGCGCTCGCCTGGCTACTCGCCAAGCGCAATGTCGTCGCCCCCGTCGCCAGCGCCAGCCGCCCCGAGCAGGTGGACGCGCTGATGCTCGCCGCCGGCATCCGTCTCACCCGCGCCCAGATGCTCGAACTCGACCGCGTCTCCGAGTAGCCGGGGAGCGGGGCTCCATTCGCAACGTCGGAGATATCGGCCACCTGGCTGCGTTTTTCCGTCGTAACGGAGACTTCACCGGCGTGTCGACTGAAATCTCCGACGTACTAGGCCTCGGCCAGGATTCGTTCCAGTGAACGGTGCAGCGCGGCGCCCGCGGCGACGGGGTCGCCGACATACCCGCCGGCCAGAGCACCGTCGCGCGCGAGGATCAGGTCGTCCGCGGCGTCGCCCGGATGCGGGTGGCCGATCTCGCGGAACAGTTCCTCGATGCGATGCGCGTACCAGTCCCGGTGGGCGGTGACGGCGAGGCGAACCGGATGGTTCTCGTCGGCGAACTGTGCGGCTGCATTGATGAAGGGGTCGCCTCGGAAGCCGGGACGGATCGCTTCGACGTTGATCTGGTCGACGAGCGCGCGCGCGATGGCGCGGGGGTCGCCAGCGGTCTTCTCCTGTTCGTCGAACCAGTCGCGGATCTGCTTGTCGCGTCCTTCGACGTAGGCGATGATCAGGAGGTCCTTCGAGCGGTAGTGCTTGTAGAAGGTGGCTTTCGTGACCCGCGCAGCCGCGATGATCCGGTCGACACCGACGGTGTGGATGCCTTCCAGGTAGAAGAGCTGGTCCGCCGTGGCGAGGATCTTGATTTTTGAGGGGGCGGGCGGCCGGATGGTCGCCCGGGCACTTACGACCATCCGGCACAACTCCTTATTCGGGGCGACGGTCGGGTCCGTCGCCGTTGCGGTCGTCTCAGACGTTTGGGGTTCGTCTCGACGACCTGGTGAGAACCAGTATACAGTAGACAGACTGGTCTGTTTGTCCCCATTTCGTTCACAAGTTTTCCATGGTGCCTAGCGTAGGGTGGACGGGATGAACAGCGCAGTCGACCTCCCGCTCCACCTGGCCGACCTCTCCTTCGCCGCATCCGGCGACGCGCTGGTTCGCCGCACCGTCCTACCGAGCGGAGTCCGCATCCTCAGCGAACAGGTCCCGGGTGCCCGGAGCGCCACGCTCGGCTACTGGGTCGCGGTCGGCTCCCGAGACGAGACCGAAGGGCACCACGGCTCGACGCACTTCCTCGAGCATCTGCTCTTCAAAGGGACCAAGTCGAGAACGGCCCTCGACATCGCGATCGCATTCGACTCCGTGGGCGGCGAGCACAACGCCATGACGGCCAAGGAATACACCTGCTACTACGCCAAAGTGCAAGACAGGGATCTACCGATGGCGGTCGAGGTCATCGCCGACATGCTCACCTCCTCGCTGCTGGACCCCGCCGAGTTCGAGAACGAGCGCGGCGTCATCCTGGAGGAGCTCGGCATGGCCGAGGACGATCCGGCCGACGTCGCGAACGAGCGTTTCTTCGAGGCGGTGCTGGGTGCGCATCCACTCGGCCGGCCGATCGGGGGCAGCCCGCAGACCATCCGCGAGGCGAAGCGGGATTCTGTGCGCGAGCATTACCAAGCCAACTACCGCCCGCAGGACCTCGTTATCACCGCGGCCGGCGCGGTCGACCACGATCTCCTGGTCGACGGGGTCGAGAAGGGCCTGCTCGCCGCCGGTTGGGATCTCGAGCGCGAGGCTTCGCCTGTCGCTCGCCGATCGACCGCCGCAGCGGAGATCCAGCGGGCCGCACCGGTCGTCACCGTGCAACGGCCGACCGAGCAAGCCAACCTGCTGATCGGCGTGCCTGGCATTGTCGCCACGGACGAGCGGCGCGTGACCATGAGCGTCCTCAATTCTGTTCTAGGCGGCGGGATGTCGAGCCGTCTGTTCCAGGAGATCCGTGAAAGACGCGGTCTGGCCTACTCCGTCTACTCGTTCTCCGGTGCATACTCCGACGCGGGTGTCTTCGGGCTCTATGCCGGATGCGCTCCCGCCAAGGCGGCTCAGGTCGGTGAGCTGATGCTGTCCGAGCTGCACCGTCTCGCCGAGGACGGCGTGAGTCCTGACGAGTTGCGCCGCGCCGTCGGCCAGCTCTCCGGAGCAGCCGCCCTCGCACTCGAAGACTCCGATACCAGGATGTCCCGGCTCGGCCGAGCCGAGATCAGCCTCGGGGAGTTCTCCGACCTCGATGAGAGCCTCCGTCGCCTGCACCTCGTCTCCGGCGACGATGTGCGTGCGCTGGCCGCCGACCTCGCCGGCCGGCCGGTCTCCGTCTCCGCGGTCGGCAACGTGACCGACGATCTCTTCGCCGGCCTCGCCTCCTGACCCTCCCGTCCCCGCTTCTTTCGAAAGGCTCCACGGTGCCCCACTACCTCTACCTCGTTCGCCACGGCGAGCAGCAGGACGCCCAACACGGCTTGCCCGACGGTCCGCTCTCGCCTCGCGGAAAGCGCCAAGCGCAGCTGATCGCGGAACGTCTGAGCGGCATCCCGTTCACCGGCATGTTCCACTCGCCGCTGAACCGGGCCACCGAGACGGCGGCGATCATGGCCGAGCGGATGCCCGCCCTCACGCCGGAGCCGTCCAGTCTGCTCTTCGACTGCATCCCCTCGGGCCCCACCCCCGACATGCCGAAGGCCTTCGAGTCGTTCTTCGGCGCTGTCACGGACGCGGAGATCGAGGCGGGTCGGGCGCAGATGGGGGATGCGGTGGGCGAGTTCCTCACGCCGGCGTTAGGCGACCGCCACGACCTCCTCATCACGCACAACTTCGTGATCGGCTGGTTCGTGCGGCACGTCTTCGATGCTCCCGAATGGCGCTGGCTCGGGCTGAACCAAGCCAATTGCGGTCTGACGATCATCCGCGTCCGCTCAGCGAAACCGCCGGTGCTCGTGGTGCACAATGATCTCGGCCACCTGCCGGTGGAGCTGCGCACGGGCCTCCCCGAGCTGCAACCGGTCTAACCGCCCGGGCGCGGATCGCGTGCGCTCAGAACGTCTTGCGGAACCAGTCGGTGGCGTTCGGGTTGTCGTTGTACGGCTGGATGTCTAGGTAGCCGTGCCTTCGGTAGAGGGCACCGGCCGCTTCCAGACTCGCGTTCGTGTCGAGCACGACCTCGGTGGCCCCGAAGCCGCGGGCGCGATGCTCCAGTTCGGCGAGGATCGCCCGGCCGAGTCCGAATCCGCGTCGCGACGGGGTCACCCACAGATGCTTGACCTCGTACCGCACCACGGGCAGCTCCGGATCCCGGTCGACCAGGGGGACTTTGAGTTCGCGGACGCCGCCGCAGCCGGCCTCTCCGCCGTCCTCGTCGTACGCGAGCAGGAAGACGCCGGCGGGGGGCACGAACGTGGTCGGATCCGGGAAGTTCGTGCGGTACGCACCTTGCGTCGCCGGAAAGGTGACGGCACGCTCGGCGAAGTACTCCGACAGCATCCGGTGGGCTGTCGCATCCGTGACTGCGACATCGGCAAATGACACCATTCCCCCAGCGTAGTTGCGGCCGTGCTCCAGGGAGCGTTCCCGCGGGGAGGTCCGGGTAGATTGGTCGGGTGAGTATTCGCGTAGCCGTCGCAGGTGCGACCGGAAAGCTGGGGTCCGTCGCCGTGCGGCTCATCGAACAGGCCGACGACCTCGAACTGGTCGCGAGCCTGAATTCGCGCTCGTCGCTGGAGGAGATGCTCGGTGCGAACGTGCTCGTCGACATGACACTGCCGGCCGTCAGCCCCGAGGTGGTCGCCTTCGCCATCGATCACGGCTTGAAGGTGCTCGTCGGCACGTCCGGCTGGTCGGCCGACCGCATCCTCGACCTCGAGCGCCGCGTCGCCGAGCACGAGGGCAGCGGCGCCGTCGTCATCCCCAATTTTTCGCTCGGCTCGGTGCTCGGCACCGCGTTCGCGACCGTGGCCGCCCGCTTCTTCGACTCGATCGAGATCATCGAGGCGCACGGTGAGGGCAAGGTCGATTCGCCGTCGGGAACAGCGGTTCGAACGGCCGAGCTCATCGGCGCAGCGCGGGCGCAACGCGGACCGGTCGATGCACCGCACACCGATCAGCGCGCCCGTGGCCAGCAGGTCGCGAGCGTGCCGATCCACAGCATGCGGATGCGCGGGGTCGCCGCCCAGCAGCAAGTGGTCTTCGGCGGCGCGGGGGAGACGCTCACCATCCGGCACGACACCGTCGGCTCGCAATCCTACGAAGCAGGCATCCTGCTCGCGCTTCGCGCGGCGGCCACCTCGACGGGGGTGATCGTCGGTCTCGACAGCCTGATCGATCTCGGCATCGCCGAGCCCGACGGCCAGCCCCCACGTCCCACCGTTCGCGAGAACGCGTGAGAAGCCGCATCGCCGCCATCGTGATGGCGGCCATTCTCGCAATCTATCTCGTGCTCGTCTTCGAACGCGCGATCATGCTCATGGCAACGGGCGTCGCCGTGGCGATCGCCATGGGAGTCGCGCTGCTCGTCCTTCCGCTCATCGCCGCGTGGGCCATCGCCCGCGAGCTCCTCTTCGGTGCTCGCACCGAGAGACTCGTGAAGATCCTTGACGCCGAGGGCGGCTTACCGGTGGAGGAGCTTCCGCACAGAGCGAGCGGACGTCCGCTTCGTGACGCCGCCGACGCCGACTTTCCGCGGTTCAAGGAGGAGGTCGAGGAGGCGCCCCAGAGCTGGCGAGCGTGGTTCCGGCTCGGGCTCGCCTACGACGCCTCCGGCGACCGGAGGCGAGCCCGTTCGGCGCTGCGCGAGTCGATCCGGTTGTATCGCGCGAAGTAGCACGCCGCCTGAACGACCCGCTACTCCGGCGCCTGAACCGACCCGCTACTTCGGGTAGACCAGTCGGATCATCGCGTCCTGCACCGTCTGCTCGGCGAACGCGAAGCCGTCGGCCAGGAGCTTCTGAGGTACCACCTTTTGACTGGACAGCAGAAGGTCGCGACCTGCTTCACGCAGTGTGAGTTCGATGAGCTTCTCGGGCACGGGGAGGCCGTAGGGACGGTGAACCGCCTTGGCCAGTGCCCGGAGTACCGCATCCGCCGTCGTCGGAGTCGGGCCGGCCACGTTCACCGGACCTGAGAGCTTGGAGGCTTCGATGAGGTGCACGATCGCCGCGGCCTCATCGCGCAGACTCACCCACGGCCAGTGCTGGCCGCCCCCGCCGATGGGGCCGAGCAGGCCCAGCCGGCCAAGGGGGAGCAA
>DASYGJ010000116.1:0-17193 GCA_035999915.1 Leifsonia sp.
GCGACCGCAGACGGTCACAGTGCGGGCGTCATCCGATACACCGCCGCGCACCCTGAGGCGAGCATCCGGTGGTGGCGGCCAACTGACCTTCGACGTCTACTCGCTCGTCGACGCAGACGGCTGGCCCCACGAGGCGACGTATTCGTACGTCGAGTCCGTCGCCCGCGCCGCAGCCGACCCCGACGTCTGACCGTGACCGCCCCGCCCTGCCGCAAGCCGCCGAGTACGCGGATTGTCTGCGCACTCGGCGCGGCCCAACCCGGCCGCAAGCCGCCGAGTACGCGGATTGTCTGCGCACTCGGCGGTTTTGGGGCGATTTTCCGCGGACTCGGCGGGTAGTTTGTGCGGAGTCGGGCGGCGGGGCGCGCGGGGGCGCGCGGAGTCGCGGGCGGGCGCGCGGGGGGCCCCGGAGCGGTCAGGTCAGACAGCGAAACCCATCGCACGGAGTGCGTCGCGGGCGAGCGGGCCGTAGAGGTCCGCGACGAGCAGAGCGAACAGTACGACGAGCAACGCGAAGAGGGTGCTCGAGACACTCATCGCGGCGGCGAGGCGGCCCGGGTCGCGCGAGTCGACGTTCGCCGGTCGGAGTCGATCGGCGAACGACTCCGCAAACGACTGCGCGCGACGGCGAAGCCGGTAGCTCCGGCGACGAAGTCGCGTGACGAACGGGCGCGCGGAAAGGGGTTCCCACGCCTTCAAAAGGTGAGTGTCGGCTCTTGTCATGGTGAGGTGGCTCCGAAATCGGCGACCAGCCCGCGGCCGCGCTCGGGAGAACAGTATGTCGCCCGCCCCATGCGGTCCGACCTGTCATTCGAGCGGCGGCCTCGGACTGGATTGCCCTCAGTGCCGGATCGTCCAGCGGTCCAGCGGTCCAGCGGTGAATTCACTGCGGCCTGCGGTCGCGGATCAGGCGGCCACGGCCTTCTGGCCGTGCTCCGCCACGGATTCGACCGCGATCTTGCGTGGCTTGGCGCGTTCGGCGATCGGGATGACCACGCTGAGCACGCCGTTGTCGTAGTTGGCGCTGATGCCTTCGGCGTTCACGTCGTCCCCGATCGAGAACTGACGCATGTACGAACCGAACGGCCTCTCCTGGGCCAGCCAGCGGGCGTTCTCGCGGTTCGCACCCGACCGCTGTGCGCGGATGGTCAGCAGGTGTCCGTCGACATCGACATCGACCGAACCCGGATCGACGCCGGGAAGGTCGGCGTTCAGTACGTACTGGTCTCCTTCGCGGAACAGGTCCACGGGCATCATCCGCGGTTGCCTGCTGGTGTCGAAGATGCTCTGCGCGATCCTGTCCAGTTGGCTGAAAGGATCAAATGACATCGACATAATGAGATTCTCCTTTCGAGATCGGGCGATCCGATGGCGCCCTGGTTTTCGCTAGGTTGCGCCGGCCGGGCCGGCTGGCTTACCCGGAGGCGAGCGGATGGACGACCGCAACCGGATGGGTCTGGTCGCGCTGGAGAGGATGCGCCGACCATCCCCATCCCGGTGCGGCGCATCCTGTTCGAGTGGCTGCGACTGGGCCGACGCGGTGTGCGGCGCGTTCCGTAGTCCGGCGACGATCTCCTCGAACTCGAGGTCGACCCATTCCGGATCGGAGCAGACGATGTCTGCGAACATTTCCGCCGTGCGATCGACTGTGCCCGCCGCGGCCACCGTTCATCACCTCCCAGACCTTCCGCTTACCGCGGAGATAACCTAGATCAGTTGATGCATATTTTCTACATCGACGTTTGACATCGCGCAAGACTTCTGAGCAAACTTTGAGAATGAATCCTAGGCCCGGGAGTCGACCGGTCTACAGCATGGCCGTCGCTGCCGAACTCTTGGGCCTGCCCCCGGCGACACTGCGGCTTTACGAGCGCAAGGGGCTCTTGACGCCCGCACGCACCGGCGGCGGGACCCGCCGGTACAGTGTCGACGACATCGAACGGATGCGCCGGGTCGCCGAGCTGCAGGACGACGGCGTCAACCTCGCGGGAGTCGGCAGAGTGCTCGACCTCGAGGGAGAGAACGCCAGCTTGCGCCGCGAACTCGCCGAAGCCGCGGGCGAAGAGGTCGACGAAGATTCGGCGCAACCGACCTAGCGGGCGCAGGCACTACGGCCGAGCGGCTGCGGCAGCGGTAGCGGCGGAAGGCAGGGCATCGAGGATGCGGGCAACCGCCGCGTCGTCGTGGGCCGCGGTCACGAACCAAGCCTCGAAGACGCTCGGCGGGAGGGAGACCCCCGCGTCGAGCATGGCATGGAAGAACGCCCGATACCGGAAGGCCTCCTGCGTCTGGACCTCGGCGTAGGTACGCGGGGGCGCTGCGAAGTCGCCGAAGACGAAACTGAAGAGGTTGCCGGCACGCTGCACGCGGTGCGCGACGCCCGCCGCCGAAAGCGCCTCCGACGTGGCGCGCGAGACGGTCGCTGCCACCCGATCCAGGCGATCGTAGACGGACGCGTCAGCCTGGGCCAGCGTCGCAAGCCCGGCGGCCACGGCGACGGGGTTACCAGACAGGGTTCCTGCCTGATACACCGGCCCGTTCGGGGCGAGGAAGTCCATCAGCTCGGAGCGTCCGCCGAGGGCCGCCAGCGGCATCCCGCCCCCGATGACTTTGCCGAAAGTGACGAGGTCGGGCGTGTACGCACGATCGAGTCCCCAGAAGCCGGCCGCGCTCACCCGGAAACCGGTGAGCACCTCGTCCAGGATCAGCAGCGCGCCGAACTCGTGCGCGAGATCGGTCAGCGCGGCGTTGAAGCCCTTGTCCGGCGGCACGACACCCATGTTGGCGGCGGCGGCCTCAGTGATGACGGCCGCGATGTCGGGGCCGTGCTGCTCGAAGGCCGCTCGGACCGCATCCAAGTCGTTGTATGGAAGCACCAGCGTCTGCGAGGCGGTCGCCTCCGTGACTCCCGCCGAGCCGGGCAAAGCAAGGGTGGCGAGCCCGGAACCGGCCTCCGCCAGCAGGCCGTCGGAGTGGCCGTGGTAGTGGCCGGCGAACTTAACGATCAACGGCCGGCCGGTGAAACCTCGCGCAAGACGGATGGCCGTCATCGTCGCCTCGGTGCCGGTCGAGACCAGGCGGAGCTTCTCGATGAACGGCACGCGCTCGAGTACAGCCTCGGCCAGCTCGGTCTCAGCGGGTGTGGATGCGCCGAACGAGAGTCCGCGCGCGGCCGCCTCCTGAACCGCGGCGACGACCGCCGGATGAGCGTGTCCCAGAATCGCGGGACCCCACGATGCCACCAGGTCCACGTATTCGCGGCCCTGTGCATCCGTGATGTACGGCCCCTTCGCCGACACCATGAAACGCGGGGTGCCGCCCACCGAACGGAACGCGCGCACCGGAGAGTTCACGCCACCGGGGATGACGCGCTGAGCGCGCTCGAACTGGATGAGGTTCACGTCGGCGAAGTCAGCGCCATCCGACAGTGCGGCGAAGTCGTCGCTCATCGCAGCCACCTCGCCACCTCGGTGGCCCAGTAGGTCATGACGGCATCCGCTCCCGCCCGGCGCGCACCGATGAGCGTCTCCTCGATGGTGCGTCGACGGTCGATCCAGCCGTTGGCGGCCGCCGCCTCGACCATCGCGTACTCGCCGGAGACCTGGTAGGCCCACACCGGAACGTCGCTGATCGCGGCGACGTCGGAGAGCACATCCAAGTAGCTGAGAGCCGGCTTGACCATGAGGATGTCCGCGCCCTCCTCGAGGTCGAGGCGCGCCTCGCGCAAGCCTTCGCGACGGTTGGCGGGATCTTGCTGGTAAGCCCTCCGATCCCCGGAGAGTTGTGAGTCAACAGCCTCGCGGAACGGCCCATAGAACGCGGACGCATACTTGGCCGCGTACGCGAGGATGACCGTGTCGGTGTGGCCGGCGTCGTCGAGCGCGTCGCGCACAGCGGCGACCTGGCCATCCATCATGCCGCTGAGGCCGAGCAGCTGCGAACCGGCCTCCGCCTGGGCGACGGCCATGTCGCGGTAGCGCACCAGGGTGGCGTCGTTGTCGACGTGCCCGTGCGCATCCAGCACGCCGCAGTGGCCGTGATCGGTGAACTCGTCGAGGCAGAGGTCGGTCTGCAACACGATCGCGTCTCCCACCTCCTCGGCGACGGCACGGGTGGCGACATTGAGGATGCCGTCGGGGTCGGTCGCGCCCGAACCGACCGCATCCCGCGACTCGGGCACACCGAACAGCATCACGCCACCGACTCCGGCCTCGGCCGCCTCGGCGACCGCACGCTTGAGGGAATCGAGGCTGTGCTGGACGACCCCCGGCATCGACTGGATCGGCAAGGCTTCGGGGGTGCCCTCGCGCACGAACAGCGGCAGGATCAGTTCGCTCGGATGCAGTCGGGTCTCAGCTGTCAGCCGGCGCAGAGCGGCGGAACGGCGGAGACGGCGGGGGCGGACAACAGGATGCGTCACATCAGTCACCGAACAAGCCTAGTTGCTGTGTGCCAGTGTCGGAGAAGTCGCGTGACGCGCCGTTGAAGGCTCCGTCGGGACGGAGATTTCGGCGGGATTCCGCGATTTTTCCGACCGGGCGAAGTGGGCGGGGGTGGGCGAAGGAGGCGGGGCGGCGGGGGCGGGTCAGCGGGAGGCGGCGGAGACGAGCGCGGCGATCAGGGAGGCGGCGGTGCGCTCTTCGGCGACGACGTCGACGCGGAGACCGAAGGATTGGGCGTCGCGGGCGGTCTGCGGGCCGATGGCGGCGACCAGGGTGGAGTCGGGGATGGGGCCGAGCTGGCTCTGTACCTGTTCCGCGACCGATCCGCTCGTCACGAGAATGGCCTGGACGAGCCCATCGGCGACATCGGTGACGACGCTCTCCGGAACCCGGACGCCGATCGTGCGATAGGCGACCACCGATTCGACGGCGTGGCCGATGCGCTTGAGTCCCTCGGTGAGAAGCGGCTTCGCGATCTCCGAGCGCAGCGTGAGAACGCGGAGCGGGACGACGCCGGAGGTGGCCGCCTCCCATTCGGCGAGGAGACCGCGCGCAGAGTTGTCTTCGGAGGGGACGAGGTCGACCCGGTAGCCGGCTGCGGCCAGCGCGGCAGCCGTGGTTTCGCCGACGGCGGCGACCCGCGTGCTCGGCGGCACGACGGCCCGTTGAGCGCTGAGGACATCGACCGTGGTAGCACTCGTGACGGTGATCCAATCGAACTCGCCGGCGGCCAGACGAGCGAGCGCGACCTCGAGGGCCGGCGCATCGTCGGTGGGGGCGAAGTTGATCATCGGCGCGACGACGGGCGACGCGCCTTTTGCGCGCAAGTCGGCGGCGACGGAGTCGCCCCAAGGACCGCCGCGCGGCACGAGGACGCGCCAACCGGCGAGCGGTTTGCCGCCCGTGCGGATGGAACCAGTGGACGTGGTCATCGGTCGCCCCCGAGCGGAGCGAACTCCGCCGCGCCGGCCGCGAGCAGTTCGTCGACAGCGCGCCGTCCGACATCGCGTGCAGCGGTCTCGAGGTCGTGGCGGCTCATGCTGTCGGGCGTGGCGGCGTGCGAAGCGGTCAGCTGAGCCGAACCGTCGGGCCGGTAGACCGTCGCGGTGAGGAAGAGAAGGCCGTCGTCGACCAGTGCGGTCGCGCCGATGGGGGCCGCGCATCCGGCCTCGAGCCCGGCGAGCACCTCGCGCTCGGCGATGACACAGGCGTGGGTGGTGGCGTGGTCGAGAGCGGCGAGGGCCTTGGCGATCGGCCCGTGACCCTTCGCATCCGCAACCCGCACCTCCACGGCGAGCGCGCCCTGGCCGGGAGCCGTCGGAACCTCGCTGAGGGGAAAGCTGTCGGTGACGACATCGCTGCGGCCCAGTCGACCGAGTCCGGCGG
Source organism: Leifsonia sp. (assembly GCA_035999915.1). GTDB lineage: Bacteria > Actinomycetota > Actinomycetes > Actinomycetales > Microbacteriaceae > Leifsonia. The sequence continues at coordinate 5,829 of DASYGJ010000116.1, forward strand.
CGGCGAGGATGACGGCGTCGAGGTCTCCCTCGACCACGCGGCCCAGACGCGTGTCCACATTGCCCCGGATGTCGACCACGTCGAGATCCGGACGACGTGCCTTCAGCTGAGCGATCCGTCGTGGAGATCCGGTGCCGACTCGAGCTCCTTCGGGAAGCGTCTCCAGAGTGAAGCCGTCCCGGGCGCAGAGCGCGTCGCGGGCATCCGCACGCTTGGGCACCGCCCCGATCACCAGGCCGGGGGCCTCGCCGGTGGGCAGATCTTTGAGAGAGTGCACGATGAGGTCGCACTCGCCGCCCAGTAGCGCCTCGCGGAGCGCGGTGACGAAAACGCCGGTTCCGCCGAGTTCCGAGAGGGACTCGCGCGAGGTGTCACCGTGCGTCGTGACCCTCACCAGCTCGACATCGTGACCGGTCGCCTTCGCGATCGCGTTGGCCACGACGGTGGTCTGAGCGACGGCGAGCGCACTTCCTCGGGTGCCAACGCGCAGCACCCCGTCCCGTCGCTCGGACGGACCGGATGCGTGGGTCACCGACGCGCTCATGGCGCCAGCCCAGCGGCGGCAGGTTTGAACCCGAGCCGTGCGTTCTCGCAGCAACCGGGACGGCACACGTCGTACCACGGACCGAGCGAGGTCACTGCCGGGCGCTGATCGACGGGAATGCCGTCTCGACGTTCGAGCACCAGATCGACGAGACCCTTCACGTAGGCCTGGTGGGTGCCGGGCGTGGGAACGCGCACGGCGACGAGGCCGTGCTGTTCGCTCGTCTCCATGGCCTCGTTGTCGAGATCCCAGAGCACTTCCATGTGGTCGCTCACGAAACCGAGCGGAACGATGATGACGGCGCGGATGCCCTTGGCCGGAAGCGTCGCGATGGCGTCGTTGATGTCCGGCTCGAGCCAAGGCATCGAAGGCGGCCCGCTGCGTGACTGGTAGACGAGTTGCCACTCGACCACACCATCCGTCGCCGCGTGTGCGACGACTTCGGCAACGGCCAGGTGCTGTGCTGCGTATGCGCCGCCCTCGCCGAACCCGCGCTCCGCCGGGCCTGACTTGGCTGCGTCGACCGACGGGATGGAGTGGGTGGTGAACAGGATCTCGACCTCGCGAGCCGGGTCGATGCCCGGAAGCTTGCGCTCGATCTCGGCGAGACCGTCGCGCACGCCCTCGATGAACGGTTCGACGAAGCCGGGGTGATCGAAGAACTGCCGCACCTTGTCGATCTCGATGACGCCCTCGAGTCCCGTCTCCTCCAGCGCGGCCGCGAAGTCTTCGCGATACTGGCGGCAGCTCGAGTATGACGAATACGCGCTCGTGGCGATCGCGATGATCCTTCTGAGACCGCGCTCGTTCGCCTCGCTCAGCGCGTCCTTGAGGTAAGGATCCCAGTTGCGGTTTCCCCAGAGCACCGGGAGATCGATCCCGCGGCCGGCGAGTTCGGCTTCCAGTGCGGCCTTCAACTCACGGTTCTGATCGTTGATCGGGCTCACACCGCCGAAGTGCCGGTAGTGGTGGGCGACCTCCTCGAGGCGCTCTTCGGGGATACCGCGGCCGCGCGTCACATTGCGGAGGAACGGGATGACATCATCCTGACCTTCCGGCCCGCCGAACCCCGCAAGCAGAATGGCGTCGTAAGCCACCGGCTCGGTCACGTACGCCGGGCCGTCCGCAGCGGCGGGCGTCGCCGCAAGAACACGGGCGGCGGTATCCGTCACTGAAGAACCTCCACCAGTTCGGCGGGTGCGATACGGCGGCCCGTGAAGAACGGGACCTCTTCGCGGACATGGCGGCGCGCATCCGTCTGACGAAGGTCACGCATGAGGTCGACCAGATCGGTCAGCTCGTCTGACTCCAGCGGCAGGATCCACTCATAGTCGCCGAGCGCGAAGGCTGCGACCGTGTTGGCGAGCACCGAACGGAATGCTGCGCCCTTGCGGCCATGGTCGGCGAGCATCCGGCTGCGCTCCTCGTCGGGCAGGAGATACCACTCGTAGCTGCGGACGAACGGGTAGACGGTGAGCCATTCCCGCGGTTCCTTGCCCCGCAGGAAGCCGGGGACGTGCGACTTGTTGAACTCGGCGTCGCGGTGCACGCCCATCGCGTTCCAGGTGGGAAGCAGCGCTTTGAGCAGTCGGGTGCGGCGCAGCTGCCGCAGGGCCCACTGCAGCGTGTGGGCTTCGGGACCGTGGATCCAGATCATCACATCGGCGTCGGCACGCAGACCCGACACGTCGTAGAGCCCACGCGTCGTCACGTCCTGGAGCTCGAGATCGGCGATCACGCCTTCGAGTTCACGCACAGCGTTGGGGACGTCGCTACCGTCGAGATCGTCAGGTCGCGCGGGGTCGCGGCGCAGAACAGCCCACAAGGTGAAGCCGCTCGCAGCTTCTTCGGGGGCTTCGTGGGGGGCGCGCGAATCTGCCGGTGCGGCAGCCGGGGTAGTCATACAGACAGTCTCCCTCTGAAAGACGTGAGCACCAAAAGCAAAGGCACCGCAGCGGGCTCTGCTCTACTTCTTCGCCACCCGGACGGCCAGCCAGACCCCACCCGCCACCGCGGCGGCCGCCCCGACGGCCAGGCCGATCAAAAGCAGCGGGTTCTCCTCGCGGAGCCGCTGGAAGCGCTCGGTCGTGCGCTTGGGAACGTTCAGCTTGTACTCGATCGCGTCAAGGGTCTCGGCGAGTTCGGCGCGCGCCCGCTGAACGTCGGTCGGCTCAGTTGTCATAGCGGCCCAATCCCTTGAACGCTTCGGTGTCTTCTTTGACGCTCGCGATCGTGCGTTGCGGAGCGACCCCGTTCATCCGTTTGAGCGAGGAGACACCGAGCAGAACGAGAAGGCCGGCGACGAGGAGAAGCGCCACGGCGACGATGAGCGCAGACAGCCACCCGGGAAATACGACGGCTAGTCCGAGCACCGCGGCCGCGACGAGGGTGCCGAGCGCGAAGAAGGCCAGAGCTGCGGCGAAGACCATGAGTCCTATTCCGACGCCGGCATACTTCGCTTTCTCGGCGAACTCCGCTTTCAAATGCGCGACTTCCGCCTTCAGCAGCGTGATGATCAGCCGCGGAAGATCGGAGATCAGCGCGAACAGCGATCGCGAACGTGCGCGCTCGTCGTCAGTCATATGGCTCACCGTACTCCTCGGCCTGCGAGCCTCAAGCGCTCGCGTCGTCGGCGTCCGGCTTCGAGGCAGCCGGCTTGGCGGTGCCGGTGGGCTTGGCGGTGCCGGCCGGCTTCTTGGCGACCGTCGGCTTCTTGGCACCCGTCGACCCCTGGGGAGCGGCCTTGGCGGCGGCGGTCTTGGCGGGAGCTGCCTTGGCGGCGGCGGTCTTAGCGGCGGGAGCGGCCGGGGCGGTCTTGGCGGCGGGAGCCGACTTCGCCGCGATCACCGTGCGCAATTCCTTCTGCCGGGTGGTGGCCTGGACCACGAGCTTCTTGGCTCCCTCGTAGACGAGCCCGGGCACGTCGCCGACCTTCTCCGCCACGAAGTCTTCGACGGCGTTGACCTGCTTCTGAATGCCGGGCGATTCCCACACCTTGTTCGCCGCTGACTTGATCTGCTCGTAGCGCTTGCGTCCTGCCCGTGCGCCGAGCACGTAGCCCACCGCCGCGCCGGTCACAAAGAGAAGCTTTCCCCGCATTGTCGGCCCCGTTCGTCAAAGGTTCTCGGTCAGTGCCCTCCAGCGTAGACCCCTGGCGCGAGTGGCGACCTCGCGCGCATCCGGGATGACGGAGGCGAGACCGGTTCCGGTCAGCCAGGATCCGGTGACCTCGAGCCCTTCGACTTCCTGGACCGCGGCGCGGACCCGAGCGATGCGCTCCCCCTCGCCCAGCGCGGCGTAGGGAAGCGCGTTCGTCCAGGAGGTGCGCGCGAATCCGGCCACATCGGATGCCGCAAGCGGAATATTCAGCAACTTGCCAGCGTCGGCGAGCGCGAGTTCGCGGAGTTCGACGTCGGTCAGGTTGTTCGTTTCGGAGGGCTTGCCCGCTCGGCCGTACGACAGACGGACAATGTGTCGGCGTGACCCCGCGAGCTCGGCCAGCCAGGACCACTTCGCGGTGGAGTGGGTCATGGCCTTGGCTGTCACATCGGGCTGCTCAGCGTCGGCGACCAGCACGCCCGTGCCGCGCGGGGCCTCCGCCAGGCGCGCATCCGTGAGCACCAGCGTCGCCAGCTCGACGCTCGAGGCCGGCGGCCAGGTCAGTTCAGCCAGCGGGGACAGGTCTTCCGAGGCCGAAGCAAGCAACGACAGGGCGGTGGATGCGGGGACGGCGACGATCACGACGTCGGCGGGGAATTCCTCGCCGTCGGCCAGACGCACCGCCCAGCGCGCGGGCTCGGCGGGCTCGGCGGGCTCGGCGGGCGCGGCGGGCCCGGCTGGCTCGGCGGCCCCGGCTGACGTGGCGGCCCCGGGCGTGGTCGTCTCGGCAACCGGTTCGCCGTCCGGCTCGGTCCACGCAGCGACTGCCACCACCGGCGCCTCAAGCCTCACGTCAGCGCCCGCTTCGCGCAAACCGGCGAGGAGCGCCTCGGGCAGCCGCCACATCCCGCCACGGATGCCGCCGACCGCGCTGCCCGCCTTGGCCAGCGACCGCAGTTCGGCGACCGCGCCCGAGAGGGAGCCTTGCCGGGTGAGCGCCGCATTGAGCCCTGGCGCGACGACCTCGACGTCGAGATCGTCAGGCTGGGCCGAGTAGACCCCGGTGGCGACCGGCGCCACGAGGCGCTCGAGCACCTTGGCCCCCATCCGTTTGCGCACGAGGGCTCCCAGGCTGCGCTCCTGGCCGATCTTGAGCACAGGCATCAGCCGGTCGAGGTAGGCCCGTAAAGCGCCACCCCAGCCGATCGCCCGCACAACGTCGGTCGCGAGCGGCGAGCTGGGGATGCCGAGCAGGCCCGCTTTGGGCAGTGGCACGGTCTGATCGCCGAAGCGCACCCACGCACCCGCCGGATTCGGCTCCACGATCTCCTCCTCGAGACCGAGATCACCGAGGAGTTCGGCGACATGACCGCCTCGGGTCGCGAAACTTTCGGCGCCGGCGTCGACGGTGAGGTCGTCAAGGGTCAGCGGCGCGACGGATCCGCCGACACCCGCCGACGATTCGAGCAGCGTCACTTCGAAGCCGGGCCTTGCACAGTCACGCGCCGCGACGAGACCCGCTATGCCGCCACCGATCACGACCACGCGGGTTGGCGGAGCCTCGACGGCCTTGCGGACCTCTGTTCCGTGCCCCTCCACGCGTGTCACCGCCCGTGGACGTAATCGACCAGCCGGGTGAGGACGGCGGCGTCGGTCTCCGGGGGAACGCCGTGACCCAGGTTGAGCACGTGTGCCGGCGCATCCTCGCCTCGGGCGAGCACATCGTCGACGTGGGCCTTGAGAACCGCCCAGGGCGCATCCAGCAGCGCCGGATCGATGTTGCCCTGCAGCGGCACGACGTGACCGAGTCGGCGGCTGGCCTCGTCGAGCGGGATGCGGTAGTCGACGCCGACCACGTCGGCTCCGACCTCGTGCATCGCCTTCAGGAGTTCGCCCGTTCCGACCCCGAAGTGCACGATCGGGACGTTACGCGTCTCCGTCGCCTCGGCGCCTTTCGCCTCGTACGTCAGGTCGCGCACATGCGAAAGCGCCCGGGTGGATGCCGGGGCGACGCGCTCGCTGTAGTCAGCGAGAGACAGAGCACCCGCCCATGAGTCGAAGAGCTGCGCGGCACTCGCACCGGCCAGAACCTGGGCGCGCAGGAACGCACCGGTGAGATCGGCCGTCCAGGCCATGAGTTTCGCCCAGGCGGCGGGATCCGCGTGCATCAGCGTGCGCGCCCGGATGTGATCTTTCGAGGGACCGCCCTCCACCAGGTAGGCGGCGAGTGTGAAGGGCGCCCCGGCGAATCCGATCAGCGGTGTGTCGCCCAGCTCCGCGATGGTCAACCGAACCGCTTCGGCGATCGGCGCGAATGTCTCCTGGGAAAGCGACGCAGGGTCGATCTCGGTGAGCCGTGCCACGTCGTCTGCGGTGCGGATCGCCTTGCCCATCACCGGCCCCTTGCCGGGGACGATGTCCACGTCCATCCCGGCCAACCGCAGCGGGATCACGATGTCACTGAAGAAGATGCCCGCGTCGACGCCGTGGCGCCGCACCGGCTGCAGCGTGATCTCGCTGGCCAACGCGGGATCGAGGCAGGCGTCGAGCATCCGCGTGCCCACACGCAACTCACGATATTCGGGAAGTGAGCGACCCGCCTGGCGCATGAACCAGACCGGCGTCACCTCCTGCCGCACGCCCTGGTAGGCACGGACGAGACGGGAGGATGCGGTGCGACCGGCACTCAGCGGGTGGGTCGGGGCGAGGGTGTTCACCCCCTGATTCTGCCAAAGCGCCGAGAATGAAACCTGCACATCCACAAACTGGCCCCGCCGATTCGAGGTTCGGGCGCGGCAAGCGTAGGCTCAACGCGTGCTTTTGTGCTTCTCGTCGAGTCACCGCACGGCGGACTTCGACCTCTTGGAACGGCTCGAGCGGAACGCTCCAGCCGTCAAAGCCGCACTCTCCGAGCACCCTGAGTTGATCAGCGGATCCGTGGTTCTCGCCACCTGCAACCGCTTCGAGGCTTATCTGGATGTCGAGGAACAGGTGAGCGCCGCCGCCGACGATGTCGAGGCCGTCGTTCACCTCGTCAGCACCGCCACCGGGATCGGCCCCGGTGAACTCCGCGCAGCCAGCACCATCATCCGTCACCAGGGCGTGGCGGAGCACCTCTTCGCCGTGTCGAGCGGTCTCGAGTCCGTCGTCGTCGGTGAGGGCGAGATCGCCGGGCAGGTGCGCCGCGCGCTGGATGCGGCGCGCGCATCCGGCACCATCACGAGCGAGCTCGAGCGCCTCTTCCAGGGCGCATCGCGCACCTCACGGGGTGTCAAGAACCGCACCGGCATCACCAGCGCCGGCCGGTCGATGGTGCGTCTGGCCCTCGACCTCGCCGAGAGCCGGGTGACCGACTGGGCGCAGACGCGCGTGCTTCTGGTGGGCACCGGCGCGTTCGCCGGCGCCAGCCTCGCTGCTCTGCGCGATCGGGGCGTGACGCAGGTGCGGGTCTTCTCGCCCTCCGGCCGAGCAGCTAAGTTCGCTCGCAGCCACGACCTCGAACCCGTGGTGGCCGGCGAGCTGATCGACGTTCTGGCGCAGAGCGACATCGTCGTGACCTGCAGTGCCGCGACAGACCCCATCCTCACCCGCGCGCAGCTGGCCGAGGCGTCGACGAGAGACGGCGCGGTCGAACGACGCCTGATCGTCGACCTCGGGCTCCCGCGCAACGTCGACCCCGCGGTGACAGGCCTCCCCGGCACCGAATTGCTCGACCTCGAGACCATCAGCCGCCACGCCCCGCTCGAAGAGCTCAACGCGACCGAGGACGCACGCCTGATCGTCGGCGAGGCCGCCGCCGAATTCGCGGCTCAAGCCGTCGAGCAGTCGGTGACCCCCGCCCTTGTCGCGCTCCGGAAACACGTCTTCGATGTGCTGGACGCCGAGATCGAACGCGCCCGCTCCCGGGGCGACTCCAGCGAGCAGACCGAGGCCGCGCTGCGGCACCTCGCCGGCGTACTGCTGCACACGCCGTCGGTGCGAGCGCGGCAGCTTGCGCGAGACGGCGAGGCCCAATCCGTCGTCGACGCGGCGAATGCGCTCTTCGGCCTGGAGGTGTCCGAGGTTGCCGATCGGTCAGCCTCACGTCTCCGGGCGGTCGACGTAAGCGATACTCTCGACGAGACCGCTGCATCCTGACCCGCGACCTGGAGGACACGTGAGCATCGAGGCTGACGAAGATCTTCACGGCATCATCGGCCTGCCGTACAGCGCCGAAGAGTTGCCGACGGAGCGCCTGCGACTGCGCCCCCTGAACGCCGGCGACCTCGATGACGTGCACTCCTACCAGAAGCTCAAGGATGTGGTCCGCTACCTCTACTGGGAGGTGCACGACCACGAGGAGTCGGCCAAACACCTCAAGAAACGCCTGGCGATGAACCGTCTGGCCGAGGATGGCGACGGCCTGGTGTTCGCGGTCGAGCTCCCTGATCCCGCGGGTGGCCACACCCGAGTGGTCGGCGACCTGAGCCTCTTTTTGAAGAGCGCCAAGCACGGACAGTTGGAGGTCGGCTGGGTCTTCCACCCGGCCGTGCACGGCCGCGGCTACGCGACGGAGGCGGCGGAGGCGGTTCTCGACCTCTGCTTCAACAAGCTCGGCGCCCACCGCGTCTTCGCCCAGCTCGACGCTCGCAACGAGGCCTCCGCCCGCCTTTGCGAACGCCTCGGGATGCGCCAAGAAGCCCTGCTGCGCCAGAACGAGATCTTCAAAGGCGAATGGAGCGACACGGCGGTCTACGCCATGCTCGATTCGGAGTACCGGGCTCGCTGAGTGGCCTCCGCGCTGCGAGGTCGAAATGCTCCCCGCGAGTACCCATTGGTGCCAAGTGGCGGGCCAGACGGAACTTACGAACCAGCGGGCGAGAAAGTTTGTGAGCCGTTGCTGTTTTTGGACTGTTGGCAGGAGCCGGCCGCAAACACGCTGCGCCAACGCAGTCGGCGCCGACCTGTCCGCGCTGCTGTGATACTCAAGCGCTTCTCAGGTAGCTAGTGAGAGCCTCGCGGATCACCTCGCTGCGTTTGCGGTGCTCGGCCTCCGCGCGCGCCGTCAGCATCTCGTCGAGTTCGCGCGACAGGCGCACCTGGCGTACCGGAGAGTGGCCAGCCGTCATGCTGCCATCCACACTGGGCCGACCCATCGCCCGCTCGACCGCCTCAGGGGAGCCAAGCAGTTCCTCCATCAGCCGCCGGCCATCATTGCCGGCCGTCGCGTCGACCACGGTGGCATCCTCCGGAATGCCGTCGATACCTTCCGCCCATCCTGCGGCGCGAGCGTAGCGCTCTTCCTCCGCCTTGCTCAGTCTTCCGTTCATTTACCCAGCCTCCGTTTGGCCTCGTTCAGAATTTTCGGCCGCACCAACATCACATGGAACACGGTCGCCTCCGTGCGCGACACCCGCTCGAGCAAGACCTCCAACAACTGACCATCACGGCCTGGACCGATGTACATGTCTGGTGAGAGCCCACCCGTCCTCCCATCATCGAACCTCGGCACGAAGTACAGCGCGTTCACGATCGCATGTATGGCATCCTCGTGGGCCACGTCGTGCTTATCCGCGCTCCACGCCCAGCTGATCGGCACCATCCGACAAGTGTACTACACAATCCGACTGATGTAACACATAAGTTGGCGATTGAGTAACAGCCAACCGTGGCCTGGTCGCCTCAGGCGCGGCTTCGGGTGCTGGACAACCTCGCTAGGATTGTCGGGCGGGCCGTCTGCCCGGAGCACAGGACATTTTGGGAGCACCATTGGCAGCACAGTCGAGACTCGATTCGGTAATCACGCTGGCACAGCATCGCGGGTTCGTCTTCCCCTCGGGCGACATCTACGGCGGAACCAAGTCGGCCTGGGACTACGGGCCCCTCGGCGTGGAGCTCAAAGAGAACATCAAGCGCGAGTGGTGGAACAGCTTCGTGCGTTCCCGCGGCGACATGGTGGGGCTCGACTCTGCCGTCATCCTGCCCACCCCGGTCTGGGAGGCGTCCGGTCACGTCAAGGTGTTCAGCGACCCGCTCACGGAATCGCTCGTCACGCACAAACGGTACCGCGCCGACCACCTGTTCGAGGCCTACGAGGCCAAGCACGGCCATCCGCCAGAGAACGGTCTCGCCGACATCCCCGACCCGGAACACCCCGAGAAGGTCGGCCAGTGGACGGAAATCCGCCAGTTCTCCGGTCTGCTGAAGACGTTCCTCGGCGCCGTCGACGATTCGTCGGGCCTGCATTACCTGCGGCCGGAGACGGCCCAGGGTATCTTTACGAACTTCGCCAACGTACTGCAGACGTCGCGCAAAAAGCCACCGTTCGGCATCGGCCAGATCGGCAAGGCGTTCCGCAACGAGATCACACCCGGAAACTTCATCTTCCGCACCCGCGAGTTCGAGCAGATGGAGATCGAGTTCTTCGTCGAACCCGGCACGGATGAGGACTGGCAGCAGATCTGGATGGACCTGTGCTGGAACTGGTTCGTCGACCTCGGCATGACGCCGGAGAACATCCGCTGGTTCGAGCATCCCAAAGACAAGCTCGCACACTACTCGAAACGCACAGTCGACATCGAGTACAAATTCGAGTTCGCCGGCAGCGAGTGGGGCGAGCTGATGGGTGTGGCCAACCGCACCGACTACGACCTGCGCGTGCACGTCGAGGCTGCAGGCAAAGACCTGAGCTTCTTCGACCAGAACAAGAACGAGCGATTCGTGCCGTTCGTGATCGAGCCGTCGTTCGGCCTGACCCGTGCGCTGATGGCGTTCCTCGTCGACGCGTACCACGAAGAAGAGGTGCCGAACGCGAAGGGCGGCACCGACAAGCGCACCGTGCTGCGCCTCGACCCGCGCCTGGCGCCGGTCAAAGTCGCGGTGCTCCCACTGTCCCGCAACGAAGCACTCTCTCCCCTCGCCCGCTCGCTGGCCGACACGCTGCGCAAGCGCCGCAACGTGGACTTCGACGACTCGGGTGCGATCGGTCGCCGCTACCGCCGACAGGACGAGATCGGAACGCCGTTCTGCGTCACTGTCGACTTCGACTCCCTCGAAGACAACGCGGTGACCGTGCGGGACCGCGACACGATGAAGCAGGAGCGCATCCCGATCGACGAACTCGACGCCTCCCTTGCGCGCCGACTCAAAGAGGTGTGATCGCGCCCCGTACGCAGGGTGCTTGCTGACCGAGTGAGCGCGTCGGCGTAAGTTGGTGCCATGGCGTCAGACTCTGCGCGTACCGCGATGATCATCGGTGGGACCGGCCAGATCGGAACGGCGGCCGCGCGGCGCCTGGCAGTCGACGGCTGGTCGGTGCTCGTCGCGCACCGGGGCGAGCATTCGGGCGACGCTGCGCTGGCCGACTTCGACGTGACCACGATCCGTCTCGACCGCGAAGACACGGATGCTCTGCTCGACCAGGCGCGCGGGCACGACCTGGTGCTCGACACGGTGGCGTACGAGCCCCGCCACGGCGACCAACTCGCGCAGCTCGCCGGCGAGGTCGGCTCGCTGGTCGTCATCTCCACCGGAAGCGTCTACACCGGGAGGAACGGTGGCTACCTCGACATCGTGACCGGCCCGGAAGACTTCCCGGACTATCCGATCCCGCTGCGAGAGACCGACGAGACCGTCCACAACGACGAGCGGACGTACTCGCCGCTCAAAGCGGCGCTCGAGCGGCGCCTGCTGGCCGTGGAGAACTTGCCGGTGAGCATCCTGCGGCCTGGCGCCATTCATGGG
>DASYGJ010000146.1:0-24871 GCA_035999915.1 Leifsonia sp.
TCCCACACGTACGACCGCACGATGATCCCGACGAGTGGCAACTGGACCGACCTCGACCGGATGCGCCGCGGCGCGCCGGTCATCGTGCACGGCGACGGGACGAGCCTCTGGACGATCACGCACAACACCGACTTCGCGATCGCGTTCGTCGGGCTGCTCGGACTCCCTCAGGCGATCGGCGACGCGTTCCACATCACCTCCGACGAGTCCCCGACGTGGGACCAGATCTACGGCTATCTGGCGGAAGGTCTCGGCGTCGAAGCCGACCTCGTGCACGTCTCCAGCGCATCCATCGCCGCCGTCATCCCGTCCCTCGGGCCGGGTCTCATCGGCGACAAGGCCAACTCGATGGTGTTCGACAACAGCAAGGTGAAAGCGCTTGTGCCGGAATTTCAAGCCCGCGTGCCCTTCGCGCGCGGCGCCGGGGAGATCGTCGAGTGGTTTCTCGCCGACGCGTCCCGCCAGCGGGTCGATCGCGACCTGGATGCGGCGTTCGACCAGCTGGCCGACCACGCCATGGCCCTCGGCGAGTTCGTGGCCCAGGTGTGAACATCGCGCTCACCTGATCGGAGGGTGACGACGGAAACGGATTTCGACGTCGAGCGGCGCCGGATGGTGGTGCGTCAACTCGTCCCGCGCGGAATCGTGGACGAGCGGGTACTCGACGCGATGCGCCGGGTGCCGAGGCACCTGTTCGTTCCTCCCGGGCTCGCCCGTTACGCGTACGACGACCGTCCGCTGCCGATCGGTGACGGCCAAACGATCTCGCAGCCGTACATCGTCGCGCTGATGCTGCAGGAGGCGCGCATTCGTCCGGGCGACACCGTGCTCGACGTCGGAACGGGGTCGGGATACGCGGCCGCCGTCACCGCGGAGCTTGCGGGGCGCGTGGTGAGCGTGGAACGGCATCCGTCGCTCGCGGCTTCCGCTGCGGCCACGCTGTCCACGCTCGGCTACGCGGTGACGGTCGTGACCGGCGACGGATCGCTCGGCTGGCCCGCAGAGGCACCGTATGACGTGATCGTTGCGGCGGCCACAGGTCCGGAGGTGCCGCGGTCCTGGCGGGAGCAGCTCGCACCCGAGGGCCGCATCGTCGTTCCGCTCGGCCGGAGCGGCGGATCCCAGCACCTTGCGCTCTTCGAACGGACGCCCGACGGAGACCTCACGGAGACGAACCTGGGCGGAGTGGCGTTCGTGCCGCTGCTCGGCGAGCAGGCGTGGCCCGAATCCGCGCCGTGAGGCGCTCTGAGAGCCGTGAGTCGCTCTGCTACGCCCACGCTGTGCACAACCGTGCCTGTGGACTGGTGCGGAATGTGCGGTCCGAAGAGGCCGAACCGCACATTTCGCACGAGTCGGCGTTGGGGCGCGGCGGCGCGGCGGCGCGGCGCGGCGGGGCGGCGCGGCGCGGCGGCGCGGCGTGTTACGCGGCGAGGGCCTCGCGCACGGTGACACGGTCGAGGGACGCGATGAGGCCGGCGAGCTGACCCTCGGGTGCGCCCGGGTCTTCGGGGTGCCACTGCACGCCGACGACCGGCGCGCTCACGTGCTCGAGCGCTTCGACGTGACCGTCCGGCGCACGGCCGGTGACCACGAGGCCCGCGCCGACCACGTCGACCGCCTGGTGATGCGCGCTCTGTGCGTCGACGGTTGCGCTCTCCAGCAGCCCAGACACGAGGCTGCCCGGCGCGAGGTGCACCGGATGCGTCGACATGATCTCGTGGATCGGGACGCCGTCGTTCTTGTGCGCGCTCTCGTCACCGAGGTGCTGCACCAGCGTTCCGCCGAGGGCGACATTGATGATCTGCAGCCCGCGGCAGATGCCGAGAAGCGGCGTCTGCCGGTCGACCGCACGCCGAACCAGGGCGATCTGCGCGGCGTCCGCCACCTCGAGGTGACGGCTCTCGCCCTCGTAGCCGGTTGCCCCGCCGTAGAACTCCGGCGCGATGTCCTCCCCGCCGAGAATGAGCACGGCATCCGCGTCGTCGGTTCGGGCGAGCAGCGCATCCTCGCCCTGATCGGCGGCGAGGCGGGTGACGGTCCAGCCCTGGCGCTCAGCCTCGGCGATGACCGATCCGACAAGCACCTGCACATACGCATGGTAGGCCGGGTCGTGACCGCGGAATCGAGTGGCCTCGACCACGGCGAGCGAGCGGACAGGGTGCTGGATGCTCATCCATTTCCTCCTCGCTCGTGGCTGCCGACACCTCATTCTTATCGGGCGCGCTGCCTCGCGCATCCGTGCCGTAACAGGGTGAAACAGACCCCGGCGGATCCCGTCTCACAGTCGGCTCTCAGACTGTGGCGCGGTCGAAGCCCGCGCCCATAGACTCGAAGCTGTACCACTGAGCTCGAGAGAGTGAGTAGATGGGCTTCAAGGCGGTTCTGGGCGGCGCTCTCCTCGTGATCGGTCTGGTCGCGGGGCCGGCGACGTGCGCCGTCGCGCAAGACCCGGTGCAGCTCGGAGCCGGTCATGTCGTCGATCAGGCCGGCGCGATCGGGGGCGACAAAGCGGTCATCGAGAAGGCCGCCGTCAAGCTGTACAAAGACCACAACATCGAGCTCTACGTGGTCTACGTCGACAAATTCAGCAACCCTTCGGATGCGGCCGATTGGGCGAATGAGACAGCGTCCGACAACAATCTCGGCTCCTCCGACTACCTGCTCGCCATCGCCACCAGCAGCCGCCAGTACTACCTCTCGGGCGACTCTTCGGGACCGGTGAGCGACGATCAGCTCGCCCGGATCGAACGCAACCAGGTCGAACCGAAGCTCAAGGCCGGCGATTGGTCCGGCGCTGCCATCGGTGCTGCGACCGGGCTGAGCGACGCCGTCGGAGGCGGTGGCGCGGCCTTCTTCTGGCTTGTCTTCGTCCTCATCGCGATCGTTGTCGTGGCCGGCGCGACCGTCTTCTTCGTGGTGCGCACGCGGTCGAAGAAGGCCGGAGCACGACCGGCTCACCCTTCGCCGGCATCCTCATGATCTCAAGTTCTCCGGCCATTCGAGGCCACAAGCGAAAGGAAGCAGCATGGCAAAACAGTCCATTTTCGGCCGCATCTCGCAGTTGTTGAAAGCGAACGTCAACGCTCTCGTCGACCAGGCCGAAGATCCGGAGAAGATGCTCGACCAGATGGTCCGCGACTTCACGAACAACATCGCGGACGCAGAGAGCGCCGTCGCCGAGACCATCGGCAATCTGCGGATGCTCGAAGACGATCACCGTCAAGACATCGAGGCCGCGACGGAGTGGGGTCAGAAGGCTCTCGCAGCGAGCAGGCAGGCCGACGTGTACCGTCGAGGCGGCGACGCGTCCAACGCAGACAAGTTCGACAGCCTCGCCAAGGTGGCTCTGCAACGACAGATCGCCGCGGAGAACGAGGCCAAGGCCGCCGAGCCGCAGATCGCGTCCCAGACCGAGGTCGTCGACAAGCTCAAGTCCGGACTCAACGCCATGAAGACCAAACTCGAGCAGCTGAAGAGCAAGCGATCCGAGCTCATCGCGCGCGCGAAGAGCGCCCAGGCGCAGACGCAGGTGATGGATGCGGTCAAGAGCGTGGACATCCTCGACCCCACCAGCGAAGTCGGCCGCTTCGAAGACAAGATCAGGCGCGAGGAGGCACGCGTGCGCGGAGCGTCGGAACTCGCGGCCTCGAGTCTGGACGCGCAGTTCAACCAGTTGGACGACCTCGGCGAGATGACCGAGGTGGAAGCGCGACTCGCCGCCCTCAAGACCGGCGGAGCGCCGGCGCAGGCGGCTGTGACAGCCGAGGTGACTTCGTCGGCGCCGTACACGCCCGGACAGTGAGTGGCGACATGAGCACACTCGTGCGCGGCGGAGGCAACTGATGGCGGGGGCCGCTTTCCTCGTCGTCCCGCAGTGGCAGGGGTCGGGATCCTCACGGGCCATGCGGTTGATCGACGGCGCCGAGGCGATCCGCGGCGACCTGCCGTTCGCCGCGACGACGGTGGTTCCGGTTCCCTCGTCGGCCGGCGATTCGCTTGGAACAGGCGTGCATCGCTTCTCGTCGCTGGTGAGCATCCGTGAGGCCGTCACCACTGAGCTGATGCTGCTGGAAGCGCCGGTCGTCACGATCGGCGGCGACTGCGCCGCCGACCTCGCCAGCGTGCAGCACGCGGTCGCCTCCCGGGAGGCGGGAACGGTCGCGCTCGTCTGGTTCGACGCTCACGGCGACCTCAACTCGGCGGAATCGTCGCCGTCCGGAGCCTTCCACGGCATGGTCCTGCGGGCACTGCTCGGAGACGGTCCCGAGCCCCTGGCCTCGACCGGCTCAGCTCTGCTCAGTGCCGACAAGGTGGTGCTGGCGGGAACTCGGGCGCTCGACGACGGTGAGAACGACTTCGTCGAAGCTTCGGGCATCCGGATGCTCGGCAGCGACGCGCTGGCCGATCCCGACGCCGTTGTGGCCGCGGTCGAAGCGACCGGCGCATCCGCTGTCTATCTCCACATCGATCTGGACGTGCTCGACCCCGCGACGATGAACGGCATCGGCTACCCGGAACCGTTCGGCGTGCAGCCGGAACAACTGGCGGATGCGATCCGCGCGTTACGCAGCCGTTTCGAACTTCTGGGGGCCGGGATCACAGAGTTCGCGCCTGAATCCCCCGACGCGGCCGGGGCCGATCTGCCGGTCATTCTGCGCATCCTGGGGGCACTCACCCGTCCACTTGCCGGTCCGGCCGCAACTCCACCTGCTGCGGAGGGTGGTTCCTCCACAATCGGCACAGCCCGCCATCTCTCCACAGATCCTCGCCCCGCCGGTGACCCGCTCTGATGGTCGAGGTACCTTGGGAGACATGACGGAACCCAAGATCCTCACCGAACGGCGGGGCCACATCCTGCTCATCGCGTTCAACCGCCCCGAGAAACGCAATGCCGCCGACTATGAGCTTCTCAGTCACCTTGCGGCGGCTTACGGCGAACTGGAGCGGGACCCGGAACTCCGGGTAGGACTGGTGTACGCGGTCGGCGACCACTTCACGGCCGGCCTCGATCTCGCCGATGTCGGGCCACGCATCGGCGCCGACGGCCTCGACTTCACCGAAAAGGGCGGCATCGACCCCTGGCAGGTGTCGGGTCAGCACCTCACCAAACCGATCGTCATCGCGGTGCAGGGAACATGCCTTACCCTCGGTGTCGAGTTGATCCTTGCCAGCGACGTCGCCGTGGCCGCGCGGTCCACGAGGTTCGGACAGATCGAGGTCAGCCGCGGAATCCTGCCGTTCGGCGGCGCCACCCTCCGTTTCCCCCGCGCCGTGGGCTGGGGCAATGCGATGCGCTGGATCCTCACCGGAGACACCTTCGACAGCACCGAGGCGCACCGCATCGGGCTCGTGCAAGAGGTGGTCGACGACGGCGAGCAGTTCGAACGCGCCCTCGCGATCGCCGAGAAGATCGCGGCTCAGGCTCCGCTCGCGGTTCAGGCCGCGCTCGCCAACGCCAAGCGCGCCGTACGGGAAGGGGATGCCGTAGCCGAAGCCGAGTTGCAGCCCACGCTCGTCAGGCTCGCCGGCAGTGAGGATGCCACGATCGGCATGCAAGCGTTCCTCAGTCGCACCGAGGCGCAGTTCGTCGGGCGCTGACTTTCCCGACCCGATCCCCCGGCACGATTCGCCCCATAGGACCGATACGCCCCAACGACCGATACGTCACGACGACAGGAGAGACCATGGCAGCCATCGAATACGACGTCATCGTGATCGGAGCGGGCGCCGTCGGCGAGAACGTCGCCGACCGCGCCGCACAGGGCGGAATGCGCACGGTGATCGTCGAGGAGGAACTCGTCGGCGGAGAATGCTCGTACTGGGCATGCATGCCCTCCAAGGCTCTGCTGCGCAGCGGAGCGCTCCTGCGCGCGGCCCAGCGCGTCGGCGGATCCCGGGAAGCGATCACCGGCAAACTCGACGTCTCGGCCGTGCTGAAGCGGCGCGACTACATGACCAGCGATTGGAACGACGCCGGGCAGGTGAAGTGGCTCGAGGGAGCCGGCATCGATCTCGTTCGCGGGCACGGAGTCGTCACGGCCCCCAGGGAGGTCACGGTCACGGCCGACGACGGAACCGTCACGGTACTCACGGCGAAGCACGCCGTTGCCGTGTCGACCGGCTCCGCTTCGCTGCTGCCCGACATTCCCGGACTCCGCGACAGCGAACCGTGGACGAGCCGCGATGCCACGAGTGCGCAGCACGTTCCGTCATCGCTCGCCATCCTCGGCGGCGGCGTGGTCGGCGTCGAGATGGCCACGGCCTATTCCGGATTCGGCGCGCGCGTCGAACTGATCGCACGCGGCGGTCTGCTCCACGGCAACGAACCGTTCGCCGGCGAACTGGTCGCCGATGCGCTCCGTGAGCTCGGCGTCACGCTCCACCTCGGTGACTCTCCCACGTCGGTCGAGCGCACCGAAACCGACGGCTTCCGCGTCAGGCTCGACAACGGTACGACGATCGAGACCGAGGAGTTGCTGGTGGCCACCGGCCGGGTGCCCCACACGGCCGGGCTCGGGCTGGACGCCTTCGGCATCGAAGAGGGGGCGTGGCTCAACGTCGACGACACTCTGCGGGTGCTCGGCCCCGATGGCGAACCGGTCGGCGGCGGCTGGCTGTACGGGGTCGGCGATGTCAACCATCGGGCGCTCCTCACCCACCAGGGCAAGTACCAGGCGCGCGCGGCCGGAGACGCCATCGCAGCGCGAGCGAAAGGGCGCGATCTCTCGCTGGAGCCGTGGGGAACCTACGTCGCCACGGCCGACCACGAGGCGGTGCCGCAGGTGACGTTCACAGACCCGGAGGTGGCCTCGGTGGGGCTCACCGCCGCCGGCGCAGAAAGAGCCGGCTACCGCATCCGCGTGGTCGACTATGCAATCGGCAACGTGTCGGGTGCGAGCGTCACGGCCGACGACTACAAAGGTCAGGCGCGCATGGTCGTCGACGAAGACCGGCAGGTGGTGCTGGGTGCGACGTTCGTCGGGCAAGACGTCGGCGAACTCCTGCACTCGGCGACAGTGGCGATCGTCGGCGAAGTGCCGCTTTCGCGGCTCTGGCATGCCGTGCCGTCGTACCCGACGCTGAGCGAGGTCTGGCTGCGCCTGCTCGAAACCTACGGCCGGCCCGAGGAATAGGGATGCGCCTCCTGCGAGCGCTGTTCCTCGACTCATCGATCAGCCGGCTCGGCTACCTCTACGCCACCGCCGTCGGCCTCCTCTGGGGCTTCCTGTGGAGCACGGGCCGGGTGGAGCGCCGCCAAGGCTTGTTCGTCTTCCGTGGCATGCCGGCCAGCACGTTCGGCCGCGGCGGTTCCTGCGTCGGGGCGTGTTACCTCACCGGCCAGAACGTCACCGACGACGTGCTGGAGCACGAAGCGGTGCACAAGCGGCAGTGGCAGCGCTACGGGATGCTCTTCCCGCTCCTCTACCTGTTCGCGGGCCGCAACCCTCTGAAGAACCGATACGAGATCGAAGCCGGTCTCGAGAAAGGCGGCTATCTGTGAACGGCTCCCGTCGAACCGTCGTGCTCACCGGCGCCAGCTCCGGCATCGGAGTCGTTGCGGCCGAGCACTTGGCCGCTCAGGGCAATGAGCTCGCGATCGTGGGCCGCAACCCGGAACGCACCAAGGCCGTGGCGGAGCGCGTCGGCGGCACGCCCTTCCTCGCAGACTTCGAACGGCTCGACGATGTGCGCTCGCTCGCCGAGGCTCTTCTCGATCGCTATGACCGCATCGACGTGCTGGCCAACAACGCCGGCGGTCTCTACTCGAAACGCGAGGTCACCGTCGACGGGCACGAACGCACCATCCAGACGAACCACCTGGCACCGTTCCTGCTCACGAACCTGCTCCTTCCTCGATTGCGCGAAACGGCCGGAGCCGGCCACAAAGTCCGTGTCGTCTCCACCGCGAGCCTTGCCAATCTGTTCGGTCGCGTGCGGCTGGACGACCTCGACTTCGCCAAACGCCCGTGGCTCGGTGGCTGGCGCGCCTACGGCACGGCGAAACTGGTTACGATCCTTTTCGCCAAAGAACTAGCCGAACGGCTCACCGGCAGCGGTATCGAAGCGTTCTCCTTCCATCCCGGCACCATCTCCACCAACTTCGGCATGTCGTCCCCACTCATCCGATTCGGGTCGGCCGTCACGCGCGGCGGCTACGGCATCAGCGTCGACCTGGGCGCCGCGCCACTCATCGCTCTCGCCAGAGACGCCCCGGTCGGCGCGCCCAGCGGAACCTACTTCGACCGCCTCACCGCGAACGGACGGACCCGGCACCAAGCCAAGGACTCCCAACTCGGCCGTGACCTCTGGACCATCAGCCAAGAGTTCACGGGCATCAGTGCCGGCGCAGCCCTCTAGCCGGGAAGGAGGGGTCGGCTGATGAGCGGGATGCTTCCCTGTGGCGTCCTCGGGGAGCATGATCGAAGCATGAACCCCACCTCGGAGTCCCCCGTCGCGCCGATGCTGGCGAAAGCCGTCCCGAAGGTTCCCGAACCCGAGTCCGTCGCGGGAGGTCTCAGCTACGAACCGAAATGGGACGGCTTTCGCGCGATCGTCTACGCCGAGGGGTCAGGCGCCACCGTCGAGCAGGTCGAGATCGGCAGTCGCGGATCCAAAATGCTCACCCGCTACTTCCCCGAACTCGTCGAAGCCTTCACGCGGCTCCTGCCCGGTCCGTGCGTGCTCGACGGCGAGATCGTCGTTCCGACGGGTCCGTCCGGCGGCCAACGGCTCGACTGGGAGTCGCTGTCGCAGCGCATCCACCCCGCCGCCAGTCGCGTACAACTGCTCTCGAAGGAGACACCGGCGACCTTCGTGGCCTTCGACCTGCTCTCCCTGCGGGGCGAATCCCTCCTCGACAAACCGTTCGGCGAGCGTCGGGCCGCACTCGAGGAGTTCGCCGGCCCGCTGCCGTACCCGATACAGCTGACCCGCACGACGACCGACGTCGACCTCGCCCGTCGCTGGCTCGAAGAGTTCGAGGGCGCCGGACTCGACGGCGTCGTCGCGAAACCGCTCCAAGCACCGTACGCTCCGAACAAGCGCACGATGCTCAAGATCAAACACCATCGCACGGCGGATGTGGTCGCACTCGGTTACCGCATCCACGCCAGCGGCAGAGGACTCGGGTCTCTTCTGCTCGGACTCTACGATTCCGACGGCACGCTGCGGAACGTCGGTGGCGCGTCGGCGTTCAGCGACGTCCGCCGCCTCGAACTCGTCGACGAGCTGGAACCGCTGGTCCTGCGCGACGACGACGGCAACGCGGCCACCGGCGAGACCGAGCGCAGCCGCTTCTCGTCGGGCAAAGACGTGTCGTACATTCGACTCCGTCCCGAACGCGTGCTTGAAGTGCGCTACGACCAGATGGAGGGCATGCGGTTTCGCCACACCGCGCAGTTCGAGCGCTGGCGCCCCGACCGGGATCCGGCCTCGTGCACGTTCGACCAGCTGGACCGCCCGGTCGCCTACGACCTCGCGGACGTTCTCAGCTAGGAACTCGGCGGAGCGCACGCGCGCAGGAGCGCAGGAGGCAGGCGCCCAGGCGCGCGTGCGGCTCAGTCTTTCTTCGCGCGACTGGGCTGCACGCGCGGCGGCTCGCCGGGCATCTTCGGATAGTCGGGCGGGAACGGAAGTTCGCCCAGCCCTGAATCGAGGTCGCGACGCCACCAGCCGAGCAACTGGTCGATCTTCCCCGGCTTGTCGCCGAACGTCTCCCACGGATCGCCGATCTCGTTCAGGCGATCGGGCACAGTGAGGATCGTGAAGTCGCGCGGGCTCACCTGCTCGAGTTCGTCCCAAGTGATCGGGGTCGCCACGGGCGCGTGTGCGAGAGCACGGGGACTGTATGCGCCCGCCATGGTCCTGTCGCGGTTCGCCTGGTTGAAGTCGACAAAAACGCGTTCGCCGCGCTCCTCCTTCCACCACGCGGTCGTGACCTTGTCCGGCATCCGCCGTTCCAGCTCCCGAGCGGCCGCGATCACCGCGTGCCGCACATCCAGAAACTCGTGGTCGGCCTCGATCGGCGCGAAAACATGCAATCCGCGGTTGCCCGATGTCTTGATGAAGGCGTCGAGCCCCGCCTCGGCCAGCACTTTGCGCAACTCGAGCGCAGCCGGCACCGCGTCGTCGAAATCCGTTCCTGGCTGTGGGTCGAGGTCGATGCGCAACTGGTCCGGATTGTCGGAGTTCTCGGCGCGCGAAGGCCAGGGGTGAAAGACCACGGTGTTCATCTGTACCGCCCAGACGGCTGCGGCGGGTTCGTCGATGACCAGTTGCGGATGCGAACGAGCGCTCGGGTACACGACCATCACCGACCGCACATAGTCGGGCGCGCCGCGGGGCGGGTTCTTGGAGAAGAACTGTTCGCCGTCGATTCCTTCGGGGAATCTCTGCAGCGAAACCGGGCGGTCTCCATTGGCGCGCACGAAGGCCTCGCCGACCGCAATGAAGTAGTTGGCCAAGTCCAGTTTTGTGATGCCGAGTTCGGGCCAGAGCACCCGGCTGGGGCTGGAGAGGCGAACCTCGCGCTCGCCGTTCGGTCCCGGGACGGTGATGACAACTGCTTCGCTCGCCATGGCACCACCGTACTCGCCACGCGCCGACGCTGTCTGTCTTGTGAATTGCGTGTGCGATGCAGCGTGCGATTCTTTCATGTGAGGATTCTGGGGAAGAATGTTGTCGCGACCCGAACCGACCGAGGATGCGCGAGAAGAGGGATGACCCTGAGAATCGTCAGCTACAACCTGCGAAAACATGCTGCCGGTCACGAACTGGCCGACATCGCGTCTGCGCACGACGTCGACGCGCTGTGCCTTCAGGAGTGCGACGCCGAAGCGTTGCCCGAAAGGTTGCATCACCTCGTACTCGCCGGCGCCACCAAAGCGAATCGCCTCGGGTTGGCGATCTATGTGCGCGAGAGTCGCTACGACATCGTTCGCACCAAGGTGTTCGCCGTTCACAAGTCGGTTCACGATCGTGTGCTCGCGCCCGCTCACGAGCGCCTCCTCGCCGCCCACCTGCACGACCGGGAGACCGGTGAGGATGTGCTGGTCGGTTCATTCCACGCCGCCCCACTCACCGCCTCCAACTCGCTGCGCCGCAAGCAGATTTCCGCGGCCCACGCCGGCATGCGCTCGCTGGCCGAGGACATCCCCGCCGTCATGGTCGGCGACTTCAACTATCCGTGGTTCATCCGCGGGCTCGAACGCCGCCTCACCACGAGCGGCTATGCCCTGATGCGGAGCACCGAACCGACCTACCTGCGCTACAAGTTCTTCACCGGGTACTTCGACTTCGTCACCTCTACGGGCTTCGAGATCACTCACGTCGACGTGCTCCCCGCGGGTGCCTCTGACCACCGTGCGATCAGTCTGGACGCTCACCTGGCGGCCTGATCCGCGCGTCTCGGCAGAGACTCTTCTATCCCGCACTCCTCCGGCCGACTCCGCGAGAGCCCGCGCCGTCTGCACGCTCACGCGGTCGCCCGGCTCGGGCTCGAGCACACCGAGTGCGATCAGTCGCGAGCGGATGCCGCCCAGGCGTCGGCCCGACGCCGCCGCGATCTCCTTCAGCGAGTCCCCGCGATGGAACGCCGCGACGAGCTCGCGCTCGGCCTCCGGCGTCCAGCGACGATAGGCGTTCGGATGCTCCTCGCGGAGGCGCGACACCATCCCCGGCGCGGTCGTCTGGACGCTCACGACGTTTCTGAGCGGGTAACGGACCACCGCCTGATCGAGATCGGAACGCCAGCACGCCACCGAGCCCCCCTCGATCGTCACCAGCGACGCGTCGACCTCGTCGACCTGGTCGCCGAGCAGCGAAATGCGCAACATTGCAGAACTCCCCCCGAAAGATATATTGGATGTGTCGATCGTACGTGCTGAGTTCCCTGCCAGCCAGGGCCGCAACGCCACAAACCGGGCCTCTCGGCGTATGGTGGACGCGTTTCGAGGCGGGCGGTGCGAAATGGATGTGGTCGGCTGGCTGGCGGGCGGTGAGTACAGCGTCGCGCGCGAGATCCTGCAACGCGGGGTGGGCATCCTCTTCCTCATCGCGTTCATCTCAGCCGTGAACCAGTTTCCGGCTCTCCTCGGAGAACACGGCCTACTGCCTGTGCCACGGTTTCTCGCGTCGACGTATGGCCGTCGCCAGCCGACGCTGTTCCGCTGGCGGTACTCCGACCGGTTGCTGCTCTCGGTCGCGTGGCTCGGCGCCGGATTGTCAGCGCTGGTGGTGGCCGGAATCCCGCAGCTCGCTCCGTCGTGGGTGCTGATCCCGGTCTTCCTCGTCATCTGGCTGCTGTACCTGTCGGTCGTCACTGTCGGCCAGACGTTCTATTCCTTCGGCTGGGAAAGTCTGCTTCTGGAGGCGGGGTTCACGGTCGGGTTCCTCGGCTCGCACGATACCGCCGCTCCCCTGACGATCGTCTTCCTGGTTCGCTGGCTCGTCTTCCGGCTCGAATTCGGGGCCGGGATGATCAAGATGCGCGGTGACCGCTCCTGGCGCGACCTGACTGCTCTCTACTACCACCATGAAACCCAGCCGATGCCCAATCCGCTGAGCCGCACAGCCCATCTGCTGCCGAGGTGGTGGCATCGGGTGGAGGTGCTGGGCAACCATTTCGCGCAGCTGGTGGTTCCTTGGTTCCTCTTCGCTCCGCAGCCCGTCGCGAGTGCTGCTGCCGCCATCGTCATCCTCACCCAGCTCTGGCTGGTCGCGACGGGGAACTTCGCCTGGCTGAACGTGATCACCATCGTGCTGGCGTTCTCGGCGGTCAGCGATCCTTCGTGGTCCACGGTGTTCGGTGGCGCCCGGATCGGCGGCATCGGCGCCGCCCAGGTGCCGCTCTGGTTCGGGGTGGTGTCGCTGCTGGCGAGCATCCTGCTCATAGCGCTCAGTTGGCAGCCGCTCAAGAACCTGTTCTCGCGCAACCAGCTGATGAATGCCAGCTTCAACCGGTGGCACCTGGTCAACGCCTACGGCGCGTTCGGCAGCGTGACGAAGCAGCGGTTCGAGATCGTGGTGGAGGGCACGATGGACGACCCCGGCGCGGGCGACGGCGACGCCGCGTGGCTCGAATACGAGTTCAAGGGCAAGCCAGGGGATGTGCGACGGATGCCCCGGCAGTTCGCTCCGTACCACCTGCGCCTCGACTGGCTGATGTGGTTCCTGGCGCTGGGAGCCCGCGACACGCGATGGTTCGAAGTCTTCCTGCTCCGGCTCCTCGAGGCGGATGCGCGAACGCTGCGGCTCATCCGGATCGACCCCTTCGGTGGGCGGCCACCGCGCGCCGTGCGCGCCCGAACCTTTCTCTACCGATTCGCGACGCGGGCGGAGAAGCGCCAGACGGGTGCGCGCTGGGTGCGCACGGAGGTGGGAACGCTCATCCCCCCTGTCGCGCTGCGCGGGTGACGTCGGCCCACCGCGTCAGTATCCTCCGCGCTCCTCTTGCAACTTGGCCAGGTCGCGCACGATGAGCAGCCGCAACCGGTCGGGTCGCTCCGACTCGTAGTCCGCCTTGAGCGCCTCCGCGCCGGAGAACGCGTCGAGGGATGCCCCGATCGCGTACGCAACCTCATCCCACGCGTCGACTCGCGCACGCTCGACGATGCTGGCCAATTCGACCTCCGAGTCGGCGCGTGAACGGAGGGCAGCGGCGAGGGCCTCGCCCGACGCCTCGCGGCGACGGAGGTTGTCGACGTCGATACCCCGGTAGTCGTGCGGGTGGCGGGCGTGTCCGCCGAGTCCCTCGACGTCGAGAACGGACTCGGCGACACGGGCGGCCGCGTACTCCTGCTCGTCCGCGAGTTCGCGCAGCATTTCGGCGGCGCTCCCGACATGTCGTGCGGGATCGAAGTCGTTGCCCTGCTGAATTGTGTCGATGACGATGTGGTTCTTCACGGCCATCCGCGTGGCATAGTCAGCAAGGAGCATCCCCTCCTCCACCGACTGGTCGAGCGTCGCCGGCGCGATCTCCTCGAGAGCGTTCTCGTCGAACGGGCGCATGGAGCGTCGGCCATTCCGCTTGCGGAACCAGCTCGACCAGCGCATCCGTCTCCTCGGGTCGGGCTGACGAGTCGCCGCAGCCCTTCGCAGACCATTCTTCCAGGTGGGCGGCCCGGTCGGGTCGACCGGAGACGGGTTCCCCGTGTCGGTGGGATGCGGCAGAGTGGGCGCATGGCCGGTATCCGTTACGAGTTCGAAGCCGAGCTGTGGCGCTGGGAGGCACGGCGCGATCTCTGGGTGTTCGCGCGCCTCCCGCTCGACATCTCGCACGACATCCACGACCAGCCGCATCCGCCGGCCGGCTGGGGATCGGTGAAAGTGGTAGCCACGCTCGGGAATTCGCGCTGGTCCACCTCGATCTTCCCGGAATCAGCCGATGGCGCGTACACGCTCGCGATCAAGGGCTCAGTGCGAAAGAAGGAGGGCGTCGGGCTCGGCGACACCGTGCGGATCGGAATCGAGACGCTGCTGTAGGCGATCCCCTTCGCGGCGTGCCGGATGCGCGGTGTGCTGGATGCGCGGCGTGCCGGATGCTCGGCGTGCTGGATGCGCGATGCGCTGGATGCGCGGTGTGCTGAATGCGCGCTGCGCTGAATGCGCGAGAATGGCAGGATGGCGACCGCACCCGACGCACCGCACTCGCAGACGCTGTCGCGCGGTATCCGCGTTCTCGAAATCCTGGGCGAGTCGGAGGGCCCGATGACGATCGCCGCCCTCTCGGCGGCTCTCGGGGTGCACCGCTCGATCGCGTACCGCATCCTGCGCACGCTCGAAGATCACGGGCTCGTCGTGCGCGACGCGAGCGGAGCGGTGCTGCTGGGGCCGCGGATGGCCGCACTCGCCCGGTCGGTATCCCGCGATCTGCAGGCCGCTGCTCTGCCCGCGCTCACGGCAACCGCCAACGACCTGACGATGACCGCGTTCCTGGCGGTGCTCGACCGGCACGAAGTGGTGACGTTGGTGAGCGTGGAGCCGACGCACGCACACGCGACGGTCGCCCAGCGACCCGGCACACGGCATCCCCTCGCCTCGGGTGCGCCCGGGATCGCAATCCAGTCGGTGCTGACCGAAGCGCAGTGGCTCACGCTCGGCTCGGAGCATCCGCGTGCCGAGGCCGCAGAGGCGCGAGAGCGCGGATACGCGACAAGCCACGACGAGGTCATCCAAGGGTTGGCCTCGGTGGCGGTGCCGCTGATGTTGGCCGGGCAGCCGCCCGCGGCGATCGCCGTGGTCTATGTCGCCGGCAGCACCCACGACGTTGCCGCCATCGGCGCACGACTCCGCGAAGCGGTAGAAGCCGTCACCCGCGAGTTCGCCTGAGCCCGGATGCCAGGGCAGTCGACCGGCGCGGCGGGGATCAGGCCGAGGCCTCGACCTCGGCGGGTTCCGGAGCCGGGAAGATCGCGCCGAGCAGCGAGGCCACCCAGGCGACGAGGTCCCCGTCTTCCGGCGCTTCGCCATCGGGCCGGGGCAGCGGAACGGTGACGACCTTCGGCGCGGCGTGGTACTTCGACCCCGGATACATCCGCTGCAAGCGCACCTGAACGGAGTCGGCCAGGATCGCGGGCGCCAGACGCAGGTTCGACCCCATCGCGACGACCTCGCCGAGGCCGGCCTTCTGGGCGGCGAGACGCAGCCGCGACACGGCGATCAGGTTCAGCACGGGCAGTGGAGGCTCGCCGTAGCGGTCGATCAATTCCTCGAGAACGGCGTCGATCTGGCCGGCTTTCGCGTTGGGTGAGCTGGCCGTGGAAAGCTTCTGGTAGGCCTCGAGACGCAAGCGCTCGCTGTCCACATACTCCTCGGGGATGTGCGCGTCCACGGGCAGCTCGAGGCGCAGCTCGGTCTGGCCCTCCGCCACGTCGCCGCGGAACGTGCTCACCGCTTCGCCGATCATCCGCAGGTAGAGATCGAAGCCGACACCCGCGATGTGGCCTGACTGCTCGCCGCCGAGCAGGTTGCCGGCGCCACGGATCTCGAGATCTTTCAGGGCCACCTGCATCCCGCTGCCGAGGTCGTTGTTGGCGGCGATCGTGGAGAGCCGGTCGTGCGCGGTCTCGCTGAGCGGCTTGTTCTCGTCCCAGAGGAAGTACGCGTATGCACGCTCGCGGCCGCGGCCGACCCGCCCGCGCAGCTGGTGCAGCTGGCTCAGGCCGTACTTGTCGGCCCGGTCGATGATGATGGTGTTCGCGTTGGCGATGTCGAGCCCGGTCTCGATGATCGTGGTGGAGACCAGCACATCGAACCTGCGCTCCCAGAAGTCGACGACGACCTGCTCGAGGGAATGCTCGTTCATCTTGCCGTGGGCGACCCCGATGCGGGCTTCGGGCACCAGCTCCGCGAGCTTCGCGGCGGCGCTCGTGATACTGCCGACGCGGTTGTGCACGAAAAAGATCTGGCCCTCGCGCAACAGCTCGCGGCGGATGGCCGCGGCAACCTGCTTCTCGGAATACGGCCCGACGAAAGTGAGGATCGGGTGGCGTTCCTCCGGCGGGGTGGCGAGGGTCGACATCTCGCGGATGCCCGTCACCGCCATCTCCAGGGTGCGCGGGATGGGCGTGGCACTCATCGCGAGGATGTCGACGTTGGTCTTCAGCTTCTTCAGGGCATCCTTGTGCTCCACCCCGAACCGCTGCTCCTCATCGATGACGACGAGGCCGAGATCTTTGACAATGATGCCGTCGGCGAGCAAGCGATGCGTGCCGATGACCACATCCACCGTCCCATCGGCGAGTCCCGCGATCGTCTCCCGGGCCTCCTTGTCGCTCTGGAACCGACTGAGCGCGCGCAGGTGGATCGGGAATCCCGCGAACCGCTCCTGGAATGTCTCGAAGTGCTGCTTCACCAGCAGGGTCGTCGGCACGAGCATGATGACCTGTTTGCCGTCTTGAACGGCCTTGAACGCCGCACGCACCGCGATCTCGGTCTTGCCGAAGCCGACATCGCCCGAGATCAGGCGGTCCATCGGGATCGGGCGCTCCATGTCGGCTTTCACCTCGTCGATGGTCTGCAACTGGTCGGGCGTCTCGACGAACGGGAACGCCTCCTCGAGCTCGCGCTGCCACGGGGTGTCCGGACCGAACGCATGGCCCTTGCTGGCCATCCGCGCCGAATACAGCTTGACGAGTTCCACCGCGATGTCGCGGACGGCCCGGCGTGCGCGTCCCTTCGCCGCCGACCAGTCGCTGCCGCCCATCTTGCTCAATGCGGGCGCCTCGCCACCCACATACCGGGTGAGCAGGTCGAGCTGGTCGGTCGGCACGTAAAGCTTGTCGCCCGGATAGCCGCGCTTCGACGGCGCATACTCGAGCAGGAGATATTCGCGTTTCGACTTCACGGCGTTGCGTCCGCCGCTCGACACCTCGCGTTGTGTGAGTTCCACGAACTTGCCGATGCCGTGCGTCTGGTGCACGACGTAGTCGCCCGGCTTGAGTTGCATGGGGTCGACGACGTTCTTGCGGCGCGTGGCCAGCTTCTTGACCTGACGGGAGTCGTAGCCGACCGTGCGGCCGTAGAACTCGCTCTCACTCAGGAGGGCGAGCTTCGCCTCACCCACTTCGAAGCCGTGCTCCACGGTGGCCTTGAGGATGTACGCGATGCCCGCTTCCGGATCTGCGGGGTACTCCTCCACCAGCCGCGCCGGCAACTCGGCCTCGGCGAGCACATCGGCCGCGCGCTCGACCAGCCCGGCCCCTTCGGCCACGATCGCGACCTTCCAGCCCTCGCGCAGCCGCGCCGCAATGTGCTCGACGGCGCCTGACACGTTGCCCTGGAAACTCGGGACCGCGTCCGCCGCGATCCGAACCTGCAGATGCTCTTCGAGCTCGCGCTCCTCAGGCAAGATGTCGTCCGCCTGAAAACCGCTCATGGTCCACCACGGATGGTCGGGCGCTTTCTCCCCGGGCGCGCTGAACTTGGCGGAATCCTTCAGCTGCTGCAGCGTGAGGAAGTCGCCCGCGGCCAGGTCGATCGGGGCGGCGGCGCCGACGGTCGCCGCACTCCATGCGGCGGTCAGGAACTCACGGTTCGTCTCGGCCAGACTCACGGCCCGGCTCGCGACGCGCTCCGGCGAAAGCACGGCGACGGCGGCACCGTCGGGTAGATAGTGCGTCAGCGGCACGAGCCGGTCGACCAGAGCCGGCGCCAGCGACTCCATGCCCTCGACCGGGATCCCCTCGCCGATCTTGGCGAGCAGCTGCGACAGACTCGGGAACTCGTGCTCCATCTCCCGCGCGCGCTGGCGTACCGACTCGCTCAGGAGCAGTTCGCGGCTCGGCGGCAGCGTGACCGACGGGATCGGTTCCGGCAGTGAGCGCTGGTCGGCCACCGAGAACGCGCGGATCTGATCCACCTCGTCGCCGAAGAAGTCGACGCGGTACGGATGCTCGGCCGTGGGCGGGAACACGTCGAGGATGCCGCCGCGCACGGCGAACTCCCCGCGCCGGGTGACCATGTCGACGCGTCCGTAAGCGAGGTCGACCAGCTCGGCGGAGAGCCGGCTCAGATCGAATCCGCGCCCGCCGGCGGCCAGTTCCACCGCCTTGTAATCGATCAGATTGTCGGCCAGCGGCTGCAGGGCGGCCCGCACCGATGCCACCACGACGATCGGATGCGACCGCTCGCCCTCGGCCCAGCTCGCCAGCCGCCGCAGCGCGAGCAGCCGCTTGCCGACGATCTCCGCGCTCGGGCTCAACCGCTCGTGCGGGAGCGTCTCCCAAGCCGGAAACTCGATCACTTCGGCGTTCGGGACCACGCAGCCGAGCGCACCGCGAATCGACTCGGACTCGCGCCCGGTCGCCGTGATCACCAGCAGTGCCTGGGAGGCCCCTGCCTCGGCGCGTCTCTTCAGGAGCCCGGCGATCAAAGGCGCGCGCAACCCGTCGGTCAACGAGAAGTCGGCATCGCGCGACGCCGAAGCCAGGGCGTCGTCGAACGTGGAGGCGCGGGAAAGCGCTGCGATCAAGCCCTGCAGTATCACCCGGCCAAGTCTACGGTCCCCCACCGACAGTGCCGCCGATCCTGGTCAGGACACCAGCATCCGGACACCTAGATCCAGCCATCCAGGGCGCGCATGAAGCCATCGAAGTCGTCACGATTGACCACGTGGCCACTTCCACGCACGATTCGCACCTCGAACCCGGCCGCCCGCAGACGGTCGGCGAGTGCACGCTTCACCAGCTGCGATCGGTCGGCCAGCACGACCAGCGACGGCACGTGCATCCGTTGGGGCGCGCGCAACGAACCGGGAGTGATGAGCACCGGGATGACAGCATGATCGAAAGCCTTGAAAGTCTCCACCTCGATCGCCACATCAGCCGGATCCCAGCGCGGGTTGCGCTTGGCGATGCGGGCCGCGGATGCGCGGGTGAGGTTTCGCAGGAACGCCGGTGCGAGCATCCGCTGCCACCGCATGAGTGCGGGACTCGAGAACGCGGGGTCGATGTAGACGGCGCGTTTCGGCGCGAGCCGTTCGACGGCGAGGCTGACCGCGAGGCCGCCGAGCGAATGGCCCATGATGAGTTCAGGGCTCCCGTGCACGGTGTCGACCACGTCGTGCGCCAAGAGTTCAGCCGTATACGCCTCCGCCCGCGGGCTGTGCCCGTGGCCCCGCAGGTCGACCGCGACGACGTGATAGCCGCGCTCGGCGAGAGCAGGTCCCACCTTGCGCCAGTTGCGCGAGTCGGACATCGCGCCGTGCACGAGCACCGCGAATCGGTCGCCGCTGCCCCACTCGCGCGTGAACAACTTCATGTCCCGAACAGTAACGCCGCTCGCCTGTGTGCCCGCCGGGGATTCGCGCTGCGGCGGACGCGTTCGCCGAGATGCGTCAAAGCCGCCGGCTGTGGTGGGGGTGGTGGTGGTGGTGATGGTGGTGGTGCGGAAAGTGCGGTTGCGCGTTCGCGGACCGAACTTTTCGCACGACCGGGGGATGGTACAGGGCCAGCGCGCAGCAGCGCACAGCAGCGCGTCAGCGGCCGGTGTGGAAGCGGAGCTGCGCGGACGTGAGGCCGTCGGAGGCGATCTGCTCGATCGCATCCGCCGCGTCGGCGACAAGGTTGGGAAGCGCTTTGCGCTCGGCGGCGGAGAAGCCCTTGAGCACGTGGTCGGCGGCGCCCTGGGAGCCGGGCGGCCGGCCGACGCCGACCCGCACGCGGGTGAAGTCGCCGGTTCCGGTCGCGGCGATCACATCGCGCACGCCGTTATGGCCCCCGTGACCGCCGCCGAACTTGAGTTTCAACGTGTCGAACGGGATGTCCAACTCGTCCTGCACCACGATCAGCCGGGACGGGTCGAGCGAGTAGAAGCGCAGAAGCTGCGCGACCGGCCCGCCGGACACGTTCATGAACGTGTTCGGCTTGGCCAGCACGAACCGCTCGCCGCCGGGGGTCAGGCGACCCTCGGCGACGGTCGAATTCGTCTTATGGGTCTTGAAGGTGAGACGGCCGCGCTCGGCGAGCTCGTCCAGCACCATCTGACCCACGTTGTGACGCGTGGCGGCGTAGCCGGGCCCGGGGTTGCCGAGCCCGACCACGAGCCAGGGTCGCTCCGCAGAAAGAGCAGAGGCCATCTAAGGGTTACTCGGCAGCCTCGGTGGCCTCGGCAGCCTCGGCGGCCTCGGTCTCGGCGGTGGCCTCGTCCTCGCCGCGTGCGGCGGCCGGGATCATGACGTTGAGGATGAGCAGATCCTCGTCCTCGGCCAGCGCGGCGCCCTTCGGCAGCTGGAAGTCACGGGCGTGGAACTGGGTGCCCTCCACGGCGTCGGTGACGTCGAGAACGATGTTCTCGGGGATGTGGGTGGCCTCCACCTCGAGACGCAGGGTGTTGACGTCGAGAACGGCGATGGTGCCCGGGAAGGTTTCGCCCACGACGTGGACGGGGACCTCGACGGAGACCTTCTCGCCGCTACGGATCACGATGAGGTCGAGGTGCTCGATGATCTGGAGCACCGGGTCTTTCTGCACATCCTTGACCAGGGTGAGGTGGCCCTTGCCCTCGATCTGGACGTCGAGTACGGCGTTGGCCTTGCGCAGGAGCAGGCCGACCTGGTGGGCCGGAACCGTGACGTGCACGGGGTCGGTGCCGTGGCCGTAGATGACGGCGGGGATCTTGCCGGCCGCGCGGATCTTGCGCGCCGCGCCCTTGCCGAAGCTGTCGCGGACCTCCGCGACGACCTTGTTGGACTCGTCAGCCATGAGTAACTCCTTGCCGGCGGGGCCGGCGGTCGGGCGAGCGGTGCTCGCAGTGTCTGGTTTTGTGTCGACTCGAACGCATCGTTCTGATGAAAGACGTGTGAGGAAAGACTGCGAAGCCCTGCTCCACTGCGTCGATAACGGACTGCACACGGTGACCGCGCGCATCCCTCGCCGAAGTTCAGTGGATCAGTCTACCGGATGCTCGGAGCTGTCTTGCGCAGGAGCTTTCGAACGACTCGCCGTGAAACTTTCCGTGCGGGCGGAGGTCCGGGCCGTTCAGGCCGAAATCTCCGACGCGAGGATGGCGGTGGGTGGGAGCGCGGCGAGCCGGGCGACCGCGGCGGTCGCGATTTCGGTGGGGGTGCCGTCGACCGGGACGCGGATACCCGGCTCGTCGGGATCGAGCGGTTGGAGAGCGGCGAGCTGGGAGTCGAGCAGGGTCGCCGGCATGAAATGGTTGCGGCGCGCGCCGATGCGCGCGGCCAAGAGGTGGTGAGACCCGTCGAGTTCGACGAAGACCGCCTCCGGTGCTTCGCTGAGGATGGCCGCCCGGTACTCGCGCTTCAGCGCCGAACAGGCGACGACCATCCCAGAGCCTGCGGCGGCCGCGAGGGTCCGGCCGACGATCGTCAGCCACGGCCACCGATCTGTGTCGTCCAGTGGCATGCCCGACGCCATCTTTGCGACATTGGCGGCGGGATGCAGGTCGTCGCCGTCGACGAACGGCACGCCGAGCTTGTGGGCGAGAACCTCGCCAATTGTGCTCTTGCCCGACCCGGACACACCCATGACGACGACGAGAGGTCGGGTCACTTCGAACTCCTTTCGCTCACCAATCGTGCATGGAGCCGTCCAGCAGACGGTTCACCGGCAAGTATGCCGCCTGGTAGGGGAAGGAGCTCGCCACGGCCTCGTCGTAGTCGACACCGAGGCCGGGACCATCGCCGGGGATGAGCGTCCCGTCTTCGAAGGTGTAGTCGGTGCGAAAGACCTCGTGCGTGTCCGCGCTGTGCTTCATGTATTCCTGGATGCCGAAGTTCGGGATGGCGATCCCGAGGTGGATGGCCGCGGCCAGTCCCACAGGCGACACATCCGTCGGTCCGTGCACGCCCGACTTGATCTGATAGACGGCCGCGTAGTCGAAGATGCGGCGCAGCCCGGTGATGCCGCCCGCGTGGGTGACAGGGCTGCGCACGTAGTCGATGAGCTGCTCCTCGAAGAGTTCGCGGTAGTCCCAGATGGTGTTGAACACTTCGCCGATGGCCAGCGGCGTCGTGGTGTGTTCGCGCACCCGGCGCAGGACCGCCTGGTTCTCGGCGGGGGTCACATCCTCGAGCCAGAACAGGTCGTACGGTTCGAGCGATTTGCCGAGCTTGGCCGCTTGGATGGGCGTGAGCCGGTGGTGGGCGTCGTGCAACAGCGGCAGCTCGGGCCCGAACTCGTTGCGAACGGCCTCGAACACGGTGGGCGCATGGCGCAGGTAGGCGCGCGTGTCCCATTCCTCTTCGACCGGAACGGCGCTGCGGCGCGCGGGCTCGTGGTCGTAGCGGGACGTTGTGCCGCCCGCCCCCGCAGCGGCGTTGGCCGACGAGGCGACGCCGTACACGGATCCCAGGCCCGGGATGCCCGTCTGAACGCGGATGGCCCGGTATCCCTGCTCCTGATGGTCGCGGATCGAGTCGAACAGCTCGGGCAGCTCGGCACCGGAGGCGTGCCCGTAGACCAGGCAGCCTCGCCGGCTGCGGCCGCCGAGCAGCTGGTAGAGCGGGAGCCCGGCGACCTTGGCTTTGATGTCCCAGAGGGCGGTGTCCACCGCGGCGATCGAGGCCATGGTCACCGGTCCACGGCGCCAGTACGCGCCGCGGTAGAGGTACTGCCAGGTGTCTTCGATCTGGTGGGCGTCGCGCCCGATCAACAACGGCACCACATGCTCGCTCAGGTAGGCCGCGACCGCGAGCTCACGACCGTTCAGCGTGGCATCGCCGAGACCGACGAAGCCGTCCTCCGTGGTGATGCGCAGGGTGACGAAGTTGCGGCCGGGGCTTGCGACGAGAACGTCGGCGGACGTGATTCGCATGTCAGTGTGCTCCTCTTGTTGGTTATTCGGTGTCAAAAGCTCGGCCGACGCGCAGCGCCAGGAGGTGGCGCCGGATGGCCTCGGTCACGCTCCGCTCGTCGGCGAGGCCGGGTGCGAGGGCTCCGATCACGTCGGAGGCGAGCTGCGCGTCGTCATCGGGATGGGTGCTCAGCAGCGTAGCCAGTTCCTCCGCGCCCGCGTCGGTGTACTGCCCGTCGAGCAGGTGCAGGATCCAGGCGGCGAGAACGCCGGTCTCCGCTCGGCCGGGCGCGCGGCCGTTGGCCAGACGCGATCGGATCGGGTCCAGGATGCGCGGGCCGAGCTTCTGGGATCCGTCTGACGCGATCTGTGTCAGACGGTGCTCGATCCTGGCGTTCGTGAAGCGGGTCCGCAGGGCGGCGAGGGCCGCCTCCACCGCGTCCTCGTCGAATGGCAGTTCGGTGCGCGCCTCGGCCCAGAGCTCCTCGAGGCTCGCGACGCAGAGCGGGTCGCCCATCGCGCCGGCGATGGTTTCATGTCCGCGGAGCAGCCCGAGGTAAGCGAGGAGAGAATGGCCTGCGTTGAGCAGCCAGAGTTTGCGGCGCTCGAAGGGTTCGATCTCATCCACGAAGCGAGCGCCAGCGGCTTCCCAGTCCGGACGGCCGGCCGGGAACTCCCCGCTGAGCACCCACTCGCTGAACGGCTCGGTGACCACCGGGGCCGCGTCGTCGTATCCGGTGAGCAGGCGGACGGCCTCGCGGTCGGCCTCCGTGGTGGCGGGCGTGATGCGGTCGACCATCGTCGAGACGAAGGAGATATTCGCTCGGATCCAGTCGGCCAGCGCCGAGTCGAGCGCGGCGGCCAGAGCGAGCACGGCATCCCGGGCGGCCCGGCCGTTGTCGGGGAGGTTGTCGCAGCTGACGACGGCGAGACCGCCGGCGCCTGCCGCCCGGCGCGAACGCAGACCGTCGACGAGCCGGCCCGCCGCAGTGGTGGCCGCTTCTCCGCCGGCCAAGGCCGCGAGGTCGTCGGCGAGTGCGGGGGCTGACGGCCGATATCCGGCCTCGGTGATCGTCAGGCTCACGACGGCGACGGCCGGGTCGGCGAACGCATTCCGCCAGCGAGCGGCGTCAGACCCGTCGGCCACCACGCTCAGGCTCTCGATCACCGTGGCGACGTCCGACTCCGGCCCGCGTTCGACCAGGATGTAGACCGCGTCCTGCTCGGCGAGGATGCGTGCGGCCTCGGGATTGCGCCCGGTGAACGCCGCGATCCCCCAGCCCCAGCCGCCGGTGGAGTCGTTCGCCTTCTGCGTGTACCAGGCCTGATGCGCCCGGTGGAAGGCGCCGAGCCCGAGGTGCACGATGCGGACCGGATGCCGCACCGTGCGCCGCGGGAGCGTCACGGCGTCACCGCGCCAGCGACGCGCGAACTGGCCTCCACACCACGGAGGTAGGCGAGGTTGTCGCGCGTTCGCTCGCGAAGCGGGAGGTCGGTCGAGAAGTCCTCGGAGGTGACCCACCCGTCATAGCCGAACGTGTGCAGTGCGGTGAAGTACGCCTCCACATCCGCCTGCCCCGTTCGCAACGGCGCCCACTCGCTGTGCCAGCGAACT
>DASYGJ010000263.1:0-2409 GCA_035999915.1 Leifsonia sp.
GTTGGTTCCGTGTGCGCTCTGCGGGATGAGGCAGACCGTGCGCTGGAGGTCGCCGCGCGAACGATGGTAGCCGCGGATGGCAAGAAGCCCGGCGAGCTCGCCCTGGCTACCGGCGTTGGGTTGCAGCGACACCGAATCGTAGCCGGTCACATCGGCGAGCCAGCGCTCCAGCTGGTCGATCAGGTCAAGGGATCCGCGGACATCCTCGATCGGGGCGAAAGGATGCAGGCCGGCGAACTCGGGCCAGGTCACTGCTTCCATCTCGGTCGCGGCGTTGAGCTTCATCGTGCACGAGCCGAGCGGGATCATGCCGCGATCGAGCGCATAATCCTTGTCGGCGAGGTACTTCAGGTACCGCATCATCGCCGTCTCGGAATGATGCGTGTTGAAGACGGGATGCGTGAGATAGGCGCTGTCGCGCGCAAGCGACGCGTCGAACGAGCGCAGGCCGCCGGTGTCCTCGAGGTCCACGCCGCTGCTCTGCGCCGCGCCGAAGACGGCGAGGAGTTCGGCGAACAGGGGCGAGCCGGTGCCGAGATCGGCCGCGGACTCCTCGTCGAAGCTCAGTGTGACCGTGGTGGGGTCGGCGGCATGCAACAGAAGGCCCCGCTCGTGCGCCTCCGCGACCGTCTCGTCTGCGTCGGCGACTCGCACCCGGAGAGTGTCGAAGAACGACTCCGATAACACCTCGACCCCGTGCTCGCGGAGGATGCGCGCCGCGAGCGCCGCGGAGGCGTGCACCGTCTGGCCGATCGCCTTGAGACCGCGTGGACCGTGATAGACCGCATACATGCCGGCCATCACCGCGAGCAGCACCTGGGCGGTGCAGATGTTCGAGGTGGCCTTCTCGCGGCGGATGTGCTGCTCGCGCGTCTGCAGAGTGAGACGGTATGCGGGCTTGCCCACCGCATCCTGCGACACCCCGACAAGGCGGCCGGGAAGCTGGCGCTCGAGACCCTTGCGCACCGCCAGGTAGCCCGCGTGCGGTCCTCCGAAGCCCATCGGTACGCCGAAACGCTGGCTCGTTCCCACAGCCACGTCGGCGCCGAGCTCGCCAGGAGAGGTGAGAAGGGTGAGCGCGAGGAGGTCGGCGGCAGCCACGACGACAGCACCCGACGCCTTGACGGCTGCGATGATCTCGGCCGGATTCCAGACGTTGCCCGAGGAGCCGGGGTACTGCACGAAAAGCCCGAAGGCATCCCCGAGTTCGGGCGAATCAGGCGCGGTCGTGGCGAGGTCGAGCACGACGAGCTCGATACCGACCGCATCCGCCCGGTTGCGCAGCAGCGCGAGCGTCTGCGGGAAGGCGTCGGCGTCCACGACGAACTTCGCGGACTTGACTTTGGAAGCCCGGCGCGCCAGCAGCATCCCCTCGACGACAGCGGTGCCCTCGTCGAGCATCGACGCGTTGGCGGTATCGAGTCCGGTCAAGTCGGCCACCATGGTCTGGAAGTTGATGAGGGCTTCCAGACGGCCCTGCGAGATCTCGGGCTGATACGGCGTGTATGCGGTGTACCAGCTCGGGTTCTCGAGCACGTTCCGTTTGATCACCGACGGAGTGATGGTTCCGTAGTATCCGAGGCCGATCATCGATCGGTTGAGGGTGTTGCGGGCGGCGAGTTCCCTCAATTCGCGTAGCGCGGCGCGTTCGCTTGCCGGGGCGGGGAGGATCGAGTCCTCCGCCTCCGGCACGTCACCGACCCGGATCGAGTCGGGCACGGCGGCCGTGACGAGGTCGTCGACGCTCGCGTATCCGAGCGCGGACAGCATGGTGGCCTGCGCATCGCCATCGGTTCCGATGTGACGCGTCTGGAAGAGTTCAGTCATCGTAGAAGAAGGTGCCTCACTCGCCGGTCAGGGCGGCGTATTCGTCGTAGCTGAGCAGGGTGGGCAGCTCGGTGAAGGTCACCTTGATGAGCCAGCCGTCGCCGAAGGGGTCGCTGTTGACCAGTTCGGGCGAGTCGACGACCGCCGAATTGATCTCCGCGACCGTCCCGTTCACGGGAGCGAAGAGCTCGCCGACCGACTTGGTCGACTCGATCTCGCCGACGACCTTGCCCTCGGCGAGGTCGCTGCCCTCCTCCGGCAGTTCGACGAACACCACGTCGCCCAGCTTCTCGGCAGCGTATGCGGTGATCCCGACCGTCGCGGTGTCGCCATCGACGAGCACCCACTCGTGCTCGGCGGTGTACTTCAGATCCTGGGGAGCGGCCATGTCAGTTCTTCTTTCTGCTGTAAAAGGGAAGGGCGGTGACGGTGTAGCCGAAACGGGTGCCACGGACGTCGACATGCAGTTCGGTGCCGGGGCGCGCGAACGGCGGCGCGACGTAGGCCATCGCGATCGGAACACCGATGGTCGGCGAGAGGGCGCCGGAGGTGACGACCCCCACAGCCTCGTCGGAGCCGGTC
>DASYGJ010000273.1:0-1831 GCA_035999915.1 Leifsonia sp.
CCACAGGGGAGCACGACGACACCGGAGCCGCCGTCGAAGAAGTTGTCCACGGCCTTGTGCTGGTAGTCGCGCAGCTTCCAGGTGTCTTCGACGAGTTCGATCGGATGCGGTGTGCCGGGCGTGTAGCCGGCGAGATCCTCGGCGGGCCAGCCCAGTTTCACGAGTTCTTGCTTGAGCTGTCCGCGCGCCCACGCCTCGACGGCGAACGTCGTGTCGTCGCGGCGCTCGAGGAGCAGCGGGGAGATCCGCTTGGCGCCGGCGACCTCGGTGAGCACGGCCAGATCGGAGGAGCGCAGCACGAGTGCGCCTTCGTCGTCGCGTTCGATGACCAGGCGCCCGTAGCGGGCGACGGTCTCCGTCATATCCACCGAGACCGTCTGCGGAATGGGGAACTTCGAGTACCGCTCCAGCGTCGCCAGCATGTCTTCCGCGGTGTGGCCTGCCGCTCTGGCGTTCCACAGTCCGAGGCGCGTGATGCGGTAGGTATGGATGTGCTCGGGGGCGCGTTCGAGCTCGGCGAACACGGCGAGATCGTGCCGCGCATCCCCTGCTGCCGGATGCGCGACCTCGAGGAGTACGGTGCGGTCGCTCTGGACGATCAGGGGGCCATCAGACATAACCGCTGAGTCTACGCCAAGCGGCTGCACTCCCGGCTGAGTGCGCACCCTCCGGTGGGGCCGGTCACTCGTCGGTCGGTCGCAGACCCAGAACGCTCGACAGGGGGAGCGTGCGTTCGATGTCGGCCGCCCGGTCGCGCCCGCGCAGCCGGCCGCCACCAACGCCCGTCGGCTCGAGGAGGTATTCCACCGTGCGCCCGTCGGGCATCGCCACCTCGACGACGACGGTCTGCTTGGCCCGGATGGCGAGGTCGAGCTGTCGCGCGAGCCACTGTTCCTGGGTGGTGCCGTCTTCGGTCACCTCGGCCTCGCGTAGGCGCGCGATGAGGTCCGCCGACGGGTCGGCAGTACGCCGGGGTCGTTGCTGCGCGACGCGGTGCCGGCGCAGGCTGACCACCTCGCCCGCCGCATCCTCGGCCGCCACCGGGTAGCGGGCGTCGCTGAGGGCCCAGAAGACGACGTCGCGCCCGAAGCGGCTCTCCAGGCGGTCGGGGGCCACACGGGCGAGCGCGAGCGGGCTGAGGGCTTGATCGACCTCGATGGTGGTGAGCAGGGCGGGGTCGGCGGAAACGACGGCGCAGCGCATCCGGCCGCCGGTCCCGTCGTGTTCCGTCAGTTCGAGCACCCGCACCCGGCCGTAGCGCTCGGTGGCGTCGGTGATCAAGTAGTCGAGCGGCTGCGGAACGCCGGTCAGCGAAATGGAGGCCAGGAACTCGCGGATGCTCTGGGCCGTCTCGCCCGCAGCGATCGCCCGGCCGATGGTCGCCGCCGACACCCGGAATGTGGACGCGAGCGCGCGGCTCTCCACGTCGGCCAGGCCGCGCAGCCGGGCGTCGATCTCCGGTTCGAGCGGCCCGGGGGAGACGACGGTGAGGTCGTGCTGCAAGTAGACCTTGTCGACCTCGGCGGGGAACAGTGCACCCATGATCCGCGCCGCCGCATCGGGCCCTTGCTCTACGAGTGTCGTGCCCGCCGTACTGGGCGCCTGCTTGGCCGTGATGCCGAGCCAGTCGGCGTCGCGGGTGTACGCGATGACGCGGCGCTGGGCGGAGTCTCGCCCCGCCGGGTACAGCCAGGCGACGTATTCGCGCAGGCTCTCGCCCCAGGCGGCGCGGGAACGGTCGGAGAGGATGGTGTGCAGATCCTCGGGCAGGGCGTTCTGCCAGGCCGCGGCAAGGGCACGCCAGCGATCCGCCGTCGGCGAGTGCAGCCAC
>DASYGJ010000294.1:0-9681 GCA_035999915.1 Leifsonia sp.
CGAGCACACCATCGCCATCACGGCCGAGGGTCCGCTCGTCCTCACCGCGCCCTGACCCTGGCCTGACCCATATCCCGAGTCCGCACGAAGTACCCCGCGAGTACACGCAAAGTGGCCTGAAAACCGCCGAGTACGCGGAGAGTCCGCGGACTCGACGGCTGGGCAGGGCAGGCTGGGCGGGGGCGGGCGGGGCGGGGTCGGGGCGGGGCGGGTCAGTCGGGGGGCAGGAGGTCGGGGCGCACGCGCGCGGTGCGGTCGAGCTGCTGCTGGCGGCGCCAGGCAGCGATAGCACCGTGGTTGCCGGAGAGCAGGATGGGCGGAACCTCATGGTCACGCCACACGGCGGGTTTCGTATAGCTGGGGTATTCGAGCAGTCCGTCCTCGTGGGACTCCTGCACCAGGCTCGCCGGATTCCCGACCACGCCAGGGATCAGGCGGCCTATCGCTTCGATCATCGCCATCGTCGCGACCTCGCCACCGTTCAGAACGTAGTCGCCGATGCTCACCAGGCGCACCCGAGCACGGGATGCTGTGTCGTCGAAAACGCGCTGGTCGATGCCTTCGTAGCGACCGCATCCGAAGACCAAATGCTTTTCGCCGGCCAACTCGCGAGCCGTCGCCTGAGTGAAGACCTCGCCTGCCGGCGACGGGAAGATGATGAGCGGATCGCCGACGCCGGACTCGAGGATCCCGTCGAGCGCTTCTCCCCACGGCTCCGGTTTCATGACCATTCCGGCCCCGCCGCCGTATGGCGTGTCGTCGACCGTGCGGTGCCTGTCGTGCGCGTGATCGCGCAGATCGTGCACGCCGAGTTCGATGATGCCGGACAGGCGGGCCTTGCCGAGGAGCGAGATGTCGAGCACATCGAAGAACTCGGGGAAGATCGTGACGATGTCGATGCGCATGAGTGGAATTCTATTGGCGGCGCGCATCCTCGAACGGCACAACGGCCAGGGCGCCGTCCCGTGGAACGAGCGGCACGGCGACGGCCGGAAGGAGCGCCACGGCGGCAAAGGCGAGCGGGTAGCCGACGAGCGTGATCAGGCCTCCGACCGCCGGGCCTACGATCGAAGCCGCCAGAAACTGCCCGGTGTTCTGGGCGCCGAGTGCGCGCCCCGACCAGAACGGCCCCGCGATTTCTGCCACCGAGGTGTACGCGAGCCCGTTGTCCGCAACCGTCACGACCGCGGCGACGATGAGGATCACAGCCGCCCAGTCCGCTCCGAGCGATGAGGCCAGCGCCATCAGAAGCATCACCGCGACCGCCGCCGTCGACACCCAGCGCAACGGACGCAGGTGGCTGCCCACTCGATCGCTCAGCAGGCCGACACCGATCCGGCCGAGCGCTCCCGCGAACTGGCTCACGCCGATCACGATTCCCGCCGCGAGCGAAGAGAATTTCAGCTCGGTGACGAGCCACACCAGTCCGAACGTCGAGATCGCGAACTGGGGCACGACGAGCAGCATCGAGACGCCGTGGATGCGCCACAACAGCGACGTCGCGCGGTACGGATGCCAGGCCGCGTACGGGTGCGCCTCGCCCTCCGCCGCCTGCCGTGGCGGACGCGGCGGGTCGACGATGCCGATCACGCAGAGCAGCGCCGAGACCGCGCAGAGCACAGCGGGCACCATCAGTGCTAACGGGATTCCTCCCGAGACGGCGAGTTGCGGGATCGTCAGCGCAGCGACGGCTACACCGAGCGGCTGGCACATCTGACGGATGCCCATGGCGAGACCGCGGCGCTCTTTCGGAAACCAGCCGATCACGACGCGACCACTCGCCGCATTGGGGCTGGCCGCAGCCATCCCCCCGATCAGGAAGAGCGCACCGAGTCCGACATAGTCGCTGACGAACATGGCCGCGAAGGCTGCAAGTGCGGTGACCGCGAGGCCGGCCGCGATCACCCGGCGCTCGCCGATCCGGTCGCTCAGCGCGCCCCAGCCGATCAGCGTGATGACGAGTCCGAGAGTCGGGGCGGAGGCCAGCAGACCGGCCTCGCCGAGGGAGAGACCTCGCTGGGTGTGCAGCAGCGGGATGAGGAACGCCGGCGTGCTGACGAACACGGTCGAGCTGGCTTGTGCCACGACTCCGAACGAAAGCATCACCCAGGGGCGCGGTGTTCGTGTCAAAATGGTGCCCATGCGGTATACCCTAGCGGTATACCACCTTGGTATACCAAACGGAGGGACGGTGAATGGCCGAACAGGCGCACGTCTACGATCGACTGCGCGCGCAGATCCTCGACCTCGAACGGGTCCCGGGTGCGCGACTGACCGAGCGTGGCCTCGAGCCGGAACTCGGTGCTTCCCGCACGCCGCTGCGCGCCGCCCTCATGCGGCTGGAGGCCGACGGCCTCGTCGAACGCGACGGGCGCGCCTGGCAGGTCTCCCCCATCGACCTGCGCGAGATCGAGAGTCTCAGCGAACTACGCGATGCCGTCGAAAGCGCCGCGGTGCGGCTCAGTTGCGCCCGTGCGACGGATGAGGCGATCGCCTCGTTGGGCGAGCGCCTCGGTGAATTCGACCTCGGTAGCCCGCGCGACGAAAGCCTGCGGGAAGGCGCGGACTTCCACGTCGAACTTGCGAACTTGTGTGGCAACTCGTTCTTCGCTGACGCCGTCCGGTCCGCAATGACGAGGCTGGCACGCACCCGCTGGCTCGAAGTGCGCACCGAAGATGCCAAACGCACCGCGTGGGAAGAGCATCGCGAGATCGTCGACCTCCTCACGGTCCGGGATGCGGAGGCCGCCGCGGATCGCATCCACCGCCACATCGTGGCCACGCACGAGCGGCTGCTGACAGCGCTGGATGCGGAGGCGCGCTCGCTGCGGGCTCGCGGTCTTTCGATCGTTCGCTGAAACGACCGCCGCAAGCAAGACGGTCCAGTAAGCCAGAAGGCCCCGCGTCGGCGGGGCCTTCTCGGCTACTTCTCTTCCGAGCCGATTTCGTGTTCTGTGCCGGTTTCGTCTTCTGGGACGATTTCGGCCGAACCCGGCTCATCGTCGTCGGGCGGAAGTTCCTCGAAGAGCCCGGTCGGTGGGGTGAGCGTGAGCGTGCCCGCAGCGAGGTCCACTTCGGGAACGATCGACTTCACGAACGGGACCAGCACCTCGCCGTCGGCGGTCTTGATCGCGAGAAGGTCCTGCGCCGGCAGGTGGTCGACCCGGGCGACCAGACCGACCTTCTCACCATCGCGCAGCGCATCCAGGCCGACAAGCTGATGGTCGTACCAGGCGTCTTCTTCTTCGGGCAGTTCCTTCGGATCCTGAGTGACCCAGAGGATGGCCTTGATGAGGGTCTCCGCCGCCGACCGGTCGTCGACTCCCTTGAAGAAACCGACGGCATGGCCGTTGTACCAGCGGAGCTCATTCAGTTCGAGCGTCTTGCCGTGCCACTTCGACGCCGTCGGCACCTGGAGCGTGAAGACCGCGCCGGGGACGAATCGCTTCTCGGGCTCGTCGGTGTAGAGCTCCACCTTGATGGCGCCCTTGAGTCCGTGCGCTTTGACGAGCCGTCCGACCCGCAGCTGGGTCTGGTCGGACCGCGACGCGTCCTTCGGGGGCAGTTTGTGGTCGGCCACCTCAGTCGTCGGTGTCGACGACGTCGACACGCACGCGCCGACCGTCGGCCAGGGCGGCCACGAGGGTGCGCAACGCTTTCGCGGTGCGGCCCGAACGGCCGATGACCCGGCCGAGGTCCTCGGGATTCACGCGAATCTCGAGGACCTCGCCGCGAGGCGAACTCTTTGCAACCACGTGCACATCGTCGGGGTGATCGACGATTCCCTTGACGAGGTGCTCCAGCGCGGGACCGAGCAAGGCTACGCCTTCTC
This sequence comes from Leifsonia sp., assembly GCA_035999915.1. Lineage (GTDB taxonomy): Bacteria > Actinomycetota > Actinomycetes > Actinomycetales > Microbacteriaceae > Leifsonia. The sequence continues at coordinate 3,833 of DASYGJ010000294.1, forward strand.
GCCGTCGGTAGCTTCGGTGATCGCCTCAGCGGCCTCGACGACCTCGGCTTCGGCGGCTTCTTCGGCCTCGACCTCGGCTTCGACGACAGCCGCGGCCTCAGCGACGACCGGCTTCTCGGCCTTGGGCTTCAGCACAGGCTTCTTCTTCTCATCGACCTGGAACTCGACCTTGGCTTCTTTGGTCTTGACGGTGCTCACGGCGTTCTTGTCGCCCTTGAACTTTCCCCAGTCGCCGGTGAGCTTCAGCAGTGCGAGGACCTGCTCGCTCGGCTGGGCGCCGACGCCGAGCCAGTACTGCGCACGCGCCGAGTCGACCTGGATGACCGAGGGCTCCTCGGTCGGGTGGTAGAGACCGATCTCCTCGATCACGCGGCCGTCGCGCTTTGTGCGCGAGTCGGCGACGACGATGCGATAGTACGGAGCGCGGATCTTGCCCAGGCGCTTCAGACGGATTTTGACAGCCACAATTCTCCTGTGTTGTATGAGGTGTTTGACGAACTGACTGCCGTGAGCGTGGGGGCACACTCGGCAGGAGGTCTAAGGGTTTCCATGCGAACCTGATTAGAGGGTCGAGTCAGCATGGAACTCAACTAGCTATTCTGTCAGATATCGCCGCCCTTGAATAATCGGATGAACGGGACGACCACCATGCAGATCGAATTCGCGGAATCCGAGCGCTCCACCGTCGGCATCGAATGGGAGCTGGCGCTGGTCGACGCATCCAACGGCGAGCTCGTCCACATCGCCGAGGAGGTGCTTCGGGAGCTGGGGACGCCCGACGGTCGCGAGCATCCCCAGATCACGCATGAACTGCTGCTCAACACGGTCGAATTGGTCAGTCGAGTGCACCGCACGGTTCCGGCCGCGATCACCGATCTGCAGGAACTGATCGGCCTGGTGCGTGGGGTGACCGACCCGCTCGGGGTCGAGCTGATGTGCGCGGGAACGCATCCGTTCGCGCAGTGGTACGAGCAGAAGGTCACACCGAACGAGCGGTACGACCGTCTACTCGACCGCACGCAATGGTGGGGCCGCCAGATGATGATCTGGGGCATCCACGTGCACGTCGGCATCGACGAGCGTGACAAGGCGCTGCCGATCGTCAATGGCCTGCTCACCTACTATCCGCACCTCCAGGCGCTGAGCGCTTCGAGCCCATACTGGGCCGGGGCGAAAACCGGGTACGCATCGAACCGGGCATTGATGTTCCAGCAGCTTCCGACGGCGGGCCTGCCCTGGCAGTTCGGCAGCTGGGCCAACTACGAGGAGTACGTGCAAGATCTCGTGACCACCGGGGTCGTCACCGACCATTCGGAGGTGCGCTGGGACATCCGGCCGTCGCCGAAGTGGGGAACGGTGGAGATGCGCGCCTGCGACGGCCTCTCGACCGCGGACGAAGTGGGCGCCGTCGCAGCACTCATCCACTGCCTGACCGACCGGATGTCCGGCATGCTCGACGAAGGCAGGGAGCCCGTCACACTCCAGCCGTGGTTCGTGCGTGAGAACAAGTGGCGTGCCGCGCGCTATGGACTCGACGCCGAGATCATCGTCGCGCCCGACGGCGAGGAGCGTCTCGTCTCGGATGCGCTCCGTGACCTGATCGTCGACCTTGAGCCGTTCGCCGAGCGCCTCGGCTGTGTCGCCGAACTCCAGACCGTCGACGTGATCCTGCGAAAGGGAGCGAGTTACCAGCGCCAGCTTGCTGTCGCCGACGCGAACGGCGGGAGCCTGCAAGCCGTCGTCGGCTCACTCACCCGCGAATTGCGGGAGGGGTTGCCGCGCGACTAACGCATCCAGCGAACGCATCAGCACGCCCGGGTACCATCGACCCGTGAGAAGGACGAACCCAAAGGAGGCGGAGCGGACGATGAGCCCACGGCCCAGGTCCCGCGGCCTCTTTCGTCGCGGCGGTGCGCTCGCAACCTTTCTGCTGGTCGCCCTGGGGCTGGCCGCGTGCAGCGTCGCTCCGTCGCACGCGAGCGTCGTCGCGTCGCCGAAACGGCCGACGCCGAGCCGCGTGACGGCCGTCGTCATTGGAGACTCAGTCGCCGCGGGACTCGGCGTTCAGCCCGACGAATCGTGGCCGGCACTCGTCGCCTCCGCCGAGAACTGGCAGCTGGACAATCTCGCCGTATCCGGTGCCGGATTCGTCGCGCCGGGCGACGATGGCAAGACCTTCGAGGCACAAGTGGCGAAAGCGATCGACGTGAACCCGCGGATCGTCATCGTCGGCGCCACCGACAACGACGTCGGAACGGACGGTGGAACGCTCGACGATGCTGCGAGCACCCAGCTCAAGGCCCTGCGCGCTGGACTTCCGCACGCGATCATCCTGGGCACCAATGCGTTGAGCGGGGCCGTGGCGCAGGCCGACCTCGATGACGGGGACGCGCGCGTTCAGCAAGCCGTCATCGCCGTCGGCGGCCACTGGCTGGACCTCGGGCAGCCCTTCCAGGGGCAGTCCAGTCTCGTGCAGAACGACGGAGAGCATCCGACCGCCGCCGGACACCAGATGGTGGCCAAAGAACTCCTCGCCGCCATCCGCCGGCTGCATTTGCCGACCGGGCCCCCGAGTTAGCGGCCGAGGAGCTTCTGCAACGAGGCGAGCTCCTCCGCGGACGGGCCGTCCTTCTTCGCCCCCGGTCCGCCAAGACCGAAGCCCGAGCCGGCCGGTGTCCCGGAAGCCGGCTTGACGCCTGACGCCAGAGCGGCGTTCTCGGCGGCGCGCTTGGCCGGGTTGCCCGACTTCGAGCCCTTCTTCTTCGCCGGCTGCTGCTTGCCGCGGCCACCTGAGAACCCAGCGCCCGGGATGGGGCCCATCCCCGGAACATTCGGAACGCCGCCCTTGGCGACGGTCTTCATCATCTTGGCGGCCTGCTCGAAACGGTTCACCAGCTGGTTGACCTCGGTCACTGTGCTGCCGGAACCCTTTGCAATGCGCAGGCGCCGAGACCCGTTGAGGAGCTTCGGGGTGGTGCGCTCGACTTTGGTCATCGACTGGATGATCGCCTCGGTGCGCACGATCTCTTTCTCGTCGAAGTTGTCGAGCTGCTGTTTCATCGCTCCGGCGCCCGGGAGCATCCCCATCATCTTCTTGATGGAACCCATGTTGCGCAGCTGCTGCATCTGCTTGAGGAAGTCATCGAGGGTGAACGTGTCGGTCGCGAACTTCTCCGCGACCCTGCGCGCCTCATCTTCGTCGAACGCCTCCTGCGCCTGCTCGATCAGGGTGAGGATGTCACCGAGGTCGAGGATACGGCTGGCCATTCGATCGGGGTGGAACGGCTCGAAGTCGTCGAGGCCCTCACCCGTCGACGCGAAGATGATGGGACGGCCCGTGATGGACGCGACCGAGAGCGCCGCACCACCTCGGGCGTCGCCGTCGAGCTTGGAGAGCACGACGCCGGTGAAGTCGACGCCGTCTTGGAACGCCTTGGCCGTGGCAACGGCGTCCTGACCGATCATGGCGTCGATGACGAAGAGCACTTCATCGGGGTCGACGGCCTTGCGGATGTCCGCGGCCTGTTTCATCAACTCCGCGTCGACACCCAGTCGGCCGGCCGTGTCGACGATGACCGTGTCGTACTGCTTCGTCTCGGCGAACTTCAACGCGTCTTTGGCGACTTTCACCGGGTTGCCGACGCCATTGCCGGGCTCGGGCGCGAATACCGGAACGCCGGCCTGCTCGCCGACGATCTGCAGCTGGGTGACGGCGTTCGGACGCTGGAGGTCGGCCGCGACCAGCACCGGCGTGTGTCCGTCTTTGACGAGCCACTTGGCCAGCTTGCCCGCGAGCGTGGTCTTTCCGGCGCCCTGGAGGCCGGCGAGCATGATCACCGTCGGCGGCTTCTTGGCGAACTGCAGGCGGCGCTGCTGGCCGCCGAGGATGGCGACGAGTTCTTCGTTGACGATCTGCACGACCTGCTGCGCCGGGTTCAGGGCCTTGTTGACCTCGTCGCTCAGCGCACGCTCGCGCACTTTGCCAGTGAAGTCTTTGACCACCTCGAGCGCCACGTCGGCGTCGAGGAGGGCGCGGCGGATCTCTCGCACAGTGCCATCGACGTCGGACGCCGAGAGCTTGCCTTTGGTGCGGAGGTTCTTGAATGTGTCTGCGAGCCGGTCAGACAGCGTTCCGAAAGTAGCCATGATCGCTCCAGTTTAACGGTCGGATGCTGGGAGCGCCTGCCATCCGCTCCCGGCGGAACTATTCCTGAGTGTCGATCGAGACGACGTCGCCGCGGACGTCGAAGCTCACGGTGAGGAGCGCATCCGTCTCATCCGGGCTGATCGAGTAGTCGAATGTGGCGAACACCTCCTCTTCCTCGGCGTTCTCCGGCTGGAAGACCACGCGCACGAGCTGCAGCGATCGCAGCACATCGACCGGGATGTCCCCCGAGGTGTACACGAGCAGGTCGAGCAGGGTGTCGCCGAGCTTCGCGACATGGTCGTCGATGTAAGTCGTGGTGGCGGAGGCGCGAGAGCTCAGTTCCGCGATGAGTGAATCGCGGGCTCGCGAATCGAATCCGTCGAGGGCCTGGATCATGGCCGCCGCCGAGTCCAGCGAGAACTCCGAAACCGCGGACTCATCATCGGCGTGCAGCTCCAACTCCACAACCTGCTCCGCGAGGTCGGCGGAATCGGTCCAGGCGAGCCCGCCGTCCACCGTCTCGTCGATGATGCCGAAGTAGTCGTGCTCGATCGTCATGCCGTCCCCCTAGCCGACCAGCTGCTGCGCGAAGACGTGCGGCGTGAACCCGGTGAGATCGTTGATGCCCTCACCCTGACCGACCAGCTTGATCGGGATGCCCGTCTTCTCTTGCACCGCCAGCACGAAGCCGCCCTTGGCAGAGCCGTCGAGTTTGGTCAGCACCAGTCCTGTGACTCCGGCGTGCTCGAGGAAGGCCTCGGCCTGTGCAAGGCCGTTCTGTCCGGTGGTCGCATCGAGAACCAGCAGGACTTCGGAGATCGGGGCCTGCTTCTCGACCACGCGCTTGATCTTGGAGAGCTCGTCCATCAGGCCGCCTTTTGTCTGCAGTCGGCCGGCGGTGTCGATGATGACGATCTCGATGCCGTTCTGCTTGGCGAGTTCGACGGTCTGGAACGCGACCGAAGCCGGATCTTGACCCTGCTGCTGCGGACGGACGATCTGCGCCCCCGCCCGTTCGGCCCAGGTGGCCAGTTGCTCGACGGCGGCGGCGCGGAACGTGTCCGCCGCTCCGACCACGACCGTGCGGTCGTAGGTGTGGAGGAACTTCGCGAACTTGCCGATGGTCGTCGTCTTTCCCACACCGTTGACGCCCACCACCAGCACGACGGCCGGCCTTTCGCTGAGTTTCAGGGTGGTGTCGAGCTTCGAGAGGCGTTCCTCGAGGCTCTCCCGAAGCATCCGTTGCAGATCGGCCGGATCGGTCGTGCGGTACCGCTCGACTTTGGCCCGCAGGTCGTCCACGATCGCCTCGGTGACGTCGGGCCCGAAGTCGGCTGTGATGAGCGCTGTCTCCAGGTCTTCCCAAGTCGTGTCGTCGATCGTCTTCTTGGCGAACATCCCGCGGAGGGCGCCCGACAAAGACCACGGAGTGCGTTCTGCCATGCAGTCGAGCCTAGTTGCTACGGTGTGAGCATGTTCGCCCTCGTCCGTCTCGCCGCCGAGCTCGCCGAGCAGCTCGTGGCCATCGAGCTGGGCGGTGACGACGCCGTTCACCAGGCTCGAAGCCGCGTGCGCCGGCTGCGCAGTGTGCTCGGCGTGTACCACCGCGCTTTCGACCGCGCTGCGGCTACTGAACTGCGGACAAGGCTCCGAGGCCTTGGCCAGCAGCTTGGCGAGGCGAGAGACTTGGAGGTGCGCGAGG
>DASYGJ010000299.1:0-14673 GCA_035999915.1 Leifsonia sp.
GCGCTCACTCCCACTCGATGGTGCCCGGCGGCTTCGACGTGACGTCGAGCACGACGCGGTTGACCCCGTCGACCTCGTTCGTGATGCGGTTGGAGATCTTCGCCAGCACGTCGTACGGCAGTCGCGTCCAGTCGGCGGTCATCGCGTCTTCGCTCGACACCGGGCGGAGCACGATGGGATGGCCGTACGTGCGGCCGTCACCCTGTACCCCGACGGAGCGCACGTCGGCGAGGAGGACGACCGGGCACTGCCAGATCTCGTTGTCGAGACCGGCGGACGTGAGCTCCTCGCGCACGATCGCATCCGCGTCGCGCAGCAGCTCGAGACGTTCGTGGGTGACCTCGCCCACGATCCGGATGCCCAAGCCCGGGCCCGGGAAGGGCTGACGGCCGACGATCGCCTCAGGCAGCCCCAGTTCGCGTCCGATCGCCCGCACCTCGTCTTTGAACAGGGTGCGCAGCGGCTCAACGAGGTCGAACTGCAGGTCTTCGGGCAGCCCGCCCACGTTGTGGTGGCTCTTGATGTTGGCCGTGCCCGTGCCGCCGCCGGACTCCACCACATCCGGGTAGAGCGTGCCCTGCACGAGGAACCGGATCGGGTCGCCGTCGGCCGCGGCTTCGAGGATGAGGTCGGTCTGAGCCTGCTCGAAGGTGCGGATGAACTCACGGCCGATGATCTTGCGTTTGGTCTCCGGATCGCTCACACCCTCGAGTGCGTCGAGGAACTGCTTCTCGGCGTCGATCGTGATGAGGCGCACACCGGTCGCCTTGACGTAGTCCTCTTCCACCTGGCGGCGCTCGTCCTTGCGGAGCAACCCGTGGTCGACGAACACACAGACCAGCTGGTCGCCGACGGCCTTGTGCACGATGGCCGCAGCCACGGCCGAGTCGACCCCGCCTGACAGGCCGCAGATCACTTTGCCCGAACCGACCTGCGCCCGGATGGCGGCCACCTGGTCGGCGATCACGTTTCCGCTGTTCCAGTCGGCGGCGATGCCGGCGGCGCGGTGCAGGAAGTTCTCGAGCACGGCCTGTCCGTAAAGCGAATGCTTGACCTCGGGGTGCCACTGCACACCGTAGAGCCGACGGTCGTCGTTCCCGAAGGCGGCGACCGGTGTGGATGCTGTGGAGGCGAGAACCTGGAAGCCTTCCGGAGCGCGTGCGACCGAGTCGCCGTGGCTCATCCAGGCGGTCTGCTCCTCGGGCTGCCCGCCGAGCAGGCTTCCCGAACCGTTTCTCGCCGCGTCACTGACCTGCACGGCAGTGGAACCGTATTCGCGGAGGCCGGTATGCGCGACCTCGCCGCCGAGAGCCGTTGCCATCACCTGGAAGCCGTAACAGATTCCGAGAACCGGGATGCCGAGGTCGAAGATCGCCGAGTCGAACTGCGGCGCCCCCTCCTCGTACACACTCGATGGGCCCCCGGAGAGCACGATGCCGACGGGATTCTTCTCCACGACATCGGCGGCGGTAACCGTATGCGGCACGATCTCCGAGTACACGTTCGCCTCGCGCACCCGACGGGCGATCAGCTGGGCGTATTGCGCGCCGAAGTCGACGACGAGAACGGGCCGGTTGGTGACGGGCTCGGTGCTAATTTGATGCCTCCACGAGGGTTGCTTGTTCGGCCTCCCGGCCGGCGAGATACGACTTCACCTGCTTGCTGATGCGGGCTTCGACGAAGAACGACAGGAACGGGATCACGCCGCCGAGGGCGATCGTCACGAACCGGGTGAAGTTCCACCGCATGAGGCTCCACAGCCGGAAATCGGAGAAGAGGTAGAGAACATACAGCCAGCCGTGCGCGATGAGGATGCCCGTGCTCAGATCCACGCCCGTCGGGGTCACCGGATCGTTCGTGGGCACGAACGAGAACACGCCGTGGTTGCCGAAGGCGAACAGCTGGTAGTGGAGGCCGTATTTGACGATCATCTCCACGCAGAGCAGCAGGAGCATGAACCCGGTGATGTATGCGCAAACCTGGTAGAGCTTGAGTGCCCCACGGATCTTCGGGAAGGATTCAGGCTTGGGGGCGAGGGACATGGTCTTATTCTACTTTCCCGAACTGTGCCACGGATTCGGCAGCCAGCTCGCGCAGTTCGTCTTCCTTCTCTTTCGCGTCCTTCACCAGGCGGTACCAGAAGAAGATCGCGAAGCCGGCGAAAATGATCCATTCCGCAGCGTAGAAGATGTTGAGCCAGTTGAGGGTGCTCTCCTGGATCGGCGGTGGCGAATCGATCTTCGACAGCCCGGCCGGTGGGGTGCGCTCGACCACGTAGGCCGAGAAGACGTCTTGGCCGTCGACGCCGGTCCACAAGTTGTACAGCGCCGCCACGGACATCGTGGTCATGACGAAGGGACGACTCTTGTCCTTGGGCACCTCGGGCGCCTCCGTGGGGAGCAGCCGGCCGACCATCGTCTGTCGCGTCGCCGGCTCGCCGGCCAGGCGCGCTACTGCCGACTTCGCGGTCTTCTCGTCCGGCGCCCAGCCCCGGGCGACGGCGAGCGCGACCGGCCCAGCCGACGCATCCGGGCTCTGCACGGTGACGTGGGCGACCACCCACCAGCCGCCGGTTCCGTGGTTGAGGCGGCCCTGGAGCAGCTGATAGTCGGTCGGCACGATGGTTCCGTCGAAGGTGACCAGCTGGCCGGTCGCCTTGTCGGTGATCGGACCGCTCGGCTTCGCCACCCGCGCGAGAGGGAGTACCGTCTCGCTCGGCGCATCCACCACCTTGCCCGATTCGACGGCCCGCTCCAGCTGCCACTGGCCGAGCCACGCGAATCCGGCCGCGAGCGCCAGAGCGAGAACGAGTGCGCCGATCCAGCGCGGACGCAGCATCATCTTGAGCAGCGTGGTCTCCGCGCTGCCGGTGGTCTCACTAATGGTTCAGTCCCGCTTTCGGTCCCCGGTGGTGTCCTGCTGTTGCATCGCCTGCTCGACGACTGGGTCGATGGCCTGACGGCTGTCGCCGGATCCGGCGCGGCGGTCGAAATCGGCCGACGCCGCTTCGACGAGGGCGATCTCCTCATCGAACATGGGATCGCGGTTCTTCTGGGCAGCGGGCTTCTTCGACTTGCCCGTCCGCAGAATCATCGCACCGATCTTCTCTGAATTCGCTGCGAGCATCGGGCCGAGCACCGCCATGACCAGCACGTACAGACCTGCGAAAGGCTGTATTCGCTCGTCCAGGCCCGCGCTGAGCGACAGCGTCGCGAGGATCAGAGCGAATTCGCCGCGGTTCTGCAGGATGACCGTGGTGTTGATGCCGGCCTGAGCCCCCAGCCCGTTCACCCAGGCCACGAACTGACCGGCGAGGATGTTCAGCACGATCGTGAGCACGACCGCCAGCACCACTGGCACAAGCACGTCCGGGAACTTCGCCGGGTTCAGGGCGAGGCCGAAGTTTAAGAAGAAGAACGCGGCGAACACATCCCGCAATGGGATCGCGATGTGCTCGATCTTGTTGCGGTACTTGGTGGCGCCGAGCACAAGGCCGATGAGGAACGCGCCGATCGCATCCGTGACCCCGAGGACCTCGCCGATGCCGGCGAAGAGGACCGCGAATCCGAAGAAGAGGATGGTGAACAGCTCGTCGTCCTTCGTGCGGAACAGCCGTGACACGAAGCGCCCGCCCCAGCGGGCGACGATGAACATCACCACGAGGAACGTGAACGCGATGGCGAGCTTCCCGACGATCGGCCAGAAGTCTGTCTCCCCGCTGAGCACGACGGAGACGATGGCCAGGTAGATCGCGATGAAGATGTCTTCGACGACGGTGACCCCGAGGATCATCGGCGTCTCGCGGTTGGCGAGCCTGTTCAGCTCGATCAGCAGCTTGGTCACGATCGCGCTGGAGGAGGTGGCCGTCATCCCCGCCACAATCAGCGCCTCACGCGTGCCCCAGCCGAGCATGAACCCGAACACGAGACCGACACCCATATTCACGACGATGTAGGAGCCGCCCGAGATGATCAGCTTGCCGAAGTTGCCGAAGAACTCGTCCTGGTCGAATTCGAGACCCAGGTTGAACAGCAGCAGGATCAATCCGAAGATCGCGATCAGCTCGATGTAGTTCGACTGGAAATTGAGCGGAAACCAGCCGGTATGCGGGCTCGCGAGGAGCCCGACGATCATGTAGATCGGAATCGCGGGGAGACCCACCAGTTTGCCGAGACGCCCGAGCACGTATGCCACGAGCAGGAGGATGCCGAGAACGATGAGGTCATCACCGAGATGCATGGCTACCCCCCGGGAGGAGCGTCGACGGTGGACCGCACAGGCAGTTCGCCGGAGCGGAAGAAGGTGAACGCCTTGGCCACCTTCTCCGGCGAACCAGCGACGACCAGGGTGTCACCGGGGAACACCTTGAAGTCGGGCGACGGCGCGGGGTTCGCCGATTCGCCGCGCACGACGGCGACGACCGTGAGGCCGGCAATCCCACGGTCCGCGGGCCTGCCGAGTGGCTGGCCCGCGATGTAGTCGTCGTAGTCGACCGAGAACCAGTCGATGCTCAGGCCCGGGATCTGGTCGAGCGCGGTCAGCGACTCGGTGATCTGGGTGCCGCCGAGCAGTTCGGCGAGCGTATGGGCTTCATCTTCGCTGAGGCGCAGAGAGACCTTGGTCACGTCGGCGCCGTCTTCGTTGTCGGAGAAGGTGATCAGATCGCTGTGACCCGACCGGTGGGCGATCACGCCGACCTTCCCGCCGTCATCGGTGACGAAGGTATGCAGCACCCCGACCCCGGGGAGCTTTACCCGTCGAACGTCAACCATTTTCCGTCTCCATCAGCTTCGGGGGCAGTCGGACCATCCTATCGGAGCGGTCTGAAGCCCCCTTTGAGGTCGATGGTGTACGGGGGATTACGCGCGCGGCGGCCGGGTGCGTACCGGTTTCGGACGGGTCGATGTGGCCGCGGCCGCCGCGTCGATGTCCACGATGTCAGGCGCTTCGAGCCGGATGCGGTCGGCCGACTCGTCGTCGGGCTGCAGCTGGCTGAGGCGTTCGGCCGCCACCCGCTTGAGGTAGGTCTGCACTTCGCGGTCTTCGCGCGCCTTGTCCCAGCCGAGCACCCCGGCCATCAGGCGCGCGGCGACCGGCGCGGCCGAGACACCGCGATCCCAAGACTCGATCGAGATGCGCGTGCGTCGGGCGAGCACATCCTCGAGGTGCAGCGCTCCCTCGTTCGCCGCCGCATACACGACCTCCGCGCCCAGGTAGTCGTCAGCGCCCGGCAGTGGATCGGCAAGCGACGGATCGTCGCGGATCAGGTCGAGGATCTCATCGGACAGGGTGCCGAACCGGTTGAGCAGGTGTTCGATCCGCGCGACGTGCAGGCCGCTCTGCGCCGCGATCCGGGCGCGTTTGTTCCATGCCGCTTGATATCCCTCGGCGCCGACCAGGGCGATGTCTTCGGTCGTGCTCTCGGGGATCTTGCCGTCGAGGGCATCGACGGCGGCGTCGATCGCATCCTTCGCCATTATGCGGTAGGTGGTCCACTTGCCCCCGGCGATCACCACGAGCCCCGGCACCGAGTGCGCGACGAGGTGCTCGCGTGAGAGCTTGGAGGTCTGCTCCGACTCGCCGGCGAGCAGCGGGCGCAGTCCGGCGTAGACACCCTCCACATCCTCTCGCGTCAACGGCACGGCCAGCACCGAGTTCACGTGCGCCAGCAGGTAGTCGATGTCCGCCGCCGTGGCGGCCGGATGCGCTTTGTCCAGGTGCCAGTCGGTGTCGGTCGTGCCGATGAGCCAGTGGCGACCCCACGGGATCACGAACAGCACGCTCTTCTCGGTTCGGAGCAGCAGCCCGATCTTGGACTGGAACCTGTCGCGCGGGACGAGGAGGTGAACCCCCTTCGACGCGCGCACTTTGAACTGGCCGCGCTCCCCCACCATCGCCTGGGTGTCGTCGGTCCACACGCCGGTCGCATTGACGACCTGCTTGGCGCGGATCTCGAAGCGTTCGCCGGATTCCAGATCGTGCGCCTTCACCCCGACCACGCGCTCGCCGACCTTCACGAAGCCCTCCACCCGCACGCGCGAGGCCACGTGGGCGCCGTAGTGCGCCGCGGTGCGCGCGAGGTTGGCGACGTACCGGGCGTCATCCACCTGCGCGTCGTAGTAGGTGATGCCACCGACCAGGACGTCGGCTGCAAGGCTCGGGATCGCCCGTTGCACCTGCCGCTTGCTCAGGTGCCGGTGGTGAGGAACACCCGGCGGGCGCAGCCCCGTGTAGGAGAAGATGTCGTACAGCAGCATTCCGGCGCCGACATAGAAGCGCTCGATCACCCGCTGTTTGAGCGGGTAGAGGAACCGCACCGGTTTCACCAGGTGCGGCGCGATCCGCTGCAGCAGCAGCCCTCGCTCGATCAGCGCCTCCCGCACCAGACGGAAGTCCAGCTGTTCGAGGTAGCGGATGCCCCCGTGCACCAGTTTCGACGAGCGGCTCGATGTGCCCGAGGCGAAGTCTCTCGCCTCGACGAGCCCGACGGTGAGACCGCGCGTCACCGCGTCCAGCGCGCTACCGGTGCCGACGATGCCGCCACCGACCACGAGGATGTCGAGTTCCGTGTCTTCGAGCGCGGCGATCGCCTCCGCACGCTCGGCCGGGCCCAACCGCGACGAGGACGACACGGCGGAGTTGGAGGTGGATCTGGTCGTGACCATCGTTCTCTCCCTCTCCCGGCCTGCTTCGGCCGGATGCTCAGTGCGCGTTGTACGGCGCGACAACCACTTCGACGCGCTGGAACTCCTTCAGATCCGAGTATCCCGTGGTCGCCATCGATCGGCGCAGCGCGCCGATGAGGTTCGCGGTGCCTTCGGCGACCGGCGCCGGTCCGTAGAGGATCTCCTCCAGCGGGGCGACCTGACCGACGGCGACACGGTTGCCGCGCGGAAGCTGCGCGTGGTGCGCCTCAGCGCCCCAGTGCCAGCCGCCACCGGGCGCATCGGTGGCGCGGGCCAGCGTGGACCCGAGCATGACGGCGTCTGCACCGCAGGCGATGGCCTTGACGATGTCACCCGAGCTGCCGAGGCCGCCGTCGGCGATGACGTGCACATATCGGCCGCCCGACTCGTCCATGTAGTCGCGGCGCGCACCGGCCACATCCGCCACGGCGGTGGCCATGGGGGCGTGGATGCCGAGGGTCGCCCTGGTCGTCGACGCCGCGCCCCCGCCGAACCCCACAAGCACTCCGGCGGCGCCGGTGCGCATCAGGTGCAGAGCGGCGGTGTATGTGGCGGCTCCGCCGACGATCACGGGCACATCCAGCTCGTAGATGAACTTCTTGAGGTTCAGGGGTTCGACGTTCTTCGACACGTGCTCGGCCGACACCGTGGTGCCGCGGATGACGAACAGGTCCACGCCCGCCGCCACCACGGTTTCGTAGAGTTCCTGAGTGCGCTGCGGCGAAAGCGCCCCGGCCACGGTCACGCCGGCCTCACGGATCTCCGCCAGCCGGCTGGTGACCAGCTCCGGCTTGATCGGCTCGGAATAGATCTGCTGCATCCGGGCCGTCGCCTTCGCGGCCGGGAGGTCGCGGATCTCTGCCAGCAGCGGCTCAGGATCCTCGTATCGCGTCCAGACGCCTTCGAGGTCGAGCACGCCGAGGCCGCCCAGCTGCCCCATCATGATCGCGGTCGTGGGCGAGACGACGGAGTCCATCGGAGCCGCGAGGAACGGGATCGCGAACTGGTACGCGTCGATCGACCAGGAGACCGAGACGTCTTCGGGGTCGCGGGTTCGCCGGCTCGGCACAACCGCGATGTCATCGAAGGCATAAACGCGGCGAGCGCGCTTGGCGCGCCCGATCTCAATCTCCATACTCACCCGATCAGTCTATGGCGAGGGGATGGAGGATGCGCCTCCGACCGGAACGGAGCAGAGTGGACCCATGATGATCGAAGCCGACCCTCTCGAGAAACTCCGCACCAGGACGAGCGAGAAGTGGAGCGCCTTTCCCGACGACGTGCTCCCGCTCTTCGTCGCGGAGATGGACTACCCGCTCGCCGAGCCGATCGCAGAAGCCCTGATCGCTGCGGTCCGCCGCTCCGACACCGGCTACGTCGGCGCGGACGACCGCGTCCAGCGCGCCTTCGCACAGTACGCCGGTGAGGCCTGGGGGTGGCGGGTCGATCCCGCGGGCATCCGCACCACGACCGATGTCAGCGTGGTGATCGTCGAATCGCTTCGGCGCGCCATCCGTCCCGGCGATCGGGTCATCATCACCCCGCCTGTCTATCCGCCGTTCTTCGAGCTGATCCCCGAAGCCGGCGGTGTCGTCGAGCAGGTTCCGCTGTTGTTCGCTGAGGAGGACGGATGGTCGCTGGACCTTCCTGGCATCGAGCGGGCCTTCGCATCCGGAGCCCGGGCATTTCTGCTCTGCAACCCGCACAATCCGGTGGGTCTGGTGCACAACCCGGACGACCTGGCGGCCGTCGCCGAGCTGGCCGCGCGCTACGACGCGGTCGTTGTGAGCGACGAGGTGCACGCGCCGCTCACCCACTCGGACGCCACGTTCACGCCTTTCCTCAGCGTCTCCGACGCGGCGAAGGAGCACGGCATCGCCGCGCACTCCGGAAGCAAGGCCTTCAACATCACCGGGCTCAAATGCGCCGTCTTCGTCACACAGAGCGACCGGATGGCCGACCTCCTCGCCCCGCTCCCCGCCGAAGTGCAGGTGCGCACCGGCATCTTCGGCCGGATCGCGACAGTGGCGGCCTACCGGGATTCACGCGATTGGCTCACGCAGGCGTTGGCTGCGATCGAATCCAACCGCGCCATGCTCGGCCGGCTGCTCGAGCGGTATCTGCCCGAAGTGCGTTACCGGGAACCGCAGGCGGGCTACCTCGCGTGGCTCGACTTCCGGGAGCTCGGCTGGGGCGACGACCCCAGCCTCCTCGCCCTCGAAAAGGGTCGCGTCGCCCTCATGGCAGGCCCGCACTTCGGCACGCAAGGCGTCGGCTTCGTACGGTTGAACTTCGCTTGCTCGCCCTCCGTGCTCACCGAGGCGGTGCTGCGGCTGGCCGCGGTCGCGACGTGAGCACCGGGGGGAGGCAGGCAGGCTACCGGCGGTAGTTCGGCGCCTCGACGACCATCTGCACGTCGTGCGGGTGGGACTCCTTGAGGCCGGCGGCGGTGATCCGCACGAACTTGCCGCGCTCCTTGAGCTCGGGGATGGTGCGGGCGCCGACATAGAACATCGACTGGCGGAGGCCGCCGATGAGCTGATACGCCACGGCCGAAAGCGGTCCGCGGTAGGGAACCTGGCCCTCGATGCCTTCGGCGATCAGTTGCTCGTCGCTCGGCACATCCGCCTGGAAGTAGCGGTCTCGCGAGTACGAGGTCTTCTTGCCGCGGGTCTGAAGAGCCCCGAGCGAACCCATGCCGCGGTAGTTCTTGAACTGCTTGCCGTTGACGAAGACGAGATCGCCGGGTGACTCCGCGGTTCCGGCGAGCAAAGATCCGAGCATGACCGTGTCCGCGCCGGCCACGAGCGCCTTGGCGATATCACCCGAGTACTGCAGGCCGCCGTCCGCGATCAGCGGGACACCGGCGGCGCGGGCCGCGAGCGAAGCCTCATAGACCGCGGTCACCTGCGGCACGCCGACACCGGCGACCACGCGGGTGGTGCAGATGGAGCCCGGCCCGACCCCGACCTTGATGGCGTCGGCGCCCGCGTCGATCAGCGCCTGAGCGCCCGAACGGGTGGCCACATTGCCGCCGATCACGTCCACGTGCGAGGCGCGCGGCTCCGCCTTGAGGCGTCGGATGATGTCGAGCACGCCGGCGCTGTCGCCGTTGGCCGTGTCGACCACGATCACGTCGACGCCGGCGTCCACCAGCGTCATCGCGCGGTCCCAGGCATCGCCGAAGAAGCCGATCGCCGCGCCGACGCGGAGCCGGCCCTCGTCGTCTTTCGTTGCGTTGGGGTACTTCTCGCTCTTGTCGAAGTCCTTGACTGTGATGAGGCCGCGGAGCTTGCCGTCGACGTCGACCAGGGGGAGCTTCTCGATCTTGTGCTCGGCGAAGATCGCGACCGCCGAATCCGGGTCGATGCCGACCGGCGCCGTGATGAGCGGCTGGCGCGTCATCACGTCGCGAACGAAGGTGGTGGTGCGCTCGAACGGCGACACGAATCGCATGTCACGGTTGGTGATGATGCCGACGAGTGTGCCGTCGCCCTCGACAACGGGGAGACCGCTGACGCGGAACTGACCGCACAGCGCATCCACCTCCTCCACCGTTGCATCCGGTGTGGTGGTGACCGGATTGGTGATCATACCCGACTCGGAGCGCTTCACCTTGTCGACGTATGCCGCCTGGTCTTCGATGGAGAGGTTGCGGTGCAGGATGCCGATGCCGCCATTGCGCGCCATCGCCACGGCCATGCGCGACTCGGTCACGGTGTCCATCGCGCTCGACACCAGCGGCGAGGCCACGGTGATGCGCTTGGTGAGCCGGGAGGACGTGTCCGCCTCGCTCGGGATGACATCGGTATGCCCGGGCAGGAGCATCACGTCGTCGTAGGTCAAACCGATGAAGCCGAACGGATCGTTCTGATCCATTTCACCCCTTATGCGTCGCGAGGATGGGAGAATCCGCCTGCCACCAACGCCAACGGATAATCCATGCTAACGGCAGAACGCTGAGGTTTATTCCAGAGGTGCCTTCGGCGGGAAGCTATCCCGCGGTCGCCACATCGAGCTCGACCTCGCGGCGCCCCGCCCGCGCGGCCGCGATCATGTCGACCGTCAGGATGAGCAGAGCCAGCCACACGATCCCGAAACCCACCCAACGTTCGGGCGGCATGGCCTCGTGCAGAACCGCCACGCCGACGATGAACTGGAGGAATGGCGCGAAGTACTGGATGAACCCCATGTACACGAGCGGCAGCCGACGCGATGCCGCCGCGAAGAACAGCAACGGCACGGCCGTGATCACTCCCGCCCCCGCGAGCAAGACCGTGTGCCACACACTGATCGTCCCCAGCGTGATCCCCACCGTTGCGCCGACGACGATCAGCTGCACGATCGCGACCGGGGTGAGCCAGAGCGTCTCGAGGGTGAGGCCCGAGACCGCATCCACCGAACCACCCACCCGTTTCTTGATGAGGCCGTAGAAGCCGAACGAGAAGGCGAGGATCAAGGCGATCCACGGCAAGGATCCGTAGCCGATGGCGAGAACGACGACGGCGACGATGCTGACGCCCACCGCGACCCACTGCGCGATCCGCAGCCGTTCGCGCTGCACGAGCACGCCGAGGAAGACGGTCACGATCGGGTTGATGAAGTATCCGAGTGCCGCTTCGACCACGTGGCCCGAGACCGCCGCCAGCACGTACGTCTGCCAGTTGACATAGATGAGCGCACCGGCGACGCCCATCGTGAACACGACTCGCTTATTGAGGAGAAGCTCCCCGAAAACGCGCCACTTGCGGGTCGCGGTGATGAGGATGGCGCAGAACACCAGCGAGAACAGCACCCGCCAGGCGACGATCTCGAACGCGCTGGCCGGAACGAGCGAAAGAAAGTAGAGGGGAAGGATGCCCCACAGCACGTACGCGGAGATCGCGTAGATCAGTCCCGAGCGGCGGTGCTGGTCGAGCGGTTTGGTTGACGTTACGTCTTTTTGTGACACTCCCCCGAGTGTACGCGGAGCCACCGACACCGTCTCCGATTCACCGCGGCACGCAAAAGGCCCGGCTGCGTAGTGCAGCCGGGCCTTCTCGAGCGGGTGTCGTCAGCGGACGACGACCGCCAGAACGTCGCGGGCGGAGAGCACGAGGTAGTCCTCGCCGCCGTACTTGACCTCGGTGCCGCCGTACTTGGAGTAGATCACCTTGTCGCCGACGGCGACGTCGATCGGAACGCGGTTGCCGTTGTCGTCGATGCGGCCCGGTCCGACTGCCACGACTTCGCCCTCCTGGGGCTTCTCCTTGGCGGTGTCGGGGATGACCAGACCAGAAGCAGTGGTCTGCTCGGCTTCGACCTGCTTGATCACGATGCGATCCTCGAGCGGCTTGATGGAGACCGACACGGTTGACCTCTTTCTTATGTCTAACACTGGCTTAGAAACTAAGACTGGAGTTAGCACCCTCATACCGAGAGTGCTAATGAGAGTTTAGGGGGTTCGTTAGCAGTCACGCAACGTGAGTGCCAAGAGGGTAGCGTGAGGGCATGGACAGGTCGGAGTTGCTCGAGGTGCTGTCCCCCGAGGGTCTGCGGCTTCTCGACTCGCTCCCGCCCTACCATTCGGAGCGCGATGTGCTGAGGATGGTGAGCGACCTGCGCAAGGCCGGCCACTCGCCGGGTCTCGTCGCCGCAGTGCTCACGCAGGCGAAATTGCGCTCGAAGGCTCAGGCCAAGTTCGGCCCGTTCGCCGACCGGATGCTGTTCACCGAAGCCGGACTGGAGCAGGCGACCCGCCTGCCGGTCGCGGCTCATCACGCCGGACGGTTCGTCGCCGCAAAACTCGACCGGATCGCCGATCTCGGCTGTGGCATAGGAGGGGACGCGATGGCCATCGCCTCCCTCGAACTGGACGTTGCCGCCGTCGAGGCGGACGAGGTCACCGCAGCGATCGCCAGCTACAACCTGGCGCCGTTCCCGAATGTCACAGTGCGCCACGGTCGCGCCGAAGAGGTCGACCTGCGAGGCATCGACGGCGTCTTCCTCGATCCGGCCCGTCGCACAGCCGGGCACGGGCAGACCTCCCGACTCACCGATCCAGACGACTATTCACCGTCGCTCGGATTCGCGTTCGAACTGGCGACTGGGCGCTCGGTGGGTGTCAAGCTCGGCCCGGGACTCGATCGCGACCTGATCCCCTCGTCCGCCGAGGCGCAGTGGGTCTCGGTCGACGGACAGCTCGTGGAGATGGGGCTGTGGTTCGGAGCGCTGGCTCGACCCGGCATCCGGCGCTCGGCCCTGGTGCTCGCCGGTGAGGCGACCGACGAGCTGACGGCCGCCTCCGACAGCGACGACGCCGAGACGGGTGACCTGGGCGACTACCTCTATGAGCCGAACGGTGCGGTGATCCGGGCGCGGCTCATCGGGGACCTCGCCCGCCGTCTCGACGCCCGGATGGTCGGCAACGGCATCGCGTACCTCACGGCTGACAGCGCCGTGCGCACCCCGTTCGCCACGGGTTTCCGCGTGCTCGAGACGCTCCCCTATCAAGAGCGCGAGCTCAAGCGGGCGCTCAAACAGCGGGGAATCGGCACCCTCGAGATCAAGAAACGAGGCGTGGACGTGGATCCCGCTGCCCTGCGCAAACGCCTCACGCTCAGCGGCTCGGCCTCCGCCACGATCGTGCTCACCCGGGTGGCAGGAAGGCACACCGCACTGCTCGTCGAACGGCTCGGGGACTGAGCCGGAACGACGGAGGGCCGGCCGGCGTCTCCGCGCGGCCGGCCCTCCGGTGACTCTTCGGTCAGGCTCTGATCAGTAGGAGCCGTAGCCGTTCTGGGACAACGCGACGAGCGCGATGATGATCACGGCCCAGATGATCAGCGAGAAGGCGATGCTGGCGAAACCGGTGATGATGCCGGTGAGCCAGAGTCCCTTCGCGGTCGGCTCTTTGCGTTTGGCGATGAAGCCGAGGATGACCGCGGCCACGCCGAACGGGAAGCCGATGCCGTAGACCCAGCCGAGCACGATGCCGATGATGCCGCCGACCATGGACAGGATGCTGAGTGTCTGGGATTTGGCCGGCGGCGCGTACGGCTGCGCATATCCCGGGGCGGGCTGACCGTAAGCCGGCGCGCCATAAGCCGGAGCGCCGTACGGCTGTTGCGGCTGACCGTAGGGAGCCTGGCCCGGAGCCTGACCGTAGCCCGGCTGTTGGGGCTGACCGTAGGCGGGCTGCTGGGGCTGACCATACGGAGGCTGCTGGGGCTGACCGTAGACCGGCTGACCGTAGCCGGGCGCCGCAGGGGGCTGCTGGCCGTATGGCTGCTGCGGCTGCGGCGGCTGCGGCGCCTGACCGTATGGCGCGGCGGGCGCAACCGGTTCGGCCGGAGTGGGGGGCACAAAGGGCTCAGCCGCAGGAGCGATCGGCTCCGCCGGGGTGTTCTGATCGGGCGTAGAAGCGTTGGGCTCCACCGGTTCGGCGGGCGTGTTCGGATCGGTCATGAGGCCAATCTCCTTTTGTCGAGAGTCTGGTGTAGCGCTGCCATAGTGGCAGGCGGTTCACAGGGTGTCAACGAAGGCTTCCCCCGGGCGGCCGCGGTTCCAGACTATTGCTTCGGGCCCGAAAAAAGCGGTATTCGCACGGAAGTGGGCACCCTGGTACGACCCGCGGTCGAACCGCCTCATCCCTCCACCGACGATCCTCTGCCGACCGTCTTCCACCAACTGTCGTCAGCGGACGACCTGGATCTCGGTGACGGGCAAGGTGGAATCCGCGCCGAACGAGAGGGCACTCGGTTCGCGCCCGGCCATGATCAACTGTGCGCCGAGCGCTGCGATCATGGCTCCGTTGTCGGTGCAGAGCGACAGAGCGGGGATGCGTAATGCGATGCCGGCGGCAGCCGCGCGTTCCGCAGCCACCTGGCGCACGCGGGCGTTCGCCACCACTCCTCCGCCGAGCAACAACCGCGGCACCTCGAATTCCCGGCACGCTGCCATCGCCTTGGTGAGGAGCACATCCACGACCGCCTCGCGGAAGCTCGCG
>DASYGJ010000319.1:0-2247 GCA_035999915.1 Leifsonia sp.
ACCGTGATCATCGCCTCACAGAGCGATGCAGCCGACACCGTCACGGAGATCGAGGGTTTCGGTGGCACCGCAGAGTGGGTGCGCACCGACGTCTCGCTCTACGCCGATCTCGACTCTCTCGCACACCATGTCCGAGCCACCTATGGGCGCATCAATCTGCTGGTCAACAACGCGGGAACGGGAGGGGAAGCAGGCGGGCTGGACACTATCGACCCCGCGGTCGCCCAACGCGTGTTCGACGTGAACATCGCCGGGGTGTTCAACGGCATTCGTGCCTTCGCCGCCGACCTGAAGGCTGAGGCAGCCGCGGGTGAACCTGCATTCATCCTCAACGTCGGCTCCGAGCACTCGCTCGGCGTCCCGCCGCACGTTGCACCGATGAGCGCGTATACGGTCAGCAAGTACACGACCCTCGCCTTCACAGACACGGCGCGTCAAGACTTCGCCGGCACGGGAGTCGGCGTCACGCTTCTCGCTCCCGGTTGGATCCGGACGGAATTGGTTGCGGATATCACCAGCCGGTCGCCGGAAGCCGCCGCTGCGATCCTGCCACTCGCCCAAGAGAGCGACGTCGTCGCCCGACTCGGCGTCGACGGACTCCTCCGTGGCGACTACATCACCACGACGAACCGCTCGACCGCGGGGTTCGCCGGCGAGCATGCCTCCGCCGTGCTGGAAGCACTGACGGTCGCACCGGGTGAGTGATCTGCGCATTGGGGGCGCCACCGAGTGCCGCACACCCAGCAGAAGCTGGTCGGCGGTGTGGCGCCCCTCACGGGTAGAGCCCGCGGAGCTCGTGAGCTTGTGCGACTCGCCCGACCGCCAGCACCATGGCGGCGGCACGAAGGCTGAGCCGCCGGTCGGCGGCCAGCCTGACGACCTCGTTCCAGGCGGAGAGGATCCGGGTCTCGAGACGCGCCTCCACCTCGTCGGAGCTCCACCAGTAGGTCTGGTTGGACTGCACCCACTCGAAATACGAGACGATCACGCCGCCGGCGTTCGCAAGAATGTCGGGGACCACGAGGACGCCGCGCTCGTTCAACACACGATCGGCTTGTGTCGTGGTCGGCCCGTTCGCACCCTCGACGATCACCCGGGCACGGATCCGATCCACGTTGCCTTCGTGGATCGCACCTTCCAGAGCCGCGGGCACAAGCAGGTCGACATCGAGTTCCAGCAATTCGTCGCGCTCGAAAGCGTCGGACCCTGGAGCGCCGACAATACTGCCGGTTGAGTCGAGATGCCGACACACGGCATCCACATCGAGGCCGGCGGCGTTCTGCACGGCGCCGAATTGATCGCTCACGGCAACCACCCGGAGACCAGCCGCAGCCAGGAATCGGGCCGTGTCGCGACCCACCTTGCCCATGCCCTGCACCGCGACTCGTGCTCCGCGTTGGGCGATTCCCGCCATTTCAAGCGCGGCAAGTGCTACGTGCGTAACGCCGCGGCTCGTTGCGGAGGCGCGCCCCTGAGAGCCGCCGAGCTGCAGCGGCTTGCCCGTGACGACGCCTGGCACCGTGTAGCCGGAGGCCACCGAGTAGGTGTCCATGATCCACGCCATCGTGTTCTCGTCGGTGCCGACATCGGGGGCGGGGATATCGCGCTCCGGCCCGATGATCGGAAAGATCTCGCTTGCGTAGCGGCGAGTGAGCCGTTCGAGCTCCGTTCGCGTGTGATCGCGGGGCTGGATGGTGATCCCACCCTTCGCGCCGCCGTACGGCAGGTTCGCCAGCGCACATTTCCATGTCATCCACATGGCCAGCGCCCGCACCTCTTCGATATCGACGCTCGGCGCGTACCGAAGGCCACCCTTCGCCGGGCCGCGCGAGAAGTTGTGCTGAACGCGATGGCCTACGAAGAGCCGCACGTCACCGTTGTCGAGACGCAGCGGTACGCTCACTGTCAGTTCACGCCGCGGGTACGACAGCATCTGGAACGTGCCGTCAGGCAGTTCCAAGTGCGTGGCGGCGTCGGCGAGCTGCTGGCGCGCGTCATCGAGAGCGCTCATTCGGGTGGTGGTCGAATCTGGAAGGCTGGTCATTCCGGGCCCTTTCTCTTGATAGTCACGGTTCGGGGATCCATCATCTGCGCCAGATGGCTAGAGCCGCGACGGGGATCGAGCTGGTTCACCTGCATGGCGCAGCTGAAGCCGTCCGTCAGTACCGGCGCTCCGCGGCCCTCAGCCAGGGCGGGAACGATCGAATGTTCCGCAACCTTCATGGAGAGCTCGAAATGCTCCGCCTC
>DASYGJ010000353.1:0-4989 GCA_035999915.1 Leifsonia sp.
AGGCGTTCGAGGGTCACAACGGCTCCGCTCTCGCTCTTGCGCGGCGACGGGTCGGGGAGCAGCCGGAGGTCCTCGAGTTCGGCGTCCGGGATGTCCGTGGATTCGAGGCAGAGCACGAGCGGTCCACGCTCCACCGCAAGCGTTCCCCGCACGGCGTCGATCCGAGGGTCGGGTGACGTGATCCGCGGTTCGACCGGAAGACGCACGATCAGGACGCTCCCGGCGGCGAAGGATCGTCGGAGGCGAAGATAGTCCCCTTCGATGGCGACGCTCACTCTGTCAAACGTCGCCGTCGCGTTCGCGGCCCACGACGGGATGCGTACGCTGAGCGTGAACTCGGCGTCGTCGAGAACCGTGATCGAGATCGCGCCGTCGAAGGGATAGCCGGTGCGCACAGACAAAGCCACCGGGATGCCTTGGCCGGTCGTCGTGTCGATCTCCAGGTCGGCGAACTGGTGCAGCTGCACGCCGTCGTCATCCGCGGTGGCGAAGTACGATCCGACGCTCGCGAGCGTTCGCGCGACGTTCGTGGGGCAGCAGGAGACTTCGAACCAGGGCGCGCGCAGACTGGCTTCCGCCCGCTCGCTCAGCTCGTCCTGCGCAGGCGTACTTCCCTTCGTGCGCTGGTGCAGGGTGTTCGTGTAGAAGAAGCCCCTCCCGTCTTCCCGGGGGGAGGCGAGGATGTTGTTGAGCAGCGTGCGCTCGATGAGGTCCGCATACTTCGACTCTCCCGTCTGCAGCAGCAACCGCCAGCTGAGCATGACCGAACCGATACCCGCGCAGGTCTCGGAGTATGCGCGGTCGGGCGGTAGCTCGTAGTCCACGCCGAACTCTTCGTTCTGATGGTGGGAGCCCATTCCACCGGTGAGGTAGGTGCGCCGGGCAACGGTGGTGGCCCACTGCCGTTCGATCGCGCCGAGAAGCTCTGCGTCGTTGGTGTCCACGGCCAGGTCGACTGCCGCGGAGGAGAAGTACAGTGCGCGCACGGCGTGGCCGCGCAGAACCTCGGCCTGCCGCACGGGCACGTCGTCGAGAAAGTATTCGTGCCCATGAAACAGGGTGGTCTTGAGAGTGCCTTTGCCGCGCCGTTCGATGAACAGTGCCGCGAGCTCCCGGTACCTCGGGTCGCCGGTCGCGCGGGCGAGTTCGATGAGGGCCGGCTCGATCTCCGGATGCCCGCAGATGGCATCCCGGCCGGTCGGCCCGAACTCGAGGTAGACGTGATGGGAGAGCCGGATCGCCGTCTCGACCAGAAGATCGTGGTGTCCCGTCCTCAGGCGTGCGACCGCCGCCTGGATGAGATGGCCGAAGCAGTACAGCTCGTGGCCCCATTCGAGGTCGGAGTACCGCGCCCGCTGTCCGGGGCGGCCGAAGCTCGTGTGGAGGTAACCGTCGTCGTCTTGCGCCCCGGCCACTCGCGACACAAGGTCGTCGAAGGTGGCCTGCAGCCGAGCATCCGGCTGCCGCCCGAGTTCCCAGGCCATGGCCTCGAGCAGCTTGTAGACCTCGGAGTCGACGAACTCGATTCCCGCGTGGTTTTCGGCGACAGTTCCCTCGGCGGCGCGGTCGAAGTTCCCGATCCAGCCGATGCGGTCCATCCAGCTGCGGCAGTGTTCGATGATCGTGCCGGCGTTCAGGGACTGCTTTTCGGCCCAGAAGCCACCTGTGATGCGGAGCTCGGCCTGCGAAAGCGGGCGGAGGCGCGAGCGCGTCGGCTGCACCGGTCCGCCGAGGAGACGGGTGTCAATCGTGCTGGTCATTATTCAGTTCCTGCTTCCCGGCCGATGAAGGCGGCGTGGAGCACGAGGTAGGCGCTCGCTGTCCAGGTGTATGCGCGGTCGCGGAGGCCGGCTCCGGTGATGGCGTCGAAGTTCTCGGCGAAGCCGGACGTCTCGCAGAGCAGTCGGAAGCGAGCGCTGACGGTGTCGGCCAGCTCCGTGAATCCGGCTCGCCTCAGACCATCTTCGATAAGGAAGGTCGAGGGCGCCCAGATGGGGCCGCGCCAGTAGCCGTCGCTCTCGTAGTGAGGTGAGTCGACGAGTTCGGTCGCGGGGCCCCACTCGGTGAGATGAGCACGGATGTGGTGCGCCAGGCGGTCGGCGACGTCGCGAGGCAGACGGTCGCCGAGGATGATCGGCAGAGTTGTGAGCAGGCTCGTCACAGAGCTCGTCCCCCTGTCGGCGACCGTGCGTGCGACGAACTGTTCGCCGGTCCAGAGCTCAGAGAAGAGGGCATCCTCGACTTGGCGAGCCGTATCGGCCCAGGGGGCGCCTTCGATCCCGAGTTCGCGTGCCAGCGAATCGAGCGCGTGCAGCTGAATCACCAGGAAGGCGGCCAGGTCAGGGGCTTCGACGACCCGGCTCCGGTCGAACATGGTCGAGTTGTCCCAGCCGCTGTCGTTTCCGTGCTGGTAGTACGGGAGCGTGCGACCGGGCGCTCGGCGGGAGTCGAGCCAGAACCTGGTCCAGTCCGACAGCCGCTCGTACACCTCCCGGAGCCGGTCGGTCGAGTACGGCGCCGATGCCCGCTCCCGGATGCGTTCGAAGGCCCAGCCGTGGATGGGCGGTTTCACGAAGTTGTACAGGATTTCGGAGTGCGCGACCGAGTCGGGGAGCGCGCCGGACGCATCCTGGTGGTCGAACGGAAGCAAGAACTGGTCCAGAGCTGCTTCGGGATCGGACTGCGCGAGCGCGAGAGCGTTGAAGCAGTGGTCCCAGCTCCACACCTTGTCCATCCAGTGCTTGGACATCAGGATCGCCTCGCGCCCGACGAATCCGCCCGGGCGCACGGTGGCCGACCACATGACGTAGGCAGCCGTCGAGGCCGCGAGTCCGGCATCCCCGGGGACGAGCGCTCGACAGTAGGCATCGAACTCCGCCTGGACCTCGCGTCGAATGTCATCGAATGACCGCGCGGTGACGTACGGTTCTCGCGCGGTCCCGAACTCTTCGATCGCGATCTCCCAGACCGGTCCCGTCAGTTCGACAGAACGCTCGGCCGTCCCGAGTGCGCCGTCGCCGACGATCGTCGCGTGTCCGGCGAGCACGGTGATCCGGTAGCGCCGCCCGGTCTCGTATGACGTGAGAACCAGCGCGCCGTCGACAGGATCGGTGATCAGATACGTCCCGGTGAACGGAGTCAGGGCGCTGCTTGCCTCGACAAGCCTGAGGTCGAGGCCGGTGCCTCTCACGCGAATAGTGTCATCCGTGTCGAAGGCGGCGTGGATGGCACCCTCGCCTGCAGACCAGGTGAGAACCGATGCTGAGGCGGTGAGCACGGCGTCGGCCCGTTCTCCGTTCTGCAGTGGAACGAAGGCGAACACGGGATGCAGTCCTGTCTGATGCGAGACCACATGCACATCGTCGGCTCTCTCGTGGAGGCCGATGACGGGCGAAAGGTTGATCCAGGATCCTCTGCGAGCGAACGGGATCTCCCGCACATCGAATGCGGTGACGGATGGCACGGTGGGCTCTCCGATCAGTCTTTGACGGCGCCGGCGGTGACGCCCGCCGCGACATACTTCTGGGCGAGCACCAGCAGCACAGCGGTCGGGATGGAGGCGACGACGGCGGTGGCCATGATCGCGTTCCACTCCTGGTTGTTGTTGCCGATGTATTTGTAGATCCCCAGAGTGATCGTCTGCAGCGTTCCGCCGCTGTTGAGCGTCGACGAGAAGATGAAGTCCGACCAGGCCCAGAGGAACGCGAACAGCGACACCGTGACGACCGCGTTGCGGCTCACCGGAAGCACGATCGAACGGAACGTGCGCCAAGGGCCGGCTCCATCGATCTTGGCCGCCTGGATCAGCTCGTCGGGGATGCCTGCCATGAACGCTGAGAAGATCAGCACGCCGAACGGCACCGCGATGGTGGAGTCGGCGACGATCAGCCCGGGGATGGTGTTCAAAATCCCGAGGTTGAGGTAGATGGCATAGAAGCCCATCGCCATGATGATTCCGGGGATCATCTGTGCGATCAGGAAGATGAAGTTGAGCACTCCCCGGCCGGCCGGCCGGAGCTTGGCGAGCGAATACGCGGCCGGGGCGGCGAGGACGACCGTGAGCACGACCGTTCCGAGCCCGACGATCAGGCTGGTGCCGAGATAGGGGAGCTGCTGGCTGATGACGGCCTGGTATCCCTCGATCGTCGGATGCAGGGGAAACCAGTCGGGCGGGCTCTTGCGCATCGCGGTCGCCGGAGTGAGCGAGACGTTGATCATCCAGTAGACAGGGAAGAGCATCAGGGCGGTCAGCACGACGCCGACGACCGTCTTCCACCAGGGACGCTTGGCGTTCATGAGAGATCTTGCTTTCGCTGAGTGCGGATGTAGATGAGGCCGAAGATCAGCGCGAGGATGATCAGCAGGTTGCCGACCGCCGCTGCGGGGCTGAAGTCGGGGAGCACGGATCCGAAGCCGAGCTGGTACGACCAGGTCGCGAAGGTCGTCGACGCGTTACCGGGGCCGCCGCGGGTCATGATCCAGATGATGTCGAACACCTTCAGCGTGTAGACCAGGCCGAGCAGGATGGTGATCGCCGAGACCGGCTTCAAGAGCGGGAACGTGACGCGCCAGAACTTCTGCCAGCCGTTGGCCCCGTCGAGGGACGCGGCCTCGTACAGGTCGGCGGAGATGTTCTGCAGGCCGCTGTACAGGATCACCAGGTTGAACGGGATGCCGATCCAGATGTTGGCGATCGTCACCGAGGCCAGGGACCAGCTCGGGGAGGTGAGCCAGTTGACCGGGGCGATACCCACCGAGTGCAGGACGGCGTTGACCACGCCGGAGTCGCTGTTCAGCATCCACGACCAGGTGGAGGCGGACACGATCAGCGGCAGCAGCCAGGGCACCAGGAACGGGGCGCGAAGCGTGGCCGCGAGGCGGAAGTGCTGGGTGAAGAAGACCGCCAGCGCCAGGCCGATGGCGTACTGGAGGAGCAGGCTGGCGGCCGTGAACACCACGGTGTGCAGGAGCGCGGGCATGAAGGTGGGA
>DASYGJ010000061.1:0-19742 GCA_035999915.1 Leifsonia sp.
CCGTGAAGACGACCCCGCTGTATTTCGTGGCCGAACTGAACGGCACGCGCCGCACGATCCGGAAACGGTCGGAGCGGAACCGGCTCGAGAGGATGCCCGAGGTCGCGTTCCCGGTCTCGTCGTTGCCGAATGCGGCGAGCGCGATGGCGATCTCCTCTTCGCCGATCGCCTCGCCCAGCCGTTCCATGCGATCGAACGCGAGCTCGCCGCTGGTGAGTGTTCCGGTCTTGTCGAGGCACAGCACGTCGACTCTGGCGAGCACCTCGACGGCCGCAAGTTCTTGCACCAGCACCTTGCGGCCTGCAAGCTGGATCGCGGCAACGCCGAAAGCCAGGCTCGTCAGCAGTACGAGACCCTCAGGGATCATGCCGACGACGGCGGCGACGGCGTCGAGCAGCGCACGACGCCAGCGCGCGTCGACGAACAACGCACTCCACCCGCCGTACGTGAACACGCGGCCGATCAAGGTGATGAGGATCACCGGGCCGAGAATCCAGGAGAGGTACACGAGGATGCGGTTGGTCGCGTCTCGCAGCTCGGAGTGCACGAGCGTGTGTTTGCGGATTTCCCTGGTCAGTTTGCTCGCGTACGAGTCGGCGCCGACGGCGGTGACGACCGCGTAACCGGTGCCCGTCGCGACGTGGGAACCGGACAGAAGCACGGCGTCTTCGTCCTTGAAGACCGGATCCGATTCGCCGGTGAGCATGGACTCGTCGAGCGAAAGACCTGTGCTCTCCACGACCCGCGCATCCGCCGGCACCTGGTCGCCGGGTCGCAGCACCAGCAGATCGTCGAGCACGACGCCCTCGAGAGGAATCGCGACCGCCACGCCGTTGCGCCGCACCCGGCTTTCCGGAGCGGCCAGCAGTGCAGCACGGTCGAGAACGAGCTTCGCCCGCACTTCCTGCACGATGCCGATCAGAGCGTTCACGACGACGACCCCGAAGAAGAATCCGTCCCGGAGATCGCCCAGCAAGATCACGGCGATGAAACACACCGTGAGGATGCCGTTGAACAGCGTGAAGATGTTCTCGCGGAGGATGTCGCCGATCGAGCGCGAGCTCGGCTGATTCTGAGTGTTGGCGCGACCGTCGGAGTGACGTTCGGCGACCTCTGCGCTGGTCAGCCCCTCCCTGGTTCGCGCGTCCAGCATCCGGTTACCCCTCGGCCGTGTTCTTCTTCTGGTCCGCCGCCCCGAACTGGCCGCGCACCACGAACCAGGTGATGAGCAGCAGCGGAGCGTAGAGCGGCACTCCCATCAGCAGCTTGGTGAGCGCGAGGGCGCTTGTCGCCTCCGGACTGTGCGCGAGGTACAGCGGCACCTGCACGAGGAGTCGCGCAGCGAACAGTAGGAACCACAGGAAGGTCAGGGCCTGCATCACCCGGAATTTTGCGCGCACGCTGCGCCAGGTCAGCCCATCGCCCATCAGGTAACCGGCGGCCAGGCCGATCAGAGGCCACCGCACCAGCACGGAGATCAGCAGAGCGGCGCCATAGGCGACATTCGTCCAGATGCCGAGAAGAAAGTTGTCTTCGCCGCGTCCCGTGATCAGGGCGAGGATGGCGGAGATCCCGACGCCGAGCAGGCCGGCGATCGCCTGCGTCACCGGCGTCTTGCCGATCGCGCGGACGACCGTGAACACCGCAGCGACGGCGACCGAGCAGCCGATGGACAGCGGCACGCTCTGGCTGAACGTGTAGAGGATGAGGAAGACCAGGCCCGGCAGGATCGTCTCAGCCAGGCCGCGCACGCCGCCCAGCGCACCGAGGAGCGCCGCGCCGGTCGGAGTCTCCCCGTCTGCGAGCTGCCCCAGACCGGACTTCTGCGCGGCCTTGGCGAGGGTCTCGCCGATCGTCGAGGCCACCGGATCGTTGATCCGGTCGGCGTCGGCCGGTTTCTCCTGGTCGGGTTCGCCGTGGTCTGAGGCGCAGTCGCTCATGGTCACGGTCTAAAGGGAGTTGAAGGCGTCCGGGCCCGAGGCGGGCGCGGCCGGCATCCGCAATGGGATGAGATCACGGGGCGGCATCGGCGACGTACCGCGCACCACGACGATGCTGCGGAAGAGGTCTTCGACGAGTGCGGCGGCGTCGGGCTTGACCGCGGCGTCGCCTGCGATCACTCCGCGGAGGAACCAGCGCGGGCCATCCACTCCGACGAAGCGCGCCACGCGGGTCTCGCCCGGTGCGCCCTGAGGCGCGGCGACGGGGATCTCCGCCACGATCTCGGGGCCGAACACCCCTTCACGTTCCTGAGTGCGGCCGCCCTGACGATTGACCTGCTCCGTGATCTGCTCGCGGATCTCATGCCAGAGACCACTCGACCGCGGCGCGGCGAACGGCTGCACCTGCAGGGTGGAATTCGCGTAGTCGAGACCGACCGCGACGACCCGCTGCGTCTCCTCTTCGACCTCGAGGCGCAGGTGCAGGCCCTCGCGCGGCAGGATCTTGACACCACCCAGGTCGACATACGGGCGCACCGGGTTGGCCTCGCTCTCATCGAGCGGACCCTCCGTCTCGCGGTCCTCGGGCGCCGACTTCTCCCAGTTCACGGGGTCGGTGCTGCTCGTATCGGTCACGCGTGTTCTCCTGACTGCGCTGCGGTGCTGAGCCCGGTGCTGTATCCGGTGGAGCCGAAGCCCGCTGTGCCTCGGCGACTCTCCGGCAGACTCTCGACGGGCACGAAAATGGCCCTGGTGACCGGCATGAGGATCAACTGCGCGATCCGGTCACCGACGGCGATATCGTACGGCATCGACCTGTCCGTGTTCAGAACGGTCACCCGGATCTCGCCACGGTAACCCGCGTCCACCGTTCCCGGTGAATTCACGATCGTGATGCCGTGTTTCGCGGCCAGACCGCTGCGCGGGACCACGAACGCGGCGAAGCCCTCCGGCAGGGCGATCGACACTCCGGTCGGCACCGTGTAACGCTCCCCGGGGGCGAGCGTCACGGCTTCGGCGGCATGGAGATCGGCGCCGGCGTCACCCGGATGCGCGTACGCGGGGACGAGGCCGGCGATGATCGGAACGTCAACGGTATCGGTCACGTGTCGAGGGTAGTGCAGAAGTCTGATCGAATAGAGCCATGGACCTGTACCGCGAGCGGCTCTACCCCGCCCCTTGGCTCTTCATCGCGAGCGCCCTCATCATCCCGATCACCATCCTCATCCTCGCGCCCATCAACCTGCCGGTCGGTGTCGTACTCGCGGTCGTCTTCTACGTTGCGATCGTCATTTCGTACCTGGCGACGACGCCGACGCTGCGAGTCACGGCCGCCGAGTTCACCGCCGGGCGCGCGCGCATCCCGCTTGAGTACGTCGGCGAGGTGACCGGCTACAACGACGACGAGGCGAGCCTCGAGCGCGGCCAGCGCCTGGACGCCCGCGCGTGGCTGCTCATCCGCGGGTGGATCAAGCCGGTCGTGAAGGTTCCGGTGCTCGACGTGGACGATCCGGCGCCGTACTGGGTCATCTCGACAAGAAACCCGGACCGACTGGTCCGGGTTCTCAATGAGGCTCGCCTCGCGCCGCTGCCCTGAGCATCCAGTGCCCCGGGCAGCGAGTCGTCAGGCCGCGCACTCCACGCAGATCGGTCCGAGCTTTGTCTCGTGATCGATCTGCGAGCGGTGCTTCACCAGGAAGCAGTTCACACAGGTGAACTCGTCCGCCTGGGGCGGCAAGACGACGACGTCGAGGTCGAGGTCCGACAGGTCGGCACCGGGGAGCTCGTAACCGCCAGGGTTGTCGGCGTCTTCGACGTCGACGACACCAGACATCTTGTCCGGTACTCGCTCCTTGAGGGCCTCGATCGACTCGGAGTCGTCTTCGGTCTTCCGCGGTGCGTCGTAATCCGTTGCCATGCCCATCCACTTCTCACTTAACGGCCGATTCTTCGCAATCGGCGGCCATAGTTTGCATCAATCACCGGGGAATAGCAAACCACTCGGCGGGCTCTCGGCGATTGCTCGGTTTTCAACTTCCGGCACGCCACGGTTATTCCCCGGATTCCGACCCTTCGCGTGTCATTCTTGGGCCGTACGTCAAGAGCTGGGAAGGCATCCACCATGCAGGATTTGAAGGTCATCGGGGTCGAGGACGACGGACTCGTCGCCGTCGGCGACGACGGTGAGCGGTTCCGCATCGCCATCGACGAAGGTCTGCACTCCAAGATCCGCCAATTCAGACAGCAATCCTCCACTTCGACGCCGAAACTGTCGCCACGGGAGGTGCAGGCGCACATCCGCTCCGGCATGTCTGCGGAGGATGTCTCCGCCGTCACCGGGGCTCCGCTCGAGTACATCCAGCGCTTCGAGGGGCCGATCATCGCCGAGCGAGAGCACATCGTCGCCAGCGCTCTGAGCGTGCCCGTGCACACCACGGCCGACGTCGATCCGCTCGGCGAGGGCAACACTTTCGGCGCCGTCATCCGCGAACGTCTCGCGTCCCTCGGCGTCGTCGGCGAACGCTGGGCCAGCTGGAAAGACAGCGAGGCCGGCTGGATCATCAAGCTCGAGTTCACGGCCGACCTGATCGATCACGACGCGCGTTGGGGCTATGACGCCCGCAAGCACGCGCTCGCGCCGATGAACTCGGAAGCGACCACGCTCTCACAGGCCGGGGAGCTCAAGGGGGCTCTCATTCCGCGCCTGCGCGCCGTGCTCCCCCACGACAACGGGCCCGACGAGTCGCGATTCGACAGCGGGGCGTTCACATTCACCGACCCGGCAATCGATCTGCTCGGCCCGGATGCGTCGCCCTTCCCCGAGCCACTGACCTACGGCCGCACGCTGACCGCCGCCAACAACTCCATCGCCATCAGCGCGATCAAACGCGCGGACGACGAGACACCGCGCGACCTGCACCAGACAGCCGACCTGCTCGAAGCCCTCCGGCGCCGTCGCGGCGAGCGCGAAGCCGCGAATTTCGAGAGTGCGACGGCCGAGGAGGCACCGGCTCCGAGCGCTTCCCCGGAACCGTTCGACATCTTCGACTCGCTCCGCGAAGATCCGCCCGCCCCGTCGACCTCGGATGCGCCGGGCACGACAGTCCGGACGGGCACCTCGCCCACCTCGACCTCGATCTCGAACGCGCCGTCGACCTCCACCTCGACGGGACCTCAGGGTCGCATCGGCAAGAAGGGCCGCGCCTCCATGCCGAGCTGGGACGAGATCGTCTTCGGTGCGCGCACGGACGACGACCTGGCCTGAGCGGACCTGGCTGAGCGAATGAAGCGCGTCAGGCGAACGCGCCGAACCGCAACAGCGGAACGCGGGTCTCCTCGGCCGTGAGCGAACCGTGCTGGCCGATCATGTTCCGGCCGGAGCGCTGCGGGTCGCGGGAGTCGTAGTAAGCCACGCGCTTCCGCGCGGCGACCAGCACATCCCCGATGCGCGGCAGCACGTCCGGGTCGACCTGCTCGCCGAACCACCCCGCCGCAACGGCTTCGGCGCGCGTGGCGACCCAGGCGCGATCCCCCTCCGCGCTCCGCCAGCGCTCAGCGAGTTCCTCGGCCGCCTCGGCACTCGAGTCGGCCAGATACAGGTGCAAGCACCGGGGCTCACCGCCGATCTCGGAGACACCGGCGATCAGCTCGGGCGCCGTGTCGAACAGGACGTGTCCGCTCGCGGGAACGTCGACGACGCCATGATCGGCGGTGAGGAGCGCTCCTTGACCGGACGCGAGCCGGCGGGAGAGTGCCGCGACGAGCGCATCGAGCTGCTCCAGCGCGGCCGTCCACTCCGGTGACTCCCAGCCGCGCGCGTGCGCGATCTGGTCGAGCTCGGCGATGTAGAGATACGTCAGACTGGGCGACGGGTCGGCGAGGATGCGCTCCGCAGCCTCGAAGCGTTCCGCCATCGTGCGCGCGGCGACGTATTCGGCTCCGCGCAGAACCGCCCTCGTGAAGCCGGAATCGGCGTACTTGGGCAGACCGATCGCCCACGCCTGAACGTTCGTGTCGGCCGCCCGTTCGAACATGGTGCGCGAACGCTGCCAGGTCGCAGGATCGAGCCGGTCGTCCCAGCCGCTCAGCTGGTTGACGACGCGGTCGTTCGCGCTGTCGCGCACCCGGTATCCGACCAGACCGTGCACACCGGGAAGGGTGCCGGTGGCGAGCGTCGCCAGCGCCGCCGCGGTGGTCGTCGGAAAACCGGCGTCGATCGTGGTCGCCTTGCTCAGCAGCGGCGCGAGCGTTCGCGCGTGTCCCGCCCGGGCGCGGAGGGCGGCGGCGCCCAGTCCGTCGACCAGGATCACGACCGCCTGCTGCACCTTCGGCAACTCGAGCGCATCCGTGCCCGCCTCGGTCGAACCCGGGTGGCCCGGCCCGGCCCCGGTCCCGGTCAGTGCGGCGAGGCAACTCGGCAGAACAGCGGCAAGGCTCGAACGCGTCGAGAAGGCGGCCGGTAGCATGGGGGGCATCTGGCCCAGTTTGTCACACGGCGATCGCGCGCACGGCGACCACGCGAGCACCACCGCGACGAGCGGGGCCAGCGCCTTGACCCCACCTCTTGCACCCAGATTGCCCGAATGACACCGACAGACGAAACGGCCCCGGCCGGCACCACCGAACGCATCGAAGACGTCGACGTCACGACCGAGATGCAGGGTTCGTTCCTCGAATACGCCTACTCGGTCATCTATTCCCGCGCGTTGCCGGATGCCCGCGACGGTTTGAAGCCCGTGCAACGCCGCATCATCTACCAGATGACGGAGATGGGTCTGCGCCCGGACCGCGGCCACGTGAAATCGGCCCGCGTCACCGGAGAGGTGATGGGCAAGCTCCACCCTCATGGCGACAGCGCGATCTATGACGCCCTTGTTCGCATGGCGCAGGACTTCACCCTGCGCGTGCCCCTCATCGACGGCCACGGAAACTTCGGCTCGCTCGACGACGGCCCTGCGGCACCGCGCTACACCGAGGCGCGCCTCGCCGCCGCCGCACTCGCCCTTGCTGAAGACCTCGACGAAGACGTGGTCGATTTCGTCCCCAACTACGACAACCAGCTGATGCAGCCGGACGTGCTGCCCGCGGCTTTCCCCAACCTGTTGGTCAACGGCGCAAGCGGCATCGCGGTCGGCATGGCCACCAACATGGCTCCGCACAATCTCATCGAGGTCGTGGGCGCCGCGCGCCACTTGCTCGCGCATCCCGACGCCACCCTCGACGACCTGATGGAGTTCGTGCCCGGCCCCGACCTCCCCGCCGGCGGCACCATCGTCGGCCTGGCCGGCGTGCGCGACGCGTATGCGACAGGCCGGGGAAGCTTCAAGACCCGGGCCAAGGTCACGGTGGAAGCGATCACCGCGCGCAAGAGCGGGCTCGTCGTCACCGAGCTCCCCTATCTCGTCGGCCCCGAGAAGGTCATCGAAAAGATCAAAGACGGTGTCAATTCCAAGAAGCTCTCCGGCATCTCCGACGTCACCGACCTGAGCGACCGGCAGCACGGCCTCCGGCTGGTCATCGGCATCAAGACCGGGTTCAGCCCGGATGCGGTGCTCGAGCAGCTCTACCGGCACACGCCGCTCGAAGACGGCTTCTCGATCAACAATGTCGCCCTGGTCGAGGGCGGACCCCAGACCCTCGGACTGCGCGAGCTGTTGAGCGTCTATCTCGCCCACCGCATCCAGGTCGTCACCCGACGTTCGCAGTTCCGTCTCGCCCGGCGCAAAGAGCGCCTGCACCTGGTCGAAGGCCTCCTCATCGCCATCGTCGACATCGACGAGGTCATTCAGGTCATCCGCACCAGCGACGAC
The DNA here is from genome assembly GCA_035999915.1 of Leifsonia sp. Taxonomy (GTDB): domain Bacteria; phylum Actinomycetota; class Actinomycetes; order Actinomycetales; family Microbacteriaceae; genus Leifsonia. The sequence goes on from DASYGJ010000061.1 coordinate 7,751, forward strand.
ACCGACCAGGCCCGCGCCCGCCTGATGGACGTCTTCGACCTCAGCACCCTGCAGGCCGACTACATCCTCGAGCTGCGTCTGCGTCGGCTGACCAAGTTCTCGCGCATCGAACTCGAGAACGAGAGAGCCCAGCTCGAAGCCGAGATCGCAGAACTCGAGGAGCTGCTGAGCAGCCAGGAGCGCATCAACGACCTGGTCTCCGACGAACTCGAGCAGGTGGCCGTGAAGTTCGGCACACCGCGTCGCACGCTCCTCACCGAGGCGCGTCCGTCGATCGCCACCGCATCGACCCGCGGCAAGCAGCCCGTCGTGCTCGAAGTGGCGGATGTGCCGTGCCGGGTACTGCTCTCGACCACCGGGCGCATCCTTCGCGTCGACCAGCAGTCGGCCGGAGAGACCGATGGCGAAGGTGGACTCGACAGGATCGTCGCACCCGCGCGCCGCAGCAAGCACGACGCGATCCTGTCGCAGCTCGACACGACCAGCCGCGCGGAGATCGGCGCGATCACCAACCGGGGACGGCTCATCCGCTTCTCGCCCGTCGACCTTCCGGCGGCGCCCGTCAATTCGATCCAGCTCGGCGCGGGGGTGAAGATCGGCGACTACCTGGCGCTGACCGACCGCAAGGAGAAGATTCTCGCCGTCGTCTCGCTCGATTCACCGCACTCGATCGCGCTCGGCACCCGTCAGGGCGTCGTCAAGCGTGTCACCGCGGGCGATTGGGCCAACAAACCCGATTTCGAGATCATCGCGCTCAAGCCCGGCGACGAGGTCGTCGGGGCTGTGCAGGGCGACGACTCGGATGAACTCGTCTTCATCGCATCCGACTCGCAGTTCCTGCGCTTCCCGGCCTCCGCCGTTCGTCCGCAGGGGCGCTCCGCCGGGGGAATGGCGGGCATCAACCTTGCGGCGGATGTGCGGGTCGTCTTCTTCACGAGCATCCCCGCGGCCGAGAAGGCTGAGGCCGTGGTCGTGACCATCGCCGCTGGAAGCGAAACCCTGCTCGGCGCCGACCCGGGCAGCGGCAAGGTCAGCGAGTTCGGTGAGTTCCCTGCAAAGGGCCGCGCCACGGGTGGTGTGCGGTCGCACCGCTTCCTCAAAGGGGAGAACGAGGTCGTCCTCGCCTGGGCAGGTCGCGCGCCCGCCCTCGCCGTCGGGCCCGACGGCGCCTCCCGCGCCCTCCCCGAGTCGGGCGCCCGCCGAGACGCCTCCGGCGTTCCGCTCGACATGGTCATCACCACCGTCGGCCGTCGCCTGGGCTGAACGGGCAGCGAGCAGGCTAGGCGTCGATGCGAGCGCGGGAGAGGTCGTCGGCGCCTGCGATGATGAACTCTTTGCGCGGGGCGACGTCGTTGCCCATGAGGAGCTCGAAGACACGGGCGGCCTCCTCCGCGTCCGGAACACGTACCCGGCGCAACGTGCGGTGTTTGCGGTCCATGGTGGTCGTCGCGAGCTGATCCGCGTCCATTTCGCCAAGGCCTTTGTAACGCTGGATCGGCTCCTGGTAACGCTTGCCGCGTTTCTTCAGATCGGCGAGTACGGCCTGCAACTCCGCCTCCGAGTACGTGTAGATCGTCTCGTTCGGCTTGGAGCCGGGATTCATCACGATCACGCGGTGCAGCGGGGGCACCGCGGCGAATACCCGGCCGTCTTCGATCATCGGGCGCATGTACCGGAAGAACAGCGTCAGAAGGAGGGTGCGGATGTGCGCGCCGTCCACATCCGCGTCGCTCATGATGATGATCTTGCCGTAGCGCGCCGCCGACAGGTCGAAGCTGCGGCCCGAACCCGCGCCGATCACCTGGATGATCGCCGCGCACTCCTGGTTCGACAGCATGTCGGAGACTGACGCCTTCTGCACGTTGAGGATCTTGCCGCGGATCGGCAACAGCGCCTGATGCTCACTGTCACGCGCACGTCGTGCGGTGCCGAGCGCCGAGTCGCCTTCCACGATGAACAGCTCGCTGTTGCTCACGTCGCTCGACCGGCAGTCCACCAGCTTGGCGGGCAGGGACGAGGTCTCGAGCGCGTTCTTGCGGCGCTGTGTCTCCTTGTGAGCGCGAGCCGAGATCCGCGACTTCATCTCGGCGACGACCTTGTCGAGCAACAGGGAGGACTGCGCCTTGTCATCTCGTTTGGGCGAAGTGAAGCGGTCGTTCATGGCCTTCTGAACGACCTGAGCGACGATCGCGCGAACCGCGGGAGTGCCGAGGATCTCTTTCGTCTGGCCCTCGAACTGCGGTTCCGGCAGGCGCACGGTGAGCACGGCGGTCAAGCCCGCCATCACGTCGTCCTTCTCCAACTTGTCGTTTCCGACCTTCAGCCGCCGCGCGTTCTGTTCGATCTGCGCGCGGAGGAATTTGAGCATCCCCTGGTCGAAGCCGGTCTGATGGCTGCCGCCCTTTGGCGTGGCGATGATGTTGACGAAGCTGCGCATCACCGTCTCGTATCCGGTGCCCCAGCGAAGCGCGATATCCACCTGGCAGTCGCGTTTGAGCTCGGTCGGCACCATCGCCCCGGAATCGGAGAGCACAGGAACGGTCTCGGTGAAATGACCTTCGCCGGTGAGCCGCCAGGTGTCGGTGATCGGGCTGTCGGGCGCCAGGAAGTCGACGAATTCCGAGATGCCGCCGGAATAGGAGAAGACGGTCTTCTCTCCCTCCGGGCTGCGCTTGTCGTCGATCGAGATACTGATGCCCGGCACGAGGAACGCGGTCTGTCGCGCGCGGCCGATCAGGTCCTCCGCCTGAAAAACGGCCCCCTTCGTGAAGATCTGCCGGTCGGCCCAGTAGCGGATGCGCGTGCCGGTCACCCCGCGCTTCACCTTGCCGACCACCCGCAACTCACTGCCGTTCTCGAACGGAGTGAACGGCGCATCCGGCGAAGGCTCGCCCTTGTCGGCGAACGTTCCAGGCTCGCCACGGTGGAACGACATCGCCCAGGTCTTGCCGTCGCGATCGACCTCGACGTCCAGTCGCTCGGAGAGGGCGTTGACCACCGAGGCACCCACTCCGTGCAGACCACCCGAGGCGGCATACGATCCGGAGCCGAACTTGCCGCCCGCATGCAGCTTCGTGAAGACGACCTCGACGCCGCTCAGACCGGTCTTCGGCTCTATGTCGACCGGGATGCCGCGGGCGCTGTCACGCACCTCCACGCTGTCGTCGGCGTGCAGGATGAGCTCGATGCCGTCTCCATGACCGGCGAGGGCTTCATCGACGGAATTGTCGATGATCTCCCAGAGGCAGTGCATGAGACCGCGCGAATCGGTGGAACCGATGTACATGCCGGGGCGCTTTCGCACCGCCTCCAGCCCCTCCAGAACGGAGAGGTGTCTGGCCGAATAGTCTGAGCTCGCCACGAGCACTCCTTGCAAGAAGTCGAGACGCCGCGGGTTGCTGTGTGAACTGCCGACGCCATACCGCTCTCCAGCCTAGGCACTCTCGGCTCCCGCGCCCGCCATCGACACCCGCCTGAGTAACTGCTACGCGTTGAGCGAAATAGCAGGCGAATCACGCAGGGTTCCGGGAAGAACGTGGTTCTATAGAGGTATCGAGTTCATCGGTTGCGATCTGAAAGGAGCATCACATGTCGACGATCACCACGGAGAACGGTGCGGTTGACGAGCTCGCATCGGGGCCGCAACTGACGGCGGCCGACCGTTGCGACAGCTGCGGCGCTCAGGCGTACATCCGCGTTGTCGTGAACAACGGAGAGCTGCTCTTCTGCGCTCACCACGGCAAGAAGCACCAGGAGAAGCTGTCGAAGATCGCGCAGAGCTGGCATGACGAGACCGCGCGTCTCTTCGAAGAGCAGCGCGCGTAAGCCGTTTCTCCGACAAGTCACGAAGTCCAGCAGACGATGGCGCCGCAGTCGACGGGCGTGCGCAGGCGCGCTCACGTCGACTTGGCGCTGATCGTCTCGAACGCTGCCCAGATGGCCCAGGCATCGGGAACGTCTCTCACCGACTCCACCGCCGATCTCCGCTCCGACGCCTACGGCCACGGGCTTTTGCCCGTGGCTCGCGCGCTGAAGGATGCGGGAGTCGGCGGTTTTCTCGTGTCCCGGTTCGAGGACGCGGCAGCCCTGGCCGATGAGGGGATCCTCGGATCCTCGGTCGGCGGAGCGCCCCAGACGCACGATGCTGGCGCGCACAGTGGCGGCGCTCTCCTCGGCCCCGCGCTCTTGGGCCTCGACCCCGCGCTCCCGTCGGCCCCGGCGATGCGGCTCGTCGGCGAAGTCGTCGCGTTCAAACACGTGAGCGCCGACCGCGGGGTCTCATACGGATACACCTACCGCACCGCACAGCCGACGACGCTTGCGCTGGTCGCCTTGGGCTTCGCCGACGGTATCGCGCGCGTCGCCAGCAACAAGGCCCCGGTTCTGGTCGGGGGTTTCACGGGGCGAGTGACCGGCCGCGTGGCGATGGATCAGTTCGTCGTCGATCTCCACGGAGCCGGGGCCGCGCCGGGCGACCCCGCTGTGCTCTTCGGCGATCCCGGCCGCGGCGAGCCGAGCATCCTCGACTGGGCCGACGCCATCGGGATAGCCGCTCCGGTCATCACCAGCCGCCTCGGCCGACGCATCGAGAGAGTCCACAGCGCATGACGATCACCGACGCCATCGCCGAACCGCTCCCCCGGGCGGTCATCGACCTGTCCGCACTGCGGCACAACATCGCGCGCCTTGCAGAACTCTTCGCGCCCGCCGAGGTCATGTTCGCCGTCAAAGCTGATGCCTACGGGCACGGCCTGCTCCCCGTCGCCCGTGCGGGCATCCAGGCCGGGGCCACTTCGCTGGCCGTTCTGGAGATCCCCGTCGGGCTCGTGCTACGGCATGCCGGGGTGACGGTTCCTCTCCTCGCCTGGCTGCACGGCACAGAGACGGATTTCCGTGCCGGTATCGAGGCCGACATCGAGCTGGGCATCTCCGCCCGTTGGCAGCTAGAAGCGATCGCGGCCGCCGGAGCCGACCGCCCGGCGGTCGTTCACCTCAAGGTCGACACCGGGCTCAGTCGCAACGGTGCCACCCTCGAAGACTGGCCGGCGTTAGTGGATGCGGCGCTCGAACTTCAGAGCAAGCGAGTGCTGCGCATCCGTGCTGCGTGGTCCCATCTGTCCGACACTTCGATGGAGGAAGACGAGCTCGCGCTGGCGGAGTTCCGCAGAGCCGTGCTGGTCGCCGAGGAGCACGGTGCGAAGTTCGAGATCCTGCATCTCGCCGCGAGTTCGGCGGGCATCCGGATGCCCGAAGCGCGATTCGACCTGGTGCGGCTCGGAATCGCCGCCTACGGCGTCTCCCCCTTCGACGACAGCACCGGAGCCGATCTCGGCCTCATCCCTGTGATGCGCCTCGAAGCTCCCGTGACCGAGGTTCACGTTGGAGGAACAGGTCACGCCCGTATCGGCATCGGTTTCGGGGACGGCATACCCACCCTCGGAACAGCCAAGGCGCACGTCGCTGTCGGCGGTATCCCTCGGCGGGTCGTCGCCGTGGAGGTGGACGCGACCATCATCGACCTGGGCACCGACCGCGTACGCGTGGGCGACGTCGCAACCGTGTTCGGCCCCGGCGTCAACGGAGAGCCGATCGCCGAGAAGTGGGCGGACTGGGCGGAGACGATCGCCGACGAACTGCTCACCGGTGTTGCGCCGAGGGTCCCTCGCACCTACCTCGGCTGACCGACTCTCCTGCCCGGGAACGTGGCGCGAGAGCCTTACAGCCGCACGCCGAGGCGCTCGGCGATCGCTCGACGGGCGTTTCCGGCATACCCGTCCACGGTGCGGATCTCCGCGGAGGACGGAAGCGGAGCCGTCTCTCCGCGTCGCACCAGCGCGGTCGAAAGAAGCCGGTCGGCCAGCGCTGGGTTCATCGGCAGGAGCGGACCATGCAAATGCGTCCCGATCGCAGCGGCCAGCTGCACACCTTCGTGCCGCTCGGAGTCCCCGTTGCCGACACCGCCGAGCACGGTGCCGAGAGGCTCCGCACCCTCGAGAAACGTTCGGCCCGAGTGGTTCTCGAAGCCGGCCAGCACGCCATCCGCTGTTCGGATGAGCATCTCGCCGACGCGCCTTTCGCTCCCCAGTTGTGCGCGGCTCGGGAACACACCGGCCCCCGCCAACCGCTCACCCTGGGCGGTGACGATCTCTGTGCCGAGGAGCTGCCAGCCGCCCGCGATCGCGAGGATCGGAACGCCCGCATCCCGCCACGCGCGCAGCTGCGGAGCGATGCTTCGCACATCCTCGAGAACGACGCGCTGCGAGGAGAGGGGCCCGCTACCGATGTGCACGAGGTCGACCGCGTCGGGAAGGTCTTCCCCCACTTCGTGGCCGAGAACCTCTACGTCGATATCCCGCCAGCCGGCGCGCGCGACGAGGGCGGTCACATTGCCGGCGTCGCCGTTGATGCCCAACTCCCGCGGATACAGGTGCAGGATGCGCAGCCGGGTCATCGCTCGCCGCCCTCCAGGTCGAGGAAGCCGAGTTGTTTTCGGATGAGCATCATCTGCTCGTAGTTCACGATCATGGTCTTGTTACCGTGCGTCGGCTTCGGAAGCTCGAGGAAGGCGGCCAGCGCCGGCCGGAGCTCGGGGACGACGGAGCCGACGGGGATGCCCGCGTATCCGAAGCGGGTCGCGAACTGCCATGCCTTCGTGCCCGACACCATGTCGACATGCGACAAGGAGGAGAGGTCGATGTCGTAGACCCACGACGGATCGGGCGTACCCTCATCGACGGCGACGAACACCTGCTCCGGCGCCTGTTCGAGGTAGTCGAGGTTCAGCTGCAGGCTCGGCGGATTCTTCATCATGATGATCTCGATGTCCTCGTCGCCCACGTGGAGGGTCTCGCCACGGCCGTAAACGGTGCGCAGCGAGGACATCGCGCGCGAAACGGCGTCCGGCCGGAACCGCTCTCCGAGGAGACGGAGCGCCGTCGCGGTCGCCCCCGCCGCGTCCACCGCATAGTGCAGACCGCGCGCGGGCAGGGCGATCTCGACGACCGAACCGGCGATGTCGAGCCGCGCGGTACGGGCGCCGAGTTCGGCCACCCGAACAGCAGCCGAAGGCAGCTCCGGCGCGAATGTGCCCGAGAAGTCTTCGACGTTTGCGAGCCCGTTGGGCGACGCAGCGACCAGTTGGGGTACGACATCGAACGTGGAGACGTCCCGACCTTCGGCCGCGAGCTCAGCGCCCACGCGCGAAAGACTGTCGTCGTCGGCGTTGACCACCACGAATTCGGAGGAGGATGCACCGATCGAGCGCAGCATCGCGACGACCCGGGCCGGTTCGAAGAACCGGTTGAGCTGATCGATCTGCACGTTGAGGAGCAGAGAGCCGCGGGGCTTCAGCACCTTGGCCAGATTGACCCCGTAGGCCTCGTCGACCTCGATCACGCCGACGTCGCCGCGCACATAGCCGTCGAGAGGCACGGTGGCGAGCAACGCGGAGGCGATTCCCTGGGGCAGGTTTCCGCCTGACGGGTTGGTGAACACGTCCAGACCGTGCTCGCGCAGGATGCCCGTGAGCATGTTTGTCGTGGTCGACTTGCCGTTCGAACCCGAAACGAACACCACCCCGAGGGGAAGCCTGCTGACCGCGCGCTCGAGGAACCGTGGCGCGATCGCGAGGGCGACCCGGCCGGGAACCGCAGAACCGCCGCCGCGCAGGCGCAGCAGCCACCGGGCGAGGCGGCCTGCGAAGACCGCCAGCCGGTATCTCACTCGGGTGGCCTACTCGAGGTAGTCGCGGAGCGACTGCGATCGGGACGGGTGGCGCAGCTTGGCCATCGTCTTCGACTCGATCTGGCGGATGCGCTCACGCGTCACGCCGAACGTGTCACCGATCTGGTCGAGGGTCTTGGGCATCCCGTCGCCGAGGCCGAAGCGCATGCGGATCACGCCCGCCTCCCGCTCCGAGAGCGAGTCGAGCAGGCTCTCGAGCTGTTTCTGCAGCATTGTGAACCCGACGGCATCGGCCGGTACGACCGCTTCGGTGTCCTCGATCAGGTCGCCGAACTCGCTGTCGCCGTCTTCGCCGAGCGGTGTGTGCAACGAGATCGGCTCACGGCCGTATTTCTGCACCTCGATGACCTTCTCCGGCGTCATGTCGAGCTCGCGGCTCAGCTCTTCGGGCGTGGGCTCACGGCCCAGGTCCTGAAGCATCTGCCGCTGAACGCGGGCGAGCTTGTTGATGACTTCGACCATGTGCACGGGGATGCGGATGGTGCGGGCCTGATCGGCCATCGCGCGAGTGATGGCCTGACGGATCCACCAGGTTGCGTAGGTCGAGAACTTGAAGCCCTTGGTGTAGTCGAACTTCTCGACGGCACGGATCAGGCCCAGGTTGCCTTCCTGGATGAGGTCGAGGAACTGCATCCCACGACCGGTGTACCGCTTCGCGAGCGAGACGACCAGACGGAGGTTCGCACCGAGCAGGTGGCTCTTCGCGCGCTGACCGTCCCGGGCGACCCAGCGCAGCTCGCGCTCGAGTTCTTTCGGCATGTTCGGGGTGTTCGCAAGCTTGTCTTCGGCGAACAGTCCCGCCTCGATTCGCATCGCGAGCTCGACCTCTTCGGCCGCGTTCAGGAGCGCGACCTTGCCGATCTGCTTCAGGTAGTCCTTGACGGGGTCGGCGGTGGCGCCGGTGATCGCGGTCGAGTAGACCGGGATGTCGTCGTCCTCGTCCACGGCGCGCAGCACGAGCGCGCCCGTCGGGAGGGGATCTTCGGCGGCGGCCGGTTTCTCCGAGTCCGAGTCGCTGTCGTCGTCGGTCTTCCCTTCGGCCTCGTCGGCCCCGACCTCTGCCCCGGTGTCGGGGGTCTCGTCTTCGTCGATCTCGACGGCTTCGTCGTCGCCGATCTCTTCGTCGTCGTCTTTCGCGGCGGCGCCCTTGGCCTTGGTCGCCGTCTTCTTGGCCGGAGCTTTCTTGGCCGGGGCCTTCGTCGTCGTCGTCTTCGTCGCCGCCGTCTTCGCGGGGGCGGCGGTGGTCTCGTCGACCTCGGGTTCGGCGACGGCCGTTCCTGATTTGACGGACCCTGCTGCTGCACGGGTTGCCATGTGAACACCTTTCATACCAAGCGAAGGGCCGAGATTCGTTGCGCCCGGGCCTGGCTCAGGTTGCGTGCGGACATTACTAAGACCCATGTCAAGTCCTGGGTCTAAGCGCGGGCATCGTCAGATGCTCCGAGCCCCTGGAAATGAACGGGTCCGAAAGTCAATTATTGCACGAAACGAGCGTCTCGCCGTACCACTGTCAGCGGCCGCGACTCCTCCACGCTTCCACCAGTTCAACCCACAGAGGGGCCACTTCTATTCCCTCGTCCGTTGAGAGCAGACGACGGGTACGACGGCGTGCGCGGATGAGGAATCCCACGCCGATCCCGACGATGACGAATTGCACCGCGAAAGCCCACCGGAAGGAGTCGAACGCGTAGAGATCAGACGCTCCCCCGGCGGCGACACGCAGCGAGTTCTCGGTGTCGAGCGTGACGCCGATCAGGAACATCATGACGAAGCTCGCGAGAAAGCCGCCCACGTTCACGATGCCGTTCGCCGAGCCCAGGCTGTGCAGCGGGTTGAAGGTTCGCGCGAAGTCGAACCCGATGAGCGAACCCGGTCCCCCGATGCCGATGACGATGAGCAGAACGATCAGCATCCAGAACGGGGGCGTACCGGGCCAGAGCAGGATCACAGCCCAGGTCGCGCCCATCAGCGCGACGATCCCGAGCACGAGGTTGCTGCGGCGCATCGGGAAGCGCGCCGTGAGGAGCCCGAGGATCGGGCCGGACACCAGACCTGCTGCGACCGCGACGATCAGCAGCCCCGATGCCGCGCCCCGGTCGATGCCGAGGGCATAGACCATGAACGGCAGCCCCCACATCAAACTGAACACCGTTCCGGACGACTGGGTCACGAAGTGCGACCAGAATCCGAGCTGTGTTCCCGGCCTGGCCAGACTGATGCGGAGCAGTCGCAGTGACTCGCCCCAGGATGCCGGCCGTGGTCCCTCGTCGGATCCCACCGGCCTGTCATTGATAACCAGCACGATGCCGATGAACGCGATCACCGACAGTGCTGCCGCGCTGATGAACGCGGTGGTCCAGCCGGACTCACGCAGGATGATCGCGAACGGAACCGCCGAGAGCACCTGTCCGAGCTGGCCGATGTTGCCGATCCATTGCGACAGCTGTGGCACGATCCGCCCGCGGAACCACGAGTTGGTCAGACGCATGAGCGAAGTGAAGACGGTCGCGTCTCCCGCCCCGACGAGCACGCGGCCGACGATGGCCACGCCGATCGTCGGCGCGACGGCGACCGTCACCTGACCGACGATCATCAGGGCGGTTCCGACGGCCATCAGCCAGCGGGAGCCGACCCGGTCGATGAGCACGCCGACGGGGATCTGCATCGCTGCGTAAACCATCAGCTGCACGACTGCGAGCGTCGAAAGGACGGAAGCGGTGCTATGGAAGCGGTCTGTGGCGGCGACTCCGGCAACACCGATAGTGGTCCGCTGCGTCACGGCGACGAGGTACGCGAAGACGCCCACTCCGAAAATCAACCAGGAACGACGCGAATTCACCTCTCAAGCGTATTACCGCTCCGGGCGGGGCCAGGCCCTCAGCTGGGGGCGGGACCGTTCTCCTCGTCACCGTGCCGCCGGAACGCGAGGAAGTTCTCCAATTCGGCCGCGATCTCATCGGCCGACGGCAGTTCGCCGTCCTCGTCGGTGAGGGGGGACCGCAGCTGGTTGTCCTCCATGTAGCTGTCGTGCCGTTCTTCGAGTGTGCCGACCAGCCGGCCGAGTTCGGGATTGCCTGCGACCTGTTCATCGATGTTCGCGATGAACTCGCGATCCTCCTGACGCAGCCGGTCGGTCGGGAAGATCAGGCCGGTCGCCGCACTGATGCTGTCCAACGCGGTGATGGCGGCTGCCGGATACTCTGTGTCGGCCAGGTAGTGCGGGATGAGCAGGATGAACCCTGCGATCGGGTACGACAGCTGTTGGAGACGGAACTCGAGCAGATGCAGCGCGTTGGCGGGCACCTGGGTGTGCGGACGCCAGATCGACATCGATTCGATGAGGTCGGCCCGATTGCCGCTGACGGTCACACCGATCGGGCGGGTGTGCGGAACGGGCATCGGGATGGCGTGCACCCAGGTGACGCTCTTGACCTTCAGCGATTCGATCAGGCCGAGCACGGCTTGCGTGAAACGCTCCCATTGGAAGTCGGGCTCGAATCCGGAGAGGAGGAGGAAGGGCTGGCGCAACTCGTCGTAGGCGAGATACAGCTTCAACGTGGCGGGCTGGTAGTCGGTCAGGTGATCCTGATCGAAATAGATGATCGGCCGCCGGGCCCGGTAGTCGAGCAGGATGTCCGCGTCGAACGTGGCGACGACCTCGTTGTCGAGCGTGCCGAGCAGGTAGCTGCCGAGCTGGCTGACGCCCGCGCCGGCATCCGCGAAACCTGTCAGGCCTGCGACCAGGTTGAGACCCTCCGGCACCTCAGCGAGGGCTGGATTCCGGTCGTAAAGCTCGGCAGGATCATGCATGTTTTAACTCTAGGCCGACCCCTGCGCGAGAACCCCGGCAACGCCCTGCCAAGGCACACGCCCACAGCGAACAGGGAGCCGTTCCGCTCGGGAGGCTAGATTCGAGGGCATGACGGTTCCTTCCCTCTCGCTCGCCACCTCTCCTTCCGCTTCCTCCGACGTGCTCCTGATCGGCGCCCGCGTCGAAGGCGGGTCCGCCGTAGCCTTCGCCGTCGGCGGCAGCGATTCGGGCGGATTCGTGCGTTACGCCGAGCAGCTGGATGCTGTCGGATTCGGTGGCGGCAGAGACGAACTGGTGCGCCTCCCGGGGGCGTCCGACGGTCCATCGATCGCCGTCATCGGCCTCGGCGACCGCCCCGACGCGGACGCCCTCCGGTATGCCGCAGGCTCAGGCATCCGTCAGCTCGCCGGTGCCGGATCGGTCACGATCGCGTTCCCC
>DASYGJ010000067.1:0-9225 GCA_035999915.1 Leifsonia sp.
CTCGAGTGGGCGACCAGCTGCCCGCCGCCGCGCCACAACTTCACGTCGATCCCGCGGATCCGTTCCGAGTCGCCTGCGTTCGACCTGAACCACCCGGAGGCCGGCATCCCGATCGGCATCGGCCCGGCGAAGGATGCGCCCGACGCAGCGACCATCGACCTCGACGACAGCAAGGTGAAGTAACCATGAGAGCTAACGCGATTCTCTTCTGGATCCTCTCGGCCTTCTTCTTCCTCTCGGCGATCGTCTACACCGGCTGGAGCCTGCTCGACCCGATGCACCAAAAGGTCGAGTGGGTCGGTTCCGTCGCGCTGCTGCTGAGTGCGGTGCTCTCCGCATTCATCGCCTTCTACACGGGCCGTTCACACGCCTCTCAGGGAGGCGAGCTCCCGGAGGACCGCCTCGACGCCAACATCGACGACGGCGACCCCGAGCTCGGACACTTCAGCCCGTGGAGCTGGTGGCCTGTGTCCCTCGCCTTCGCGGCCGGCCTCGTAATGCTCGGCCTCGCGGTCGGATTCTGGCTCTGTTTCATCGGCGTGGCCTTCGCGCTCATCTGTCTCGTCGGCTGGACCTACGAGTACTACCGCGGTTACTTCGCGCGCTAACGGCTAACGGCTGACGAACCAGAGCAGGTCGACGGCGAGCGTAGCCGTGCGCGGTAACGCGCCTACATCCGAGCGTCGGTGGTGCGCCGACGGCCCCATGCCGACCAGGGCATCCGCGACCTCAGGGGTCAAGGGAATCGTCTCCCGCACGGCTCGCTGCTCACGGAGTGTGAAGAGCCGGGCGGCGGCATCGATGACGGCGCTCGCTTTGTCCGGCGGAACGTCGAGCATTCGGCCGGCCGCACGAAGTTCGGCCAGATGCTCGGTGCGCGGAACCACCACGAGAAGGTTTCCGCCCAGCCGCAGGACGCGGTGGAACTCGGGGAGATTACGCGGTGCGAACACATTAAGAACGACGTCGCACACGCCATCCCGTACCGGCAGCGGCCGCCAGGTGTCCGTGACAAGGCCGTCGATGACTGGCCCCGGGGTGCCCGGCTCCGGTCGGACGGCGCGCGCTACCGCGGCAGGTGAGAGGTCCATCGCGAGCCCATGTGCTCCGGGGTTGGCTGCGAGCACGGCACGGAGGTAGTAGCCGGTTCCGACGCCGGCGTCGAGCACAGCCCGGCCGACGGCCATTTCTGCAAGCGCCACGGCAACGGGGGAGTAGAGACCGCTCTCGAGCACCCTGTCCCGCGACGCAAGCATCTCCGCGCTGTCACCGCTGAGTCTGCTGTTACCCGCCACCAGAGTGACGTAGCCGCGTCTGTTGACGTCGAAACGGTGTCCGGATGCGCAGCCCAGTGTGAGGCGCTCGACTGGCGACAGGGGCTCCGTGCAGACCGGACAGCGCAGCCACTCGGCCAGGGAATCGAGCGTCATGCGGTACCTCCTTCCAGGTGTCTAGTCCACCAACGCGAAAGCGCCGGCGCACTGTGTGTGCGGCCGGCGCTTTCGCTCGGAGCCGATGGAGTCAGCCGTGGTCGATCAGCCCGTACTCGGTCAGTGGTGGCCGTGGCCGGATTCGAGTTCGCCTCTGGTCGGCGGCAGAATGCGGTCCTCGAAGAACCAGCGGGACAGGCCCGCGCGCATCCTGGTGCCGACAGTGATCTTGCCCTTGCTGTTCGGGCGGACCATCAGCGGCTCATAGGCCTCGTAGCTGACCAGGCGCCAGCGCTCGTACTCGTCGAGCTGCTCGTGCACCTCGATGAACTCGCCGCCCGGGAGCTTGACGATGCGGCCGGACTCGTAGCCGTGCAGAGCGATGCTACGGTCTTTCTTCTGCAGGGCCAGGCACACGCGTTTCGTGAGGAAGTACGCGATGAACGGGCCGATGATCAGCATCGCCTGGATGGCATGGATCACGCCTTCCATCGTCAGCTTGAAGTGCGTGGCGATGATGTCCGAACTCGCCGCGGCCCACAGGGCTGCGTAGAACGTGACACCGGCGGCGCCGATCGCCGTACGGGTGGCGGCGTTGCGCGGACGGTCGAGGATGTGGTGTTCGCGCTTGTCGCCGGTCACCCAGGCCTCGATGAACGGGTAGAACATCACCAGCACGATGAAGACGCCGATGACGACCAGGGGCGCGATGATGTTGAACGACCAGGTGCGGTCGAGCCAGACGAACTCCCAGCCCGGCGGCACAAGACGCAGCGCGCCGTCAGCGAATCCGATGTACCAGTCGGGCTGTGTTCCGGCGGAGACCGGCGACGGGTCGTACGGGCCGTAGTTCCAGATCGGGTTGATGGTGAAGAACGACGCCATGAGCGCGATGACACCGAAAACGATGAAGAAGAACCCGCCGGCCTTCGCCGCGTAGACGGGGAGCACTGGATAGCCGACCACGTTGCCCTGGGTGTGGCCCGGGGCGGCGTACTGGGTGTGCTTGTGGATGACCACGAACATCAGGTGCAGCGCGATGAACGCGAGCACCATCGCCGGCAGCAGCAGGATGTGCAGGGTGTACAAGCGACCCACGATCGCCGTTCCAGGGAACTCGCCGCCGAAGAGCAGGAACGAGATCCAGGTGCCGACCACGGGGATGCCCTTGACGAGGCCATCGATGATACGGAGGCCGTTGCCCGAGAGCAGATCGTCCGGGAGGGAGTATCCGGTGAAGCCTTCGGCCATCGCCAGGATGAACAACACGAAGCCGATCACCCAGTTGAGCTCGCGCGGCTTGCGGAACGCGCCTGTGAAGAAGATGCGGAGCATGTGCAGGCCGATGGCCGCGACGAACAACAGGGCAGCCCAGTGGTGGATCTGCCGCATGAGCAGTCCGCCGCGGATCTCGAACGAGATGTTGAGCGTGCTCGACATGGCCGCCGACATCTCGACGCCCTTCAGGGGCACGTAGGAGCCGTGGTACACGACGTCGGCCATGGACGCCTGGAAGAAGAACGTCAGGAAGGTGCCTGTGAGCAGGATGACGACGAAACTGTAGAGCGCGACCTCGCCGAGCAGGAACGACCAATGGTCGGGGAAGATCTTGCGCCCGAACTCTTTGACGGCGCCCGACATGCTGGTTCGGTCTTCGAGGTAGTTCGCGGCCGCGGCCGTGAACCCGCCCTTCTTGACCTCAGTGGATTCCGCGCGAGGCGCGGCGGTTGCGGTACTCAATGACGCTCCCAGAAACTCGGGCCGACAGGCTGGGTGAAGTCGCTGCGAGCGACCAGGTAGCCTTCGGCGTCCACGGTGATCGGCAGCTGCGGCAGAGGACGCTTCGCCGGGCCGAAGATGACCTCGGCCTCGTGCGTGATGTCGAACTGCGACTGGTGACACGGGCACAGGAGATGGTGGGTCTGCTGCTCGTACAGCGCCACCGGACAGCCGACGTGCGTGCAGATCTTCGAGTATGCGACGATCCCGTTGTAGTTCCAGTTCTCGCGACCCTTGGAGACGTGGAGGTCCTCGGGCTTGAGGCGCATCAGGAGCACGGCCGCCTTGGCCTTCTGCTCGAGGCGGTCCTCCTTCTCGTTGAGGCCCTCGGGGATGACGTGGAACGCGGATCCGAGGGTGACATCCGCCGCCTTGATGGGCGTGCCGGAGGGGTCGCGGGTGAGGCGGGTGCCCTGCTTCCACATCGTGTGGGAAAGCAGCTGCGCCGGGTCTTCGCCCATGGGCGCCAGACCACGGAACAGGACGACGGCCGGCAGAGGGAAGGCGATGAGCGCTCCGATCAGGCTGTTGCGCACCAGGCTGCGGCGGCTGAAGCCGGACTCCTGGTCTGCCTGACGGAAGATCTCGGCCGCGCGCTCGGTCGTCTGCGTCTTCCCGCGGACAGGGTGACGCAGGTCGACGCCCTCCTTCTCGTGCATGAGAGCCTTGCCCCAGTGCACCGCACCGATGCCGATGGCCAGCAACGCGAGGGAGATGCCGATGCCGATGAACAGGTTGTTCAGGCGTACAGAACCCGGGTCGTTGTCGTTGATGGGGAACGCCAGGTAGGCGGCGACTGCCCAGACGCTCCCGAGGATCGACAAGTAGAACAACGTGTAGACGGTTCGCTCGGCCCGGCGCTCTTTCTTCGGGTCGAGGTCGGTGACGCGCGGACGGTGCGGCGGGAACCCGGGGTTCTCGAGCTCGTCGTGGACGATCACCGCCGTTCCTGGGTCGCCTGTCCGGTGGACGTCGACGGCTGACGAGCTGGCAGAGGTCAGCTCGTGACCGCTGTTATCGTCCTGTGCCATTGTTCTCCTTCGTGCGCTGTGTCATGTCTGCAGTGCCCCTAGTTCGACTTCGCCGTGATCCACACGGTCAGCGCGACGATGGCACCGAGACCGAAGATCCAGAGGAACAGTCCCTCGGCCACCGGGCCGAGCGAGCCGAGCTCGAAGCCACCCGGGGAGGGGTTGTTCTGGATGTACTTGAGGTACGTGATGATGTCGGCCTTGCCCTGAGGGGTGATGTTCAGGTCGTTGAAGACCGGCATGTTCTGCGGGCCGGTGACCATGGCCTCGTAGATGTGCGCGGCACTGACACCGGTCAGCGGCGGAGCGTACTTGCCTTCGGTGAGGGCACCACCGGCGCCGGCGACGTTGTGGCACATCGCGCAGTTGACACGGAAGAGTTCGGCGCCATTGGCCGCGTTTCCGGTGCCGTCGAGGTACTTCTGTTCTGGGATGGACGGGCCAGGGGCAAGCGATGCGACGTAACTCGCGAGTGCTTTGACCTGGTCGTCGGAGAACTGCGGCGGCTTCTCCTGGGCCTGCGGGCCATCCATCGCCATGGGCATGCGGCCTGTGCCGACCTGGAAGTCGACGGCGGCGGCGCCGACGCCGATGAGGCTGGGGCCGTTACCCGTCCCCTGGGCCTCGAGCCCGTGACAGGTGGCGCAGTTCGACTGGAAGAGCTTCTTGCCCTGGTCGACCGACTGCTGAGAGGCGGCAGCGGGCTGATCGGCAGAGGCGGTGGACGTGTTGAACGCCGCGTATGCTCCGCCGGTGAGGCCGAGGCCGACCGCGATCAGGGCGACGGTGGCGAGGGGGTGGCGACGGCTGCCCTTACGGACAGGCTTCGCCTTGGTGCGGGTATTCGCTCGCATGGTGTTGAGGTCTGCTCCTGATTCCTATTTGAGAACGTAGATGACCAGGAAGAGCCCGATCCAGACGACGTCGACGAAGTGCCAGTAGTAGGACACGACGATTGCGCTCGTCGCCTCTTTATGGCCGAAGGTCTTGACCGCGAAGGCACGGCCGATGACGAGAAGGAAGGCGATGAGACCGCCCGTGACGTGCAGACCGTGGAAACCGGTGGTCAGGTAGAACGCCGAACCGTAGGCGCTCGAGCTGAGCGAGATCCCCTCGGAGACCAGGGTGGCGTACTCGAAGATCTGACCGGCGACGAACATCGCACCGAGCGCGTAGGTGAGGGTGAACCACTCGACCATGCCCCACTTGAAGGGACTCCGGCCGACGGCGCGAGGTTGCAGGCGCTCGGCGGCGAACACACCGGCCTGGCAGGTGAACGAACTCGAAACGAGGATGATCGTGTTCGTCAGCGAGAACGGAACGTTCAGGTGCGCCGTCTCGGCGGCCCAAAGTCCAGGCGAGGTGGAGCGGAGGGTGAAGTAGATCGCGAAGAGCCCCGCGAAGAACATGACCTCACTGCCCAGCCAGACAATGGTTCCGACAGCCACGACATTGGGCCGGTTGAGAGAGGGCGCGCTTGCCGTAGGAGATATTGAGGTGCTCGTCACATCATCCATTATGGCTGAAAAGAAGCCGGGGTTTTCTCATTCGACAGGCCGGTATGGTCGCCTTTTCGGTGAGGCCCCCCTAAATGCCGCCCTTTCGCATCGAGGGGTCGCGGGAGGTCGCGTGCTCAGTAGGATCGCTGTATGTCGGAAATGCGGTCCTGGTCGTCGATTCTCACCTCTCTGCTCGACAGGGAGGACCTCAGCGTGGCCGACGCCGCGTGGGCGATGGACCAGATCATGTCCGGAGAGGCCACCGAGGCCCAGCTCGCTGCGTTCCTGATCGCGCTGCGCGCCAAGGGCGAGACGGTCGACGAGATCGTCGGCTTCCGCGACGCCATCCTCGACCACGCCGTTCCCCTGCACGTCGATCCGATGGCCCTCGACATCGTCGGCACGGGCGGGGACCGGTTCGGCACCGTGAACATCTCGACCACCGCATCCATCGTCGCTGCGGCAGCCGGAGTGCCCGTGATCAAACACGGCAATCGCGCCGCGAGTTCGTCATCCGGCTCGTCGGATGTGCTGGCCGCGCTCGGAATCGACCTCACTCTCTCGGCGGAGAAGGTCGCCGAGGTGCTGAAACAGGCCGGGATCACCTTCGCATACGCGTCCGCGTTCCATCCGGGCTTCGCGAATGCCGGGCCGGTGCGCGCGCAACTCGGCGTTCCGACGGTGTTCAACTACCTCGGACCGCTCTGCAACCCTGCCCGTCCCGAGGCATCGGCAGTGGGCGTCGCCACGCTCGACCGGGTTCCGCTCTTCGTGGGCGTGTTCCAGACCCGTGGCGCGACGGCCCTCGTCTTCCGCGGCGACGACGGACTCGACGAGCTCTCCACGACAGGACACAGCCACGTCTGGGAGGTCTCCCGCGGCCTTGTCACCGAGCACGACATCGATCCTCGCGATCTGGGCATCCCGCGCGCCGACATCGATGACCTGCTCGGAAAGGACGCCGCATACAACGCGAGCGTCGTGCGTGCCGTGCTGGCGGGGCAAGAAGGCCCCGTGCGCGACATCGTGTTGCTCAACGCGGCGGCCGGGCTCGTGTCCTACGAGCTCGCGTCCGACCCGTCGAGGGTTCAGGAAGCCATCCTGGACCGGTTCCGTTCGACAATGGCGATCGCCGCCGAAGCGATCGACTCCGGGGCTGCGGCCGCGAAGCTCGACGAGTGGGTGGCGGCGACGCACTGAGAGCTGCACTGACAGCTCAGGGAGAGGAAGGGTTTCGATGAAGAAGCTCATCAACGATGTACCCGACGTCGTGAGCGAGTCCCTCGACGGATTCGCTCGAGCGCACGCGGACATCATCAAGGTGTCGCACGATCCTGATTTCGTGTGGCGAGCGGACGGCCCGGTTCAGGGCAAGGTCGGTCTGATCAGTGGGGGTGGCAGCGGTCACGAACCCCTCCACGCCGGCTTCGTCGGCAAAGGGATGCTCGACGCCGCTGTTCCCGGCGCGGTCTTCACTTCGCCGACCCCGATGCCGATCGTGGAGGCTACGAAGGCGGCCGACGGAGGCGCCGGCGTTCTGCACATCGTGAAGAACTACACGGGCGACGTTCTGAACTTCGAGACGGCGGCCGAGCTCGTCGCGGCGGAGGGCATCACGGTGAGATCGATCGTGACGAACGACGACGTCGCCGTGCAGGACTCGCTCTACACCGCCGGGCGCCGCGGGGTCGCCGGAACGGTACTCGTGGAGAAGATCGCCGGCGCGGCGGCCGACCGCGGAGACGACCTCGACGCCGTGACCGCGATCGCGGAGAAGGTCAACGCCAACGTGCGCTCCATCGGCGTCGCCCTGGCTGCTGGCACAGTACCTCACGCCGGCGAGCCGGGTTTCGACCTGCCGGAGGACGAAGTGGAGTTCGGAGTCGGCATCCACGGTGAGCCCGGGCGTGAGCGGATCAAACTCGAGCCGGCCGACAGGCTGACCGACCGGATGATGGCGGCCATCCTGGAAGACCTGCCGTTCTCCTCGGGAGATTCCGTGCTGCTCTTCGTGAACGGGATGGGAGGCACACCCCTTTCCGAGCTCTACATCGTGTTCCGCCGCGCCGCGGAGATCCTCGACGAGAAGGGCATCACCCTCAGCCGCTCGCTGGTGGGCAGTCTGGTCACTTCGCTGGAGATGCAGGGCGCATCCATCTCGGTCCTCAAACTGGACGACGACCTCACCGCACTCTGGGACGCACCGGTGCACACGGCGGCGCTCCGCTGGGGAATCTGACACCGACGACGCAACGCCGAACGAGAGACGGAGGACGGCGGATGACGCTGGACACGCACTGGGTGAAAGCCTGGATGACGGCGGCCGCGGCCGTGATCGCCGAGAACAAGCAGGAGCTCAACAGACTCGATCGCGAGATCGGCGACGGCGACCACGGCGAGAACATGGATCGCGGTCTTCGGGCTGTCGTGGATGCACTCGGCAAACTGCCGGACGACGCGACACCCAACGGAGTGCTCCGGTCCGTGGCGATGACACTCATCTCCACGGTCGGCGGAGCTTCCGGTCCGCTCTACGGCACCGCCTTCCTCAGAGCGGCCGACCCGGTCGGCAGCGCGACCGAACTCGACTCGTCGACCCTCGTCGCGATGCTCGCGGCGGCGCGGGACGGCATCGTCGCCAGGGGCAAAGCCGAGACCGGTGACAAGACGATGGTCGACGCCTGGACGCCGGCGGTCTCGGCCGCCGCGTCCGCGCAAGAGGAGGGCGCGGCGACGATCGACATCCTGCGTGAGGCGGCGGACGCGGCGGAGGCGGGAGCGGTGGCCACAGAACCGTTGGTTGCGCACAAGGGCAGAGCGAGCTACCTCGGCGAACGCAGCGTCGGACACCGCGATCCTGGCGCGCAGTCGACGGCGTTGATCCTGCGGGCAGCCGCGGACACGGCGGCCGCCGATGAGTGAGCCCGGGGGCGAGCGCGTCGGGCTCGTTCTGGTCTCACACAGCAGGCCGCTCGCCGAAGGCCTTGTCGCGCTCGCCGGCCAGATGGCGGGATCCGTTCCTCTGCACGCCGCGGGCGGCACAGACGAAGACGGGATCGGGACGAGCTTCCTGAAGGTGACCGACGCGATCGAGCAAGCGCAGCAAGGGGCCGGGGTCGTCGTCATCAGCGACCTGGGCTCCGCCCTGCTGATCGCGGAGACGGTCCATGACACTCTGCCTGAGGAAGAGCGCGAGCGCGTGATCGTGGTCGACGTTCCGTTCGTGGAGGGCACGGTCGCGGCGGCCGTCGCCGCAGAGGGCGGTGCCGACCTCGCCGCGGTGGTGCAAGCGGCGGAGCGCGCGCGATCTGCCTGGGCGGACGCTCCCAGCGCTGGGTCGGCCCTGCATGCTTCCGAACCGGAACGTGCGGATCCGTCCGACCGTGCCGATCCGTCCCGTCGTGCCGATCCGTCCCGTGGTTACCTGCGCGAGGTGATCCTCAAGAACCGCGATGGGTTGCATGCGCGGCCGGCCGCCGAATTCGT
>DASYGJ010000072.1:0-7116 GCA_035999915.1 Leifsonia sp.
TCAGACAGCGAAGACCCCGCAAGCCGTGGCCGAGATGCTCGGCGGTCTGGCACCGGCCGCCGCCCGCAACGCCCGCGTCGAACAGGCTGACCTGCAGGAGCAGATCGGCGAGTCGTTCGAACTCGAGAGCTGGGACTGGTCTTTTTTCACCGAGAAGGTGCGACAGGCGCGGTACGACGTCGACGTGGCCGCGATGCGGCCATACTTCGAGGCAGAGCGCGTGCTCCACGACGGCGTGTTCTTCGCGGCCACGCGCCTCTATGGCATCACGTTCGTCGAGCGCAGCGATCTGGTCGCTTACCATCCCGAGGCGCGCGTTTTCGAAGTGCACAACGAAGACGGCTCACCCCTCGGCCTGTACATCCTCGACCTCTACACGCGGGACTCGAAGCGCGGTGGCGCGTGGATGAATGCCCTCCGCTCACAGTCGGAATTGCTCGGCGACCCAACGATCGTCGTCAACAATCTCAATGTGCCGAAACCCGCGGCGGGCGAACCGACCCTGCTCAGCTATGACGAGACGAACACCCTCTTCCACGAGTTCGGGCACGCGCTGCACGGCCTCTTCGCGCGGGTAACGTATCCGAAGTTCGCAGGCACCAACGTCTTCCGCGATTTCGTCGAATTCCCCAGCCAGGTCAACGAGATGTGGATGCTGTGGCCGGAGATCTTGGAGAACTACGCCGTACACCGCGAGACCGGCGAACGGATGCCGCAGGAACTCGTCGACAGACTGCACGCCTCGGAGGCGTTCAACGAAGGCTTCTTGACCAGCGAGTACCTGGCTGCCGCCCTGCTCGACCAGGCGTGGCATACAATCACTGCCGACGACGAGGTCACCGACGTCGCCACGTTCGAGGCCGCGGCACTGACGGCTGCGGGACTCGACAATCCGGCCGTCCCAACGCGGTATGCGAGTACGTACTTCGCTCACACGTTCTCGGGAGGCTACGACGCCGGGTACTACTCCTACATCTGGAGCGAGGTGCTCGACGCCGACACCGTTGAGTGGTTCAAGGAGAACGGCGGCCTGCGCCGGGAGAACGGCGACCGGTTCCGGCAGCGTCTCCTGGGTGTCGGCGGCTCGAAGAATCCGCTCGAGGCCTACCGCGACTTCCGTGGACGGGATGCCGTGATCGATCCGTTGCTGAAGCGCCGCGGCCTCGACGGCTGAGGTTAAGCCGACTTCTCTTCGCGCCGCGGGCGATGCGGCACGATGGTCGGGGCCGCGTTCTCGAGCACGGCCTCGCGGGTGACGACCACCCTGGCGACCTCGCTGCTCGAGGGCACCTCGAACATGATCGGGCCGAGCACCTCTTCCAGGATGGCGCGGAGTCCGCGGGCGCCCGTCTTGCGCAGCACGGCGAGATCGGCGATGGCCTCCAGCGCCGGCTGCTCGAAGTCGAGCTCTACGCCGTCGAGTTCGAACATCCGCTGGTATTGACGCACGAGCGCGTTCTTCGGCTCGGTGAGAATCTGCATCAGTGCGACCTGGTCGAGCTGTGTCACCGTGGTGACGACGGGCAGCCGGCCGATGAATTCGGGGATGAGACCGAACTTGTGCAGGTCTTCGGGCAGCACCTCGCTGAACAGATTGACGTCGTCGCCCTTGCTGTGCAGCGGAGCACCGAAGCCGATGCCCTTCTTGCCGGCGCGCTGGGAGATGATGTCTTCCAGCCCGGCAAAGGCTCCAGCCACGATGAACAGCACGTTCGTGGTGTCGATCTGGATGAACTCCTGGTGCGGATGCTTGCGACCGCCCTGAGGCGGAACCGAGGCGACCGTGCCCTCCAGGATCTTCAGCAAGGCCTGTTGCACACCCTCGCCGGAGACGTCTCGAGTGATCGACGGGTTCTCGGCCTTGCGGGCGATCTTGTCGACCTCGTCGATGTAGATGATGCCGGTCTCAGCCCGCTTCACGTCGTAGTCGGCGGCCTGGATCAGTTTCAGCAGGATGTTCTCGACGTCTTCGCCGACGTATCCGGCCTCGGTGAGGGCCGTGGCGTCGGCGACCGCGAATGGAACGTTGAGGCGCTTGGCGAGCGTCTGCGCCAGGTAGGTCTTGCCGCAACCGGTCGGGCCGATCAGCAGGATGTTGCTCTTGGCGATCTCGATGTCGTCGATCACGTCGGCGGAGGTGATCGTAGCGCGGGCACGAACCCGCTTGTAGTGGTTGTACACCGCAACGGCCAGGGCGCGCTTCGCGGCCTCCTGCCCGATGACGTATTCCTCGAGGAAGCCGAAGATCTCCTTCGGCTTCGGGAGGTCGAACTCACTCGACGTCTCTTCGCCCGCTTCGGCGAGGCGCTCTTCGATGATCTCGTTGCACAACTCGACGCATTCGTCGCAGATGTACACGCCAGGTCCGGCGATGAGTTGCTGAACCTGCTTCTGGCTCTTGCCACAGAAGGAACACTTGAGCAGATCGGCGCTTTCCCCGATGCGTGCCATCCGTCACCCTCCTCCTCGGGTATCTTCTGTCGAGCCTAACCTGTGCGAGCGACAAAGGTGCGCACCCGGGCCGCAAAAGGTCATCGGCGCGTTCGCCAGGAGCGATAGGCGGTCCGAACATCCGCCGCACCCGGACTTTACACTGCTCGAACATGACCGGCGCATCGTGGGATGAACCGGAACCGGGAACGGATCCGCCGACCAACGGAAGAAGACAATGCTCAAGAAGACACTCCTCACCGCAATCGTCTCGCTCGCGGGAGCAGCGACGTGCATCGCCGTCACCACGCCCGCGTTCGCAGACACCGCGACGCCGACGCCCGCGCCCACTGCGCCGACCGTGGCGAAGACCGCCAAGCCGGCGAAGACGCTGGCGCAACTTCGGAGCGAGGGTGCCACGGCCACGACAAAGCGAATCGCCTCACTGACCACTGCGATCGGCAAGGTGAACGCCGACAAGTTCCTGACGAGCGGCGACAAGTCGAGCATCCTGAACACTTTCACCGGCGACGTCAGCGGGCTGAAGAATCTCGCCGCGCAGATCGCCGCCACAACCACCACCGCCGACGCCAAAGCGGACCTCGTGAAGATCGACTCGCAGTACCGCGTGCACAGCGTCGCCATTCCGCAGGCGCGGATCGCCGCGGTGGCCGACCGGCTGAGCGGCTCGGAGACCAGCGCTCTCACCGCCGCCCAGAAGCGGCTGTCGGCGCTGCTGAACGGCAAAGACAAGGCCAAGTCCACCGATGCGCTCCAGTCGGATCTGACCGACATCGGCCACCAGCTCGACGCCATCGCCTCGGCCACCAAAGGTCTCGCCACGAACGCTCTCGGCGTCACCCCCGCCACCTACAACGGCAACCACGCAGCACTGCAGGCGGACGAGACCGCGGCGAAGTCAGCGCAGTCGGCCGCAAAGAAGGCGCACGCCGATGTGAAGACCATCGTGACCGCGCTCAAGAAGAAGTAGTCCAACGCACTAACGTCGAACGGGGCGGTCGTCGGCAAGACGACCGCCCCGTTTCATTGTGGGGCGCTACTTGACGAGCGCCGGCAGGCTCTTGCGACTGGTGAGCACCTGGTCGATCAGACCGTACTCGAGGGCTTCCGCGGCCGAGAGGATCTTGTCGCGGTCGATGTCCTTGTTGACCTGCTCCTGCGAGCGGTTCGAGTGGCGGGCGAGCGTCTCTTCGAGCCAGGTGCGCATCCGCATGATCTCGTTGGCCTGGATCTCGATGTCGGACGCCTGCCCCTGACCGGCCTCGCCGACTGCGGGCTGGTGGATGAGGATGCGGGCGTTCGGGAGCGCGAGGCGCTTGCCGGGGGTGCCGGCCGCCGTGAGCACGGCCGCAGCCGAAGCCGCCTGACCGAGAACGACGGTCTGGATGTGCGGACGGATGTACTGCATCGTGTCGTAGATCGCGGTCATCGCGGTGAACGAGCCACCGGGCGAATTGATGTACATGACGATGTCACGGTCAGGGTCCTGGCTCTCGAGCACGAGAAGTTGCGCCATGATGTCGTCTGCCGAGGCGTCGTCCACCTGCACACCCAAGAAGATGATGCGGTCTTCGAAGAGCTTCGCGTAAGGGTCCTGGCGCTTGTAGCCGTAAGCCGTGCGCTCCTCGAAGCTGGGCAGGATGTACCGCGAACCGGGCGCCTGCACGCCGTTGAAGGCCTGACCGCCGAAATTGGGGATGTTCATGTCTGTTCCTATTCGTTCCGGGGCCTCTACTTGGCGTCCGACGCGACGTCGGTTCCGCCGCCGCCGACGACCTCGGTCGCGGTCTCGCGGATGTGGTCGACGAAGCCGTACTCCAGGGCCTGCTGCGCAGTGAACCAACGATCCCGGTCACCGTCGGCGTTGATCTGCTCGACGGTCTTACCGGTCTGCGCCGCCGTGATCTCGGCGAGACGCTTCTTCATGTCGAGGATGAGTTGCGCCTGGGTCTGGATGTCGCTCGCGGTTCCGCCGAACCCGCCGTGGGGCTGGTGCAGGAGCACTCGCGCGTTCGGGGTGATATAGCGCTTGCCTTTGGTTCCTGCGGTGAGGAGAAGCTGGCCCATCGAAGCCGCCATTCCGATTCCGACGGTGACGATGTCGTTCGGCACGAACTGCATCGTGTCGTAGATGGCCATGCCGGCCGTGATCGAGCCGCCGGGCGAGTTGATGTAAAGGTAGATGTCGCGCTTGGCGTCCTCGGCTGCGAGGAGAAGCAGCTTTGCGGCGATCTCGTTCGCGTTCTCATCCCGCACCTCAGACCCCAGCCAGATGATGCGGTCTTTCAGCAGTCGGTCAAAAACACTCGGTTGCATGCCCATATCGGCCATGTGTCGCTCCATTTCCTTGTCGCTTCGTGAACGAATCTATCGGAGCCAACGCGCCGAATCCGGCCTGTTCGCCCTGGGCAGATCGGCGAGGAGTGCGGCGCCGACACGAAAGGCCGGGTGTCTGACGACGCCCGGCCTTTCGACGGTGATCTGAGCTGCTACTTCTTCTTCGCGGCAGTCTTCTTCTTCGGCTTCTCGGCCTCTTCAGCGGCGGGCTCTTCAGCGGCAGGCTCTTCTGCCTCGGCCGCGTCGGCGGTCTCGACGACCTCTTCGAAGATATTCTCGCCGTCTTCCTCGTCTTCGGGCAGAGCGGTGAACTCGGAGAGGTCGACCTTCTTGCCGTTAGCGTCGGTGACGGTGGCCTTGCCGAGCACGATCGCGAGCGCCTTGTTGCGGGCGACCTCGCCGACCATGGACGGGATCTGGCCGTTCTCGCTGAGGACCTTCACGAACTCGTTCGGGTCCATGCCGTACTGTGCCGCGCCCTGGATGAGGTACTGGGTCAGCTCGTCCTGGCTCACCTTGACGTTCTCGGCCTGAGCGATCTCGTCGAGCAGGATCTGCGCGCGGAAGGTCTTCTCGCTCGATTCGGTGACCTCGGCGCGGTGCACGTCGTCCTCGAGGCGGTTCTCCTGCTCGAGGTGGCGGTGGACCTCGTCTTCGACGAGCTGTGCCGGAACCGGGATCTCGACGAGCTCGAGCAACGTCTCGACCAGCTGGTCACGAGCGCTCGTGCCCTGGCCGAACGTCTTGGCCCGAGCGGCCTGTTCGCGCAGGCTCTCCTTCAGTTCGCCGATGGTGTCGAACTCGCTCGCGATCTGCGCGAAGTCATCGTCCGCCTCCGGGAGCTCGCGCTCCTTGACCGCGGTGATGGTCACGGTGATCTCGGCGGTCTCGCCCTCATGGTCCCCGCCCATCAGCGGCGCCTGGAACGTCGTGGTCTCGCCCGCGGTCAGCGTGTCGAGCGCCTCGTCGATGCCTTCGATGAGCTCGCCCGAGCCGATCTCGTAGGAGATGCTGTTGGCGGTGTCGACCTCTTCGTCGCCGATCTTGGCGACGAGGTCGATCTGCGCGAAGTCACCGGTCTTCGCCGGACGGTCGACCGTGACCAGCGTGCCGAACCGGCTGCGCAGGGTGTCGAGCTCCTCGTCGACGTCGGCGTCGGTGACCTCGGCCGCGTCGACCGTGATCTTCACGTCGTCGTACTTCGGCAGCTTGACCTCGGGACGCACATCCACCTCGATGGTCAGCAGCAGGTCACCCGAGAAGTCTTTCTCGTTCGGCCACTCGGTGATGTCGGCCTGGGGGCGACCCAACGGCTTGACGTCGTTCTCTTCGACGGCCTGACGGTAGAACCCGTCCAGTCCTTCGTTGACGGCGTGCTCGAGCACGGCGGACTTGCCGACGCGCTGATCGATGAGCGCCGGCGGAACCTTGCCCTTGCGGAATCCGGGGATGTTCACCTGCTCGGCGATGTGCCCGTAGGCGTGGGTGATGCTCGGCTTCAGCTCTTCCGGCGTCACCGAGATGGTGAGCTTGGTGCGAGTGGGGCTCAGCTTTTCGACCGTGGTCTTCACGATGTTGGGTTCTCCTGTAGTTGAACGATGGTCTTTCGCGTTGAGGTCTGGTCGGGGCGACAGGATTCGAACCTGCGACCTCCCGCTCCCAAAGCGGGCGCTCTACCAAGCTGAGCTACGCCCCGGGTTTGTACGACCTCACCCGCCCGGTCCGTTACCGCGACGCGAACAAACTCGTCGGGGGCGAAAGACCACGCGCAAGTCTACTGCACGCGCACCGGTGAGGGCGTGCCCGTCGAGCCGCCGGCGAATCCTGTACTACGATAACGTGGTGCCCGCTGCGAGGCGGCGCGGGGATGTAGCTCAATGGTAGAGCCTCAGTCTTCCAAACTGATTACGCGGGTTCGATTCCCGTCATCCCCTCCCTTTCGCGCACAACATCCAGGCGCCCACTGGTGCCTAAAGTCGGGTTGCGCCGTGCGCAAGCGCGCTTTCCGCACGAATCGACGCCCGCGCGGCCCGCGGCGCGCGCAGCGCGCCAAAGAGCGCGCGTCAGCGCTGCAGGAAGGCCAGCACTGCGAGCACGCGGCGGTGGTCATCGCCCGAGCCCTCGAGCGCGAGCTTCTGGAAGATCGAGGTGACGTTCTTCTCCACCGCACCCACCCCGATCACGAGCCGCTGAGCGATGCCGGCGTTGGTGCGGCCCTCCGCCATCAGTTGCATGACCTCGGATTCGCGGGGCGTGAGCGCGGCCAGCGGGTCCGTTCGGCGCACCAGCAGTTCGCGGACGACCTGGGGGTCGAGCACCGTACCGCCC
>DASYGJ010000314.1:0-1845 GCA_035999915.1 Leifsonia sp.
GGGAACTCCAGTCTCACCGTGATGCACGACGTGATCGTGCAGGCACTGATCCACGGCGTCCCCGGCGGCGACCGCCCATGGGCGGCGGAGCCGATCAGCTTCCTCGCGCCGGTGCCCGGCTACGACCGGCACTTCGCAATCGCCGAAAGGTACGGCATCCGCCTCATCCCGGTGCCGCTCAACGACGACGGCCCGGATGTGGAGGCCGTCGCGGCGCTGCTCGCCGCCGACGACAGCATCAAGGGGATGTGGTGCGTGCCGGTCTACTCGAACCCGACGGGTGCGGTCTACAGCGAAGAAGTCGTGCGTGCGCTGGTCTCTCTGCCCGCGGCGGACGATTTCCGCCTGTTCTGGGACAACGCATACGTCGTGCACCACCTGAGCGACGAGCGACCCGAGCCGATCGACGTGCTCGGCCTCGCCGCCGAAGCCGGCCACCCCGACCGGCCGCTGGTCTTCGCCTCCACCTCGAAGGTGACATTCCCCGGCTCTGGCGTCGCCTTCGCCGGCGGGTCACAGGCGAACATCGACTGGCTCGTGCGAAACATGTCGGTTCAAAGCATCGGTCCTGACAAGATCAACCAGCTGCGCCATGTGCGGCTGCTGAAGGACCCCCAGGGTCTTGCCGCGCAGATGGAGAAGCACCGCGCCATCCTCGAGCCCAAGTTCGACGCCGTGTCCAGCGCATTCGAACACCGGCTCGCGCCCTTCGGGGCGGGTACCTGGACAGCGCCGAAGGGCGGCTATTTCGTCAGCCTCGACGTGCTCGGCGGATGCGCCAAACGTGCCGTGCAGCTCGCCGCCGAAGCGGGCATCGCGGTGACACCCGCCGGAGCGACGTTCCCGTACGGCGACGACCCTCGCGACGCGAACATCCGCATCGCCCCGACGTTCCCGCCGCTCGCAGAGTTGCGCGCCGCCCTCGATGGACTGTGCACCGCCATTCTCCTCGCCGAGACGGAGACCCTGCTGGCCGCACGGAGCTAGTGGCCCGATGTCAGGCTGGCGGGTGCGCCCCAGTGTCGAAGCCGACTGGCGAGCCTACCGAGAGCTGCGCCTGGAGATGCTGGCCGACAGCCCGATCGCGTTCACCGAGACCGTCGACCGGGCGCTGCTGCATCCCGACGAGCACTGGCGCGGCCGAGCGGGGAACAGCAATCCGCACAGTCATCTGTTCGCCGCGGTCGCCGAGGATGGGCGCTGGCTCGGGACGATGGGCGGATTCCACCCGCCCGGCACGCCACACCCTCTCCTCGTGGGCGTCTACGTGACCCCTGGGTTCCGCGGTGCGAGGGTGGGGCTGACGGATGCGCTGCTCGATGCCGTCATCGAGTGGTCGCGAGCTAGAAGCGATCGTCTCCTGCTGAACGTGCACGAAGGCAACCAGCGAGCGACGCGCTACTATCTCCGCCGCGGCTTCGAACTCACCGGCACCCGCTCACCGTATCCGCTGGATCCCGTTTCCCAACAGTTGGAAATGGCCCTCAGCGTCGCTTGACCCGCGATGCCGGGACCCATCATGCCTCGCCGAATCCGCTCTCGACGAGGGCGGCCAGAGCGTCGACCGCGGCCGTGCCCTCCGCATCCAGGGAGGCGATCTCGACCGTCCTGCCGGCCGTGAGACCGAGCGACATGATGCCGAGCAAGCTCTTCGCATCCTTGCCGTTGACCGTGACCTTCGCGGGAAAAGTGTTGGCGAGCTTCACGAATTCGGCGGCCGGCCGCGCATGCAACCCATCGCGGTTCTTGAGGATCACCTCGCGCAGGTAACCACGGGACGGATCGGCACGACGGGACGGATCGGCACGGTCGGACGGATCCGCACGTTCCGGTTCGGAAGCATGC
>DASYGJ010000125.1:0-4326 GCA_035999915.1 Leifsonia sp.
CGATGCGGCAGAATCGGGCAAACAGGTGCTCGCTCTCGTCGAAATCAAGGCCAGGTTCGACGAACAGAACAACATCTCCTGGGCGCGCAAGCTCGAAAAGGCGGGTGTCCACGTCGTCTACGGCCTCGTTGGGCTCAAGACACACTGCAAGCTCGCGCTCGTCGTGCGTCAGGAGAAGGGCGTCCTTCGGCACTACAGCCACATCGGCACGGGCAACTACAACCCGAAGACGTCGCGCGTCTACGAAGACCTCGGGCTGCTCACCGCCGACGACCAGGTCGGCAAAGACCTCACCCGGCTTTTCAACGAGCTCTCGGGCTACGCGATCGAGAAGAAGTTCAAACGGCTGCTCGTCGCACCTCTGCACCTGCGCAAGGGGCTCCTCAAGCGTATCCAGACCGAGACCGCGAACGCCGCCGCCGGAAAGCCATCGGGCATCCGCATCAAGCTCAACTCGATGGTCGACGAGGCGATCATCGATGCCCTCTACCGGGCGAGTGAGGCCGGTGTGCCGGTCGACCTCTGGGTGCGCGGCATCTGCGGTCTTCGCCCTGGACAACCGGGACTGTCGTCCAACGTGCGGGTGCGCTCGATCCTCGGCCGGTACCTGGAGCACTCGCGCATCTTCTCCTTCGTCAACGACGGCGATCCCCAGGTCTACATCGGCAGCGCCGACATGATGCACCGCAACCTCGACCGTCGCGTCGAGGCGCTGGTGAGGCTCACCGATCCCGAGCATCTCGCCGAGCTGGACCGCCTCTTCGACCGCGCGTTCGACGACGGAACGTCCGCCTGGATCCTCGACGAGGACGGCGTCTGGACCAGGCACCATCTCGACGAGAACGGGCAACGGCTCGACGATCTGCAGAACAGGCTCATGCAGCAGATCACCCACCGTCCACGCGCCACCCGCACGGGCTCGAGGCGGTGAATTCGGCCATCTACGCCGCGGGCGCCGTCTGCTGGCGCATCGTGGACGAGAAGATCGTCGTACTCGTGGTGCACCGCGCCAAGTACGGCGACGTGACCATCCCAAAAGGCAAAGTCGATCCGGGCGAGACGCTGCCGCAGACCGCGGTGCGCGAAATCGAAGAGGAGACCGGGCTTCGGCTAGCGCTCGGAGTTCCTCTCGGCGTTTCCACATATCCCCTCTCTAGCGGACGCGACAAGATCGTGCACTACTGGTCGGCTGAGGCCACCGACGAGGCCATCGCGCGCTCGACCTTCGTGCCGAACGGTGAGATCGCCGCTATCGAATGGGTCACGCTCAAGAAGGCCCGCGGCTACCTCACCTACGAGCGTGACATCGAGATCCTCGAGACCTTCGCCAAGCTCGTCGACGAAGGCGTCACCTCCACGTTCGCGCTGATCGCCCTCCGTCACGGCAAGGCCGCTTCTCGCGGAGCATGGAAGGGCGATGACGCTTCACGCCCGCTCACCGACCGCGGCGTGCTGCAGGCGGCAACGGATGTGCACACCATCGAAGCCTGGAATCCCCGCCGCATCGTCACCAGCGACGCAGTGCGCTGCGTCGCGACCGTCGCTCCACTCGCCGCCTCGACCGGCATCAAGCCGAAACGCGCCGCTGGTATCAGCCAAGACGCCCACGATGAGGGCCGTGGCACCGTGCGCGAGATCGTGGGCAAGCGCGTGCGCTCGCGCAAGACCGCGGTGCTCTGTAGCCACAGACCCGTGCTGCCCGAGATCCTGCGGGAGATCGCGCTAGCGACCGGCACGATGCCGGGCGCCTATCTGAGCGATGCCGCCGACCTCGACGCGGGCGGCTTCTCGGTCGTGCACCTCTCGGCAAGCAACCCGAGCTCCGGCATCATCGCGATCGAGACGTACGCACCCGTCGTGTAATATGCAAGCATTAGTCGGCCGATTCAGCGCTGCCGCTCTCGCCGCCGTCGTCGCTGGTGCCGGCTTCGCTCCCTGACTCCCGCGTCACCGTCACACTCGATGTCGCCGGCGTCGCGGTCGACAACACCACCATCACCGCGCTCCCGGATGGATCGTATTCACTTGTGGGCTGGGTGCCGGCTGCCGACTCCGAGGTCGCCACCAACGCCCTGACGCTCGTGCGGGCATCAGACGACACCGGAAACACCGCCGACCCCGTCACCCTGAGCATCCGTCGCACCCGGGCGTGATATCCAACGTCACCACGATCTCCACCAGCGATCTGGCCGACCCGAACGGCGGCATCGAGCTGCTCACGTCGGGCTTCAAACCGGGCGAGAGCGTCACCGTCACAGGCGTATACAACGGCGTGAGCGACTACCAGTCCGAGCTCGTGGCCGACGATGCTGGTTCGGTCTATCTCCGGGTTTACCTCGAGAGCGGCGCGCCGGAGGCGGGCAAAATCGTCTTCACCCTCGCGGGTGCGGCTCACACCGAGACGACGACCATCGCGATCACGGGTGAAACCATCAGCGTCGGAGATGGCAACGCGAATTTCGGCGGAGGCGCAGTTACTCCGGCCGCCGCTCCGAAGCTTCCGGTCGTCAGCGGCTGACGACCATCCGCCACCCGAGGATGGGTCCGCGACCAGCCGGTCACGGGTCCACCCTCGGGTGTCTGCTGTGCGCATCCGTTCCGGAGAAGCTGCGCATCCATCCCTGGAGAACATGGTGAAAGCCCCCAAGAACATCGGCAAATACACCGTCGGAGGGTCAGCCGTCGCCGCCGTGGGCGCTGCCGGCATCCTCGCTGCGGTCCTCAACGCCACGACCGGATCGCCGCAGATCGCTGCCTCCACGACCCCTTCGGCCGCTCGTTCGCCAGCCGACTGTCGTCGTGCCGACCGAGACCGAGGGCGAGTGGTCGCTGGTGCTCGTCGCGAGCCGTCGAATCCCGCCCTCACAGGCGAGCGCCGATGCTCCGGCGCCAGCGCAAGCCGCTGCCTGGATTCCAACGGCGGCGCTCCAGTCTGCACGAACCCTTCCGCACCGGATCGTCGTATCGGTGTCAGCGCAGAAGCTGATGATCACGGATGCCGCGGGCAAGACCCAGCAGACCTTCACCATCGCTGTCGGCACGCCCGATACTCCAACACCGAACGGCACCACCGGCTACCTCCAGGCGCGCTATCTCGACCCGGCCCAGGGACAGTCCGTGCACCCGATCCAGCTCAGTTCCCTACACGCCACCGGATCAGACGAGCCGTACGGGGGCTCCGACGGCGGCCTGATCGGCATCCACTACCAGGATGTGTCCACGGGCGCCGTCTCTCATGGTTGTATCCGCCTCGGGGAAGCCGCAATCGATGCAGTGGACAAGCTCGCGCTCGGCACACCCATAACTCTCCTCTCGTAGCTCGGCCACTCGCCGATCTCACAGGCTTACGCCCCAAGAGCACACCCCTCGTTAACCTCCCGTTTACCGTTGCGGGGGACTCTGGTCAGACA
Organism: Leifsonia sp.; assembly: GCA_035999915.1. Taxonomy (GTDB): domain Bacteria; phylum Actinomycetota; class Actinomycetes; order Actinomycetales; family Microbacteriaceae; genus Leifsonia. The sequence continues at coordinate 3,411 of DASYGJ010000125.1, forward strand.
CCGGCATTAGCGTCACACGCGGGTCGCACCGACCTCGTCCTGTTGTTACTGATCCCCGGAAGGGACAACTGTGAAACTCAAGCGTCTTGGCGCTCCTCTGGCCATCTTGGCCGCTGCCGCCATCTCACTCACGGCCTGTGCGTCGAACGAGGGCAGCACCCCGTCGACCACCACGGCTGCACCGTCGAACCTGTCCGGAACACTGAACGGCATCGGGTCGTCGGCACAGGGTGCCGCGCAGACCACATGGATCGCGGGCTTCCAGCAGGCCAACCCGAAGGTCACCGTCAACTACGACCCGCAGGGTTCGGGCGCCGGTCGCACCAGCTTCATCTCCGGTTCCGGCGACTTCGCCGGTTCCGACGCCGCGCTCAAGGACACGGAGCTCGCCGGCACCTTCGCACTCTGCGCCGCCGGCACCAAGGCCATCGACCTCCCCGTCTACATCTCCCCGATCGCCATCGCGTACAACGTCGACGGCGTCAAGGATCTCAAGCTCGACGCCGCAACCATCGCGGGCATCTTCAGCGGTGCTATCACGACCTGGAACGACCCGAAGATCGCGGCACTGAACTCCGGCGCCTCGCTCCCCTCGGCGCCCATCACGGTCGTCCACCGCTCCGACGACTCGGGCACGACGCAGAACTTCACCGACTACCTCGCGGCGAACGCTCCGGACGTATGGGTCAAGAATGGCGCCCCGGTCCCCGCCGCGCAGACGTTCCCGTTCACCGTCGGTGACGCGGCCAAGGGCACGTCGGGTGTTGCTTCGGCCACCAAGAACGCGAAGAACTCGATCGCCTACATCGACGAGTCGGGCTCCGCGGGCCTCAGCATCGCGCAACTCAAGGTCGGCAGCAACTTCGAGAAGATCAGCGCCGCAGGCGCTGCCGCTGTGGTCGCCGCCTCGCCGGTC
>DASYGJ010000142.1:0-5314 GCA_035999915.1 Leifsonia sp.
GGCGAGGGGCGAGCCCTTGCGGTTTCCGAGGGGTCTGAGGTCGCAACAACTCGCCCCTCAGCACGGGCTCGTCGCTCGATAAGCACCGCCAACGCGGTGGCAGGGAGTGCCCGAATTCCCTGCCACCACTGGCGTCCCCTAGTTTTTACCCCTGTTGCCATGGCGTGCGCAGTAACCATGAGCGCGCCACGACCTGATTGAAGCCTAAGAAAGTGGTGGCGGCAACGTAATGCGACTTAGGTCACATTTGCCTCAGACGCCGCAAAGATGTGACTTTCGTTGATCCGGCAGAACCGGGCAGACGGCGAAAGTTCCTCACAATGAGCACATGACCGGCGTTCCGCTGACGTTGCCACCTTCGGGGTTGCGCTTGGCTCACGGGGTTCGAAGCCTGGCGCTCGCCTGGCTCGAAGCCCGTCCGGTCGTGCTGATGGTGTTCGCTCTTCGCTTTCTCGTCGGTGGGATGCTGTCGCGCGGGGCACCCACCAACGGCGTCCGGGAGGCCGAGGGCGGGGTCGCTTGGCTCCTGTCGGTCTGGTTCGTCTACCTGTTGAACGGCATCTTCGACATCGCCGGCGATCGGCGGAACGGCTCGAACAGGCCTTTGGCTTCGGGCGCGCTTGATCGACGATTCGCGGCCAATCTCTGTGCCGTCCTCGCGACCGCCTCGCTTGCGATCGCAACGCTGGTCGGCTTCGAATTCGCGCTCGGGGCCGCGGTGATGCTGGTGCTCGGGGCCGTCTACTCGGTGGGCACCGGCGCGGCCAAGAAGTCGGCCTTCATGGCACTCTTCGTGGCAGCGTCCGGCTCGACGCTGACCTACCTGGCCGGCTCGGAAGCCTTCACCTCGAGAGCCAGCTTTCCGTCGGTTGCCTTTGCGGTGGTCACCGGACTGTGGATCGCCGTGGCCGGGCACACAAAAGACTTCGGAGACACGGCCGGCGACCGCCAGGAGGGGCGACGCACACTGCCGATCCTCGTCGGCGACCGCGTTGCACGCATACTGATCGCGTGGGCGGCGCTGGTCGTCGGCGCGTGCGGAGCGGTCGTCGCACTCGTTGTCCCCCGCGTCCCAACGCTGTCGTTCCTGCTCCCTGGCTCGGTCGCGTTGTTCGTCGTTCTCCGCGCGCGATCGCGGCGGAGCACGCGGTCGGCGGAGAAGCGCCCGTATCGCACGTTTATGCTCGTGCAATATGCGGTGAATGCGACCGCGATCATCTGGTGACCATCAGCGAAAGGGCACGATGACGGATCAGAGTCCGAGGATCGATCTGCCGGCCATCGTTGAGCGGGTCTATACGCGGCTGTACGAGCGTCTCGACGAGGCGAATAACGTTCTCGTCTCAGACAAGACCATTGCGAAGCAGCTTCATCGCCAGGTCGAAGGCATTCTGCGTCAGACGTTCGATCGGCTGGGGGTGCCCACGACGCAAGGATCGGCGCGAGCTCCGGAGGGAATCGCGGTCGGCGAGTTGCGTGCGCGCCAGAACATCCATCCGGTCGACAGCCTCACGGCGGCGACGCTCCTCTTCGAGGTCGCGCTCGACGAGATCGCCGCCGAAGATCTCGACGCGGGCCGATTCTCTCGAGCACTCAACGCCTCGATCATGGCCAATGTCATCCCCGCCTCCGTCTCCTACGTGAACGTGCTCCTCGAGCGTCTGGCGGTCGCGCACAGCGAAGAACGGCTCGGGATCTCGCGAGAACTTCACGACCGGGTGGCCCACGGCATCGCCACCGGCATCCAGCGCCTACAGCTCGGTCAGCAGAATACGAGCGAGCAGGAACGCCGCAGCAGTGAGGCGCTCACCCTGTTGGAATCGGCATTGGATGAGACGAGAGCGATCGCCCTCGACCTCCGCCACTCGGTGGGCGACAAGACACTCGACCAAGCCATCCGGGACTACGTGACCGACCTCGATCAGAGCGGCCCGCGGGTAGAGGTGCGAACGTCGCATGAGCCATACCAACTGTCGACGGGAGTGCAGGAGGAAGCCTTCATCATCGTTCGAGAGGCGATTCGCAATGCGAGGCGGCACTCGCACGCGCCCTGCATTCTTCTCGCGATCGACTGGCAGCCGACTCTTGTCGCCTTGACCGTCTCAGATCTGGGTGTCGGGTTCCGGCATGACGCGATCCGGAGCGGCGCGCTGGGTCTGATCGCAGCGCAGGAACGCGCGGAACTCATCGGTGCGGAGCTCACGATCGACACCGAACCCGGCAAGGGGACGACTGTCACCCTGACCATCGCTCGAATCGAGGGGGCTCTATGAACAGAAGTGTTGTCCTTGCGGATGACCACGCGCTCTTCCGCCAAGGCGTGCGTTCCCTCATCGAGGGCCAGTTCCTCATTCTCGGCGAAGCGCCGAACGGACACGACGCGATCCTCCTGGTCACCCGAACGCAGCCCGACGTCCTGCTCCTCGACGTCGAGATGCCTGGTCCAACGGCAGAACAGACTGTGACGCGGATCCGCCGCGCGTCCCCGATGACGGCCATCGTGATCCTGACGATGCATACGGATGCCGTTCTGGAGAGACAGCTCCTTCGTGCTGGAGCATCGCAGTTCGTCAGCAAGACGATCGACGGGCGGGGCCTCCGCAAGATCGTGGCCGAGGTGCGGGTGTCATCGATCGTTGCCTCCCCGAACCCTCCGGGCGACTCACGGGCCGCTGAGATCCTGACCTCCCGCGAGCTCGAGGTGTTGCGCATGATCAGCCAGGCTTACACGAACCGCGACATCAGCCAACGGCTGAGCATCGCCGAGGGAACCGTGAAGCGCCACACCACCAACATCTACGCCAAGCTCGGTGCGATGTCGCGCATCGATGCCGTTCGCAAGGCGGCCCGGCTCAACCTCCTCGGGAACTAGGTCGTCAGCGGAGGCGTCGGCATATTCTGGTCGGTGGGCGATGGCGAATCACGCCGTTGCGTACCGTCTGCTCGGGAGGGGACAGCATGCGATGGAGTAGGAAGAAGCCGCCGGAGGCGTCGCCGGACGAGCAGGCCTCTGCGAGCGAGCAGAGCCGCGATCAGGACTCGGCGCGTGAGCCTATGGGGGCCGTCGGTCCCCGCTGGGCGGGTCGCGGTTTGCGGTTACCTGCGCCGCCAGATGCAGCCCACGCGCCGGAACTCGCCGCCTGGTTCGTCGACGGCGTGCAGAAGTTGTGGGAGATCCGCCTGGACTACTCTGTCGAAAGCCTGGAGTGGGTGGATAGCAAGCTCGGATCGTTTTCCTCGGAGGGTTCGGACGTCGTCGCGGAGACGATCTTCGCTGCCGGTTGCTATGTCGGCGAGGTCCTCGTGCGACAGCACGCTTACTCGTGGACCGACTTCGACGAGAAGGTGAGCGGCATGTTCGGCTTCCCCGTGGGAGTGGTCGGCCCGGACGGCAATCACTCAAACCCGATCGGCAAGGCGTTCAAGCGCGTAAACAACGGTCCGTTGGACGATCTGCGGTACTTCGTTCACATGGTGACGTCACAGTCATAGGCGCCTAACGACGGGCCGGTTCGGCACACGCATACCGGAAGCCGGGAGCGCACTCGGTGGCGGGGGTCTGTGATCGCTAAGTGGCGGGGTTGAGGGTCCTTCGACGGTCAGTTCGGCCTGGAGACGCGCGCATAGCCGATCCTCCTACGAGTCATCAAGACAGTGGTGCAGATAGGGGGCCGTCACCGGGCATTAAGTCGTCCGGGGTATACGCGCATAGAGAGGCCAGTCACTATCAGGACGGCCTCGCACGACCGCATGGCACGGTGCTCGACCCTCTACCGGACTAGTAACCAACGGAGTTTCTCGAAGCCCGTTTTCTGCCAGGAGCTCGTGCGTCGGTAAGCTCGGGGGGTGACCGAGGCTGATGCGCCGGACTCTGACGCCGCTCGCGACGACGCGCCCCTCACCGTGCCGCCAGGGGTGCCATTGAGCGTGTGGGAGTGGCTGTTGCCTCCGGTGTTCATCGTCGTTTTGGTCGGAGTGCTCGCCTGGTTCATGCCGGTTTCGTCGCTGAAGCCATACTCGATCACGACCGCCTCGATCGTTGTCGTCGTCGCGATCGTTCACGGCGTCTTCGGTTTCCGTGCCTACACGCGCTGGGACGACGCCGATGTCACGTGGCACGCGCGTTCCATGACGGCGATGGTGGCGGCGATCGCAGTTTTCGCGCTTCCGTTCGCGTACGGCTTGGCAAGCGCATCACTGTTCGCCACGACCGGCTACCGGGTCGCTGCCCATCACGGGCTGGGTGTCGGACGCGTACGCTCGGTCCTTTCGGCTCGCGCGTGGATGCGCCTGAAAGTCATCGCCCTCACCGTGGGGATAATCGCACTGGTCGCCCATCCACTCGCGTCGGCATTCGGTCTCGGCTTGGTTGCCTGGGCGATGCTTATCGCGGCGTCACTCGTCTTCGGCTTCACTCGCCGCTCTGAACCGCCAGGCTACGACCCGCTTCCCGTCACCGATGGGCACGCTACCGCCCCAAAGACTCACAAATAGGGGCTTCTATGAGAACTCCTGGACGACAACGACTTCTTCAAACGAATCTGTGTTCCGCAGGCCTGTCCGGCAGCGGCTACGTACCAAACTCCACCGGCACGCTCCTGATCCGTGGAGCTGGGTGATGTCTGACCTGTCCTCGGCACCGAAGGCCGTGCAGGAGCTTGCGGAGTGGCTGACTGATCGTGGCAGCCCACTGCGAGCGAAAGCCTTCGATTCACCGAACAACCAGCTGCTTCAAGCGCCCGTGGAGCACTTTCTCGTTCAAGTGCTTGCCGACCGCGGCCAGTGGTTCGTCGCGCTTGCCCCGCCGGACGCGGACGAGTACTTCGCCACCGCTGTGTGGTCATCTTGCCTGGCTGGCACGCCGGTCAGTCTGGAGCTCACGCCACTCGCCGCGCAGGTTGCGTGGCTTAAGGAGTTCCTAGCTGAGGACGCACATGGCGATTGGAGCATCGAGTGTCTGAGAGACGCGCGGCGGCGGCGGGCCTATCAGCGGATGGGGCTCGAGTGATGACATGGCTTTGAGGGCAGACGTCACAGCGTCCGCTGCACCATCGCTTGCGGGCACGGCGATTGGCCTTAAACGACCGAATCACTCCGGAGTCAGTGGCTCCGCTTCGGAGCCGAGAAGCGTGATGGTTCCAAGGAAACCGATCGGATCGTCCTCGTCAGCAAAGCTGACGGGGACCCGGTTGGAAACCGGGATAGTGCCGCTGACGCCCGCATCAGTTCTGAACCAAACGGTCGGCACCGGAGATTCGCCGCGAGCAACGGCATCCACGGCTTCGGCGGCAACGGAGGGCCATCGCGCCTCTTG
>DASYGJ010000149.1:0-17412 GCA_035999915.1 Leifsonia sp.
CAAGACCCATGAGGTTCGCTGCCACATCCCCGCCGAGGAACGCCGGGAGATTCTGCGAACCGAGATCCAGCCGACGCTCTAGACGACATCGTTACAAAGGAATCCAGGCCCATGAATTCACCGCACACGGCTGTTGAGCCCGCACCCGGCGAGCCGCTGCTCACCGTCTCGAACATCACCAAATACTTCCCCGGCGGAGGATCCGGCCTGTTCAGTCGTCGTGGAGCTCCCATCAAAGCGGTCGACGGTGTGAGCTTCGAGGTGTCGGCAGGGGAGACCCTCGGCCTGGTCGGTGAGTCCGGCTGCGGAAAATCGACGACGGGACGCGTGGTCAGCAAGCTCCTCGAACCGACGTCGGGGGAGATCCACTTCAATGGACGAAACATCGCCGGTCTGCACCAGCGAGAGATGCGCGGGTACCGCAAAGACATCCAGATGATCTTCCAGGACCCGTATTCTTCGTTGAACCCGCGTCACACGATCGGCACGATCGTCGGCGCACCGTTCCACATCCAGAAGGTGCACACGGAGCACGGCGTGAAGGCCGAAGTGCAGCGGATCATGGAGCGTGTCGGGCTGAACCCGGAGCACTACAACCGCTACCCTCATGAGTTCTCGGGCGGACAGCGTCAGCGCATCGGAATCGCGCGCGCTCTCGCCCTGCAGCCCAAACTGATCGTCTGCGACGAGCCCGTCTCGGCGCTCGATGTCTCGGTGCAGGCCCAGGTCGTGAACCTTCTGGAAGACCTCCAGGCCGAGTTCGGAATCGCATACGTCTTCATCGCGCACGACCTCTCGGTCGTCCGTCACATCTCCGATCGAGTCGCGGTCATGTATCTCGGCAAGGTCATGGAGATCGCGGATCGAGACGTTCTGTACTCCAAGCCGGTGCATCCGTACACCCACGCTCTCATGTCGGCCGTGCCCGTCCCCGATCTGGAGACAGAGCGGCGCCGCGAGCGCATCCTCCTGAAGGGTGACCTCCCGAGTCCGAGCAATCCGCCTTCGGGATGCGTGTTCCACACGCGCTGCCCGAAGTACCGGGAAGAGCTCACCGACGACCAGCGCACCCGCTGCCGCACGCAGCAGCCGGTGCTGGAGGAGAAGGCTCCTGGCCACAAGGCGTACTGCCATTTCGCCGGTCCCCGCAAGGAGATCACGAACCTGCTGGCAGCGGGCAGCGTGGCTTGATCGCACTCCGCGAAAGCGGGCATAAAGAGCGACCGGCTCACGTCGTGGGCGCATTCACGATAGAATCGACTGTTCCCCACCAAATCTTCTGACGAGAGTCGAGTCTTCACGCATGTCCGAGAACGCCGTCGCCCACCGCAACGATCTGCGAAATGTCGCGATCGTCGCCCACGTCGACCACGGCAAGACCACGCTGGTCGATGCCATGTTGCGACAGACGAACTCGTTCACCGCGCACGAGCACGTCGAGGAGCGCGCGATGGACTCGAACGAGCTCGAGCGTGAGAAGGGCATCACGATCCTCGCCAAGAACACGGCGATCTCGTACAACGGTAAGCATGCAGGGAACGGCCCGATCACCATCAACGTGATCGACACCCCCGGCCACGCCGACTTCGGCGGCGAGGTCGAACGCGGCCTGTCCATGGTCGACGGCGTCGTTCTCCTTGTCGACGCGAGTGAAGGCCCGCTGCCGCAGACGCGTTTCGTGCTGCGCAAGGCGCTCGAGGCGAACCTGCCGGTCATCCTGGCCGTCAACAAGACCGACCGCCCGGATGCTCGCATCCAGGAGGTCGTGAGCGAAAGCCAGGACCTTCTGCTCGGACTCGCCAGCGACATGGCCGACGACGTGCCCGACCTCGACCTTGACGCGATCCTCGACGTTCCGGTGGTCTACGCGTCCGGCCGCAACGGCGCCGCGAGCCGTAATCAGCCAGCCAATGGCGAACTCCCCGACAACGACGACCTGGAGCCCCTGTTCGAGGCGATCCTCGAGCACATCCCGGCTCCGTCCTACGACCCGGACGCCCCACTGCAGGCGCACGTCACCAACCTCGACGCCTCGCCCTTCCTCGGACGCCTCGCGTTGCTCCGCATCTTCAACGGCACCCTCAAGAAGGGCCAGACGGTCGCGTGGGTGCGTCACGACGGCGACGTGCACAACGTCCGCGTGACGGAGCTCATGATCACCAAGGCGCTCGACCGCTACCCGGCCGAGAGCGCGGGGCCCGGCGACATCGTCGCGGTCGCCGGATTCGCCGACATCATGATCGGCGACACGCTCGCCGACCCCGACGACATCCGTGCTCTGCCGGCCATTCACGTCGACGAGCCCGCGATCTCGATGACGATCGGAACCAACACCTCGCCGCTGGTCGGCAAGGTCAAGGGCCACAAGCTCACCGCGCGCATGGTCAAAGACCGTCTCGACCGCGAGCTGGTCGGTAACGTCTCGCTCCGCGTGCTCGACATCGGGCGCCCCGACGCCTGGGAGGTGCAGGGCCGCGGCGAGCTCGCGCTCGCCATCCTGGTCGAGCAGATGCGCCGCGAAGGTTACGAGCTCACCGTGGGCAAGCCGCAGGTGGTCACGAAGCGGGTCGACGGCAAGCTGAAGGAGCCCTTCGAGCACCTCACGATCGACGCGCCGGAAGAGTACCTGGGCGCCATCACGCAGCTCCTCGCGAGCCGCAAGGGCCGCATGGAGAACATGGCGAACCACGGCACCGGCTGGGTGCGCATGGAGTTCATCGTCCCGTCGCGTGGCCTCATCGGCTTCCGCACGGAGTTCCTGACAACGACCCGCGGCACGGGTATCGCCAACGCGATCTCGCACGGCTACGACGATTGGGCCGGCCAGATCGTCACCCGAAGCAACGGCTCGATCGTGGCCGACCGCTCCGGCGTGGTCACCCCGTTCGCCATCATCGCTCTGCAGGAGCGCATGACCTTCTTCGTGAACCCCACAGAAGAGGTCTACGAGGGCATGGTCATCGGTGAGAACTCGCGCGCCGACGACATGGACGTCAACATCACCAAAGAGAAGAAGCTGACCAACATGCGTCAGTCCACGGCCGACAACTTCGAGTCGATGACCCCGTCGCGCCAGCTCACGCTCGAGGAGAGCCTCGAGTTCGCGCGCGAAGACGAGTGTGTCGAGGTCACGCCTGAGGTCGTGCGCATCCGCAAGGTGGAACTCGACGCGAATGCCCGCGCCCGCGCCACCTCGCGTCTCAAGAAGCAGGACCAGAACGCCTGAACCGCGCGTACTCTGGCCTTGACGGAATCGACGGAACGCTGTCGGGAGCGGGGTGCCAGCATGCAAGGTGCACGGATGCGTATGGCGCGGGGCTTGGTGGCGATTCCGCTCGCCCTGGTGCTCTCGCTCGGAGTCTCATCGGGTTTGACCGGATGCAGCTTCCAAACCGCCGTGAAGAATCTGACGGGCGGTGGAGTCGACATCGGCGGCAACAAGGTCCCGGCCGACTTCCCCTCTGCTGTTCCGCTCTACAAAGGTGATGTCGTCTTCGGCGCTTCGGTCGGCTCGACTGCGAAGAAACTCTGGAACGTCACGATCAAAGTTCCGGGGAAAGCGGCGACGGATGCGATCGCCAAGCAACTGACCGGCGCGGGCTTCCACGGTCAGTTCGATACACGTTCGGTCGACGCCGGAACCGGATCGTTCACCGACGGCACCTACGAGGTGGTCGTCGTCGTGACCGACGCAGGTAACAACGGCTGGGTCGCCAACTACACCGTGGCGTCCGGCGGCTCGCCGACGCCAACTGCCACGCCCTGACGGGACGAGCGTCAGGCGAACAGGGCCGAGCCGATGTGCGAGCCTTCACGAGCGCCGGGCGGAACAGCGAAGATCGCCGAGCCGACATGCTTCACGTATTCGTTCATGGCGTCGTTGCGGGCGAGTTGCTGCTGAATCGGGATGAACTGCTTGCGCGGATCCCGCTGGAAGGCGATGAAGAACAGTCCCGCATCGAGACGGCCGAGCTCGTCGTTGCCGTCGACGAAGTTGAAACCGCGCCGTAGTAGCTGCGCGCCGCCATTCGTGCTTGGATGCGCGAGCCTCACGTGCGAATCCGGGTCGATCTTCGTGCCGCCGGTGCGGGCGAGGGCAAGGAAGTCGGGGTCGCTGAACTCGGTTCCGCCGGAGAGCGGTGCGCCTTCGCCCTTGTCCCGGCCGATGATGCGCTCCTGTTCGCCGAGCTGCTGCCGGTCCCAGGTCTCGATCACCATTCGGATCTTGCGCGCGACCAGGTAAGAACCTCCGGCCATCCACGCTGCGCCGTCTGAGGAGGATACCCACACCTGGTCGTCGACGATCTTGCCGTCCTCCGCCTTGATGTTGGCCGTTCCGTCTTTGAAGCCGAACAAATTGCGCGGGGTGGTCTGGCCGCGCGTCGTGGACGACGTTCGGCCGAAGCCGAGCTGTGACCAGCGGATGGACGCCCGGCCGAAGGCGATCCGCGACAGGTTGCGGATGGCGTGCACGGCCACCTGGGGATCGTCGCTGCACGCCTGGACGCACAGGTCGCCGCCGACGAGCGAGTCGAGCAGGGCGTCGCCCGGGAAGCGCGGCAGGTCGACCAGAGCAGAGGGCCGGCGGGAGGCGAGGCCGAAGCGGTCGCGCCCGTCCGACGAGCGGAACAGTGTCGGACCGAATCCGAAGGTCAGGGTCAAGCCGCCCGGTGGCAGGTCCAGCGCTTCGCCGGTGTCGTCCGGCGGCGCGTCGACGGGTCCACTCGCGGGGCCGTACTTTCCCGCCGGCTTGCCTTGCGTCATCCGCGCGGCCGCAATGGTCCAATCCTGAAGCAGTTCGACAAGTCCGGCGCGGTCGAGTCCGGCCGCCACATCGAAAGCGGCGAAATGCAGTCGATCTTGCACGGCGGTGGTGATGCCGGACTGGTGCTCGCCATAGAACGGGAACGTCGCGGTTGCGCAGGTGGTCGCGCCAAGGGCGGTGCGGTCGAGCGCGACGCCGGCACCCAGACCGACGATTCCGGCACCGCCGATCGCGCCTGCCAGCCCGAGCAGTCCACGGCGGGACAGTGCGGAGTCCGCGGTCTGTTGCGGGTTTTGCGAATTCACCGATGCCCCTTATCCGACGATCGTGGAGGTGAGTCGGCTGAGCGGTTCGCTGAGAGCGTTGACCTCATCCGAGAGCTCTTTGACCTGCGCGGTGGTCAATTCGCGGTAGCCCACGAATCCGTCTCCCGACCTGTACCGGTCGAGCAGTTTCTGGATGGCGGTGAATTCGGTGTCGAGCTTCTCGACGACCTTCTTGCCGTCCTGTCCCTTCGCCGCCGCGAGGTCGCGGACGATGCCGTACGCGACGTTTGCGCCCTCGACGTTGGCCTGGAAGTCCCAGAGGTCGGTGTGCGAGAAGATCTCCTCCTCGCCCGTGATCTTGCTGCGTGAGACCTCCTCCATCAGACCGATCGCGCCGTTGGAGATCTGGTCGATGGTGAGGCTGAAGCCCTTGGCGCTCACCAGGTCGTCGAGTCGCCGGGTGTCAGCGACGAGCTGGTCGCCGAGCTGCGTGCGGGTCGCGGCGTTGGAAGGAGTGTAGCCGGCAGGTGCCCACAGGTCTTTTTCGATCCGGTGCCAGCCGGTCCAGGACTGTCCCTGCGCCAGGTCCGCCTCGCGGAGGTCGAGAGCGGGGTCGATGTCGCCGAACTGTTCAGCGGTCGGTTCGATGCGCTCGTAGTATGCGCGAGTGGGGCCGTACGCGGTTCGGGCCGCATCGTCGTTTCCGGCCACGTAGTTCTGCGCGAAGGTCTTCGTCGCGGCGAGCAGCTGGCTGCTCTGCTCTTTGACATAGGCGATGTAGTTGGCGACCGCCTGTGCGACCTGCTTGCTCTCGTTGCCGCCGGTGACGGCATCCTTGCCCCTGGTCACAGTGAAGGAGGCGAGGTGGGAGGGGGAGCCGACCATGCCCTTGCGACAGGCGGTGAAGTATTTGCCCTCCGAGAGTTGCACCACGTAGTTCACGGTGATGCCCGGCCCGATGTTCTCCTTCTCGCCCGCGATGCGCAGCTTGTCGTCGGCGAGGATCTCGAACTCGTTGACGTCGGCGCCCTTGTTGGTCACCTGGAAGGTGATGGGCCCGCTGGGCGCGGTGTCGGACGAGACCGTGCACTTGTCGTCGTTCAGGGTGACGCTGAGCGCTTCGGCGTCGGCGGAGGCGCGGTTGGGAACGCATCCGGTGAGCGCGAAAGAGACAGTGGCGGCACCCGCAAGCGTGCCGGCTATCAGGCTGAGGGGACGAGTTCTGGGCATGGCTGTGCCTTCCTTGTGTGAAGCGGTGAAACCGAAGTGCGAACGGAGCAGAGTCCGAGTGTCGTCAGCGGACGATGGGATGCGGTGCCGGTGCGGCGCTCGCCTTTCTTGCGCCGCCGGGGGAGATGGCGCCGTGTTGACGGACGTAGAAGAAGGCGACGATCACGATGTAGCCCAGCCAGCCGGCCGCCTGAAGCCAGTTCGGTGACGGGTTGAAGTTCACGATGCCCTGCAACACGGTGCCGTACCAGCTGGACGACGGGATGATCGAGCTGATGTCATAGGCATGCGTTCCGGCGCCCGGCAGAACTCCGGCCTCCTGAAGGTCGCCGATCGCGTAGGCGAAGACGCCGCCGGCGACAAGGATGAGGAACGCTCCGGTCCAGCTGAAGAACTTGCCGAGGTCGATCTTCACGAAGCCGCGGTAGAGCAGCACGCCGATGACGGCCGCGGTGAGGATGCCGAGCAGCGCCCCGACGGCCGGCTCCCAGCTACCGCTGACCGAGGCGACGGTCGCCCATACGAAAAGGGCGGTCTCGAGTCCTTCGCGCCCGACGCTGACCATCGCGAGCACGACCACGCCCCAGCCGGCGCCGAGCAGCGCGGCGTCGAGGCGGGTGTGCAGGGTGCTCTTCATCGAGCGCGCGGTCTTGCCCATCCAGAAGATCATCCAGGTGACGAAGCCGACCGCGACGAGCGAGAGGCTCCCGCCGATGATCTCCTGCGCCTGAAAGTTCAGCCCGTACGGACCCCAGGTGAGCAGCGCGCCTACCCCGAGCGGCACGAGCACCGCGATCCCGACACCCAGCCACAGCTTGCGGAGAACGTCTTTGCGTCCGATCTTCACGACGTAGGCGACGAGGATACCGACGATGAGGGACGCTTCGATTCCTTCGCGGAGACCGATCAGATAGTTGGCGAGCACAGGTGTCTTTCGTGAGGATTCGGTGGGAATGTTGGTAAGGCTATCCTTACCTCGACGACTCTAACCGGCGAATCCGAAGGTGTCCAGCTAGGATTCCAAAATGCTCACACGAACCGTCAACGCCGTGCTGCTGTTCCTCGTGGGCATCATCGTCGGCGCCGTCGGCACGATCGCCCACCAGCTCAGCTGGAAGGTAGGCGACTTCACGCTGCCCTGGGGTCTCATCCTGGCGCTGGTGGCGTACGCGGCCATGCTCGTCGGGCTGCGGCTGCTCTCGCGGAGCCGCATCCCCACGCTGGCCGCCGCCCTCGGAAGCATCGCGATCATCCTGCTCTTCACGCAGAAGAGCCCCGGCGGCTCGGTGCTCATCCTGAATGATCTGGTGGGCCAGATCTGGCTCGTCGCACCGTTCATCATCGCCACCCTGGTGCTCGCCTGGCCCGACCTGGGCAAGCAACGTGAGGCGTCCGCCGCGGCGGCAGGCGCGACCGGAAACCGCCTAAGCTAGAGGGTGAACCACTCGCCGAAGGGAAACCCGCCACTGTGACCTACGTCATCGCCCTCCCCTGCGTCGACGTGAAAGACCGGGCCTGTATCGACGAGTGCCCGGTCGATTGCATCTACGAGGGCGAACGTTCGCTCTACATCCACCCCGACGAATGCGTTGACTGCGGAGCCTGTGAGCCTGTGTGCCCGGTCGAGGCCATCTACTACGAAGACGACCTTCCCGACCAGTGGGCCGACTACTACAAGGCCAACGTCGAGTTCTTCGATGACGTCGGTTCGCCGGGTGGTGCCGCCAAGGTCGGCGTGATCAGCAAAGACCACCCGATCATCGCCGCCCTGCCGCCGCAGGCGCACTGATCCGGGCACGTCCACCGTGGCACTCGGAGCGCTCCCGGACTATCCCTGGGATCTGATGGCGCCATTCGCGACGCGCGCCAAGGCACATCCTGACGGCATCGTCGACCTGTCGATCGGTTCGCCGGTCGACCCGACGCCCGACCTGATCCGGGAGGCCCTGGCCGAGGCGACGGATGCGCACGCATACCCGCAGACGATCGGCACGCCGGCCCTCCGCGAGGCCATCGTCGAGTGGTTCGCCCGCCGCCGCGGCGTGACCGGGCTCACCGTCGACAACGTGCTTCCGACGATCGGTTCCAAGGAACTCGTCGCTTTTCTGCCATTCATGCTCGGGCTCGGCGAAGGGGATGCCGTTGTGCATCCGCGCGCCGCCTACCCCACCTACGCCATCGGCGCCGCACTCGCCGGCGCTGAGTCCGTGGCCAGCGACGACCCGGCGGAATGGCCGCAGAACACGAAGCTGGTCTGGCTGAACAGTCCGGGAAATCCGAACGGGCGCGTCCTGAGCGTCGCAGAGCTGAGCGCCGCCGTCAGGCGCGCCCGAGAGCTCGGCGCGTATGTGGCGAGTGACGAGTGCTACGCCGAGCTCGGCTGGGAGGCGCCGTGGGATGCGGAACCCATCCCGAGCGTGCTCGACCCGCGCGTGATCGGCGATGACCGCCGCAACATCATCGCCGTCTACTCCCTGAGCAAGCAGTCGAACCTGGCCGGTTACCGGGCCGCATTCATAGCCGGGTGCCGCACCGTCGTCGGCCGTCTCACCACTGTGCGCAAGCATGCGGGGCTCATGCTGCCGGCGCCGCTTCAGGCCGCGATGGTGGCCGCGCTGGGCGACGAAGCGCACGTGGAGCTGCAGCGCGAGCGGTATCGCGGCCGTCGCGCCGTGCTCAAGCCCGCCCTCGAGGCGGCCGGATTCCATATCGACGACAGCGACGCCGGGCTCTACCTCTGGGTGACCGAAGGGCGGGACGCCTGGGAGACCATCGGGCGACTCGCCGACCTCGGCATCCTGGCGGGCCCGGGCGTGTTCTATGGGGACGATTTTCCCCAGCACGTGCGTCTCTCACTCACCGCGACGGACGAGCGCATCGCGGCGGCAGCCATCCGGCTGCGCACACTTGGAGACTCCCTCTAATCGGTTCGATGACTGTTTGCAGGATGCGACAGTAGCCCGACGGGTTGGTTAGGCTGTATCCACAAAACTTTTTTGCAGTGCTGCCACGAGTAGCGCGCGTGAAGGAACACCCACAGACCCAGGAGGCGTTGTGAGCGGACTCGGCACCGATAATGCACTGACCGAGCAGGCGCAGAGTCAGAGCGCGGCGCCGGCGCCCGCGCCGAGCGCCTCCCGGCCGACAGCGCCGCAGCCGACAGCGCCGCAGCCGACCATCCCTCCGGCGTTTGAGCGCAGCGAGCCGCAGAAGGCCGTGCTCTCCTTCCCCGGTGGATCCGCCGAGTTCCCGATCCTGCCGAGTGTCGCGGGCGCGTCCAGCATCGACTTATCGTCGCTGACCAGGCAGACCGGACTCACCAGTCTGGACTACGGCTTCGTCAACACCGCAGCCACCAAATCGGCGATCACCTACATCGACGGCGACGCCGGCATCCTGCGTTACCGCGGGTATCCGATCGAGCAGGTCGCTCAGAACTCGTCGTTCCTCGAGGTGGCCTGGCTGCTCATCTATGGTGAGCTGCCGACACCGAGCCAGCTGGATGAATTCGACGAGCGCATCCGCCGCCACACACTGCTGCACGAGGATCTGCGCCGCTTCTTCGGCGCGCTGCCGCACGACGCGCACCCGATGTCGGTTCTGTCGAGCGCGGTGTCGGCACTCTCGACCTTCTACCAGGACTCGCTCAGCGTGCACGACCCCGAGCAGGTCGAGTTGTCGACCGTACGTCTGCTTGCCAAGCTTCCGGTGATCGCCGCATACGCGCACAAGAAGAGCCTCGGCCAGGCATTCCTCTATCCGGACAACTCGCTGAGCTTCGTCGACAACTTCCTGCGTCTCAACTTCGGTACGCTCGCGGAGCCGTACGAGGTGAACCCGGTGCTGTCGAAGGCCCTCGAACGTCTGCTCATCCTGCACGAGGATCACGAACAGAACGCCTCGACCTCCACGGTGCGTCTCGTCGGTTCGACGCAGGCCAACCTGTTCGCGTCGGTGTCGGCGGGCATCAACGCCCTGTACGGTCCGCTGCACGGCGGCGCAAATGAGGCTGTACTCGACATGCTCGCGAGCATCCGCGACTCGGGCGAGAGCGTGCAGAAGTTCGTCGAGCGCGTAAAGAATAAAGAAGAGGGCGTGAAGCTCATGGGCTTCGGGCACCGCGTCTACAAGAACTTCGACCCGCGCGCGCGGCTCGTCAAGCAGTCGGCGGACGAGGTGCTCGCCGCTCTCGGCGTGCACGACCCACTGCTCGACATCGCCAAGGAACTGGAGGAGGTCGCTCTCGGCGACCAGTACTTCATCGACCGCAAGCTCTACCCGAACGTGGACTTCTACACCGGCGTGATCTACAAGGCGATGGGCTTTCCGACGCGCATGTTCACCGTGCTTTTCGCGATCGGCCGTCTTCCAGGCTGGATCGCCCACTGGCGCGAGATGAACACGGATGCGGCCACCAAGATCGGCCGCCCCCAGCAGCTCTACGTCGGGAGCGACGAGCGCGCCTGGCCCACCTCGCGCTGAATCTCAGCTCGGGGGTCGGAGCGTGAGGGTCTCGTCGGTTGCGGCTGAGACGGCTTTGGCCGAGAACGGCCAGTCTCGGGTCTTGTTGGTCTGCCAGAGGGGGGTCTGGTCGGTGTAGTGGGGGTTGAAGGCGTGGCCGGATGCTCCGGTCAGATTCACCCAGGTGCTCTTGTCGAAGTCGCTCAGGTCGATCACCTGGCGCATCGACGGCAGCCAGTCCACGGTGTAGCCGACGGAGGCGTCCCAGCCGACCGCATCCACCACGCTGGATCCTCCGCCCACCGGGTACGGTCCCCGGTTGAACAGAGCTTCGATCGGGCCGACGCCGCTCTTCCCCAGACTGGCATTGGTCACAGTGAGCGTATGGATGCTGTCCCAGCGCCACTTGGCCGGATCGCTGCCCATGAGCCGCGTCGCCTCAGCCCATGCTTCGTCGGCCACGTGCGCGAACATCTGGTCACGGTTGCCGACCCCGAGCTTCTTGTCGGTCCACCATGACGAGTCGGACTGCTTGGCGAGGGTCTGCACAACCTGGAACCAGCGATCGCCGCCCGTCGGTGGAGCGGATGCGGGCAGCTTGCGGCCGAAGGCGTCGGCCAGCAGGTTGCGCCAGAAGATGTTGAAGTAGGCCGCAGCAGCGCTCTCCGCGTCGTCGTGGTAGTTCCAGCCCGCGAGGAGTTTCGCTCCGCGTGCGGCGCCGCTCGACGGTGCCCGGTCGGCGCCCACGGTGCGCAGAATGGGCACGAGATCCGCCGCCGCGGCGTCGTACTTGTCGGCCTGGATGTCGGCGAAGTCGGCCGCCGTCAGCTTCTTCCCTTTCGCGATGAGCGCGGTGAGCCGCACCTGGATCTGGTTCGCTCGATACCCGTAGTCCCAGTCCGCGGTGATCAGGTGGGGGAAGTCGGGGCCCACCGCAGCGTTGTTCGCGGTCACGATGTAGCCGCTCGGCGGATTGTACGCACTCGGCAGTTCGTCGAAGGGGAGCATCCCCGTCCATCCGTATTGACTCGTCCAGCCGGGCACCGGCATGGTGCCGTCGCCCGCCGCCCGAATGGGGATCGAGCCCGGCGCCTGGTAGCCGATGTTGCCGTCGACGTCTGCGTAGACGAGGTTCTGGGACGGCACCTGGAAGCTCTGGGCGGCGGCACGGAACTGGTCCCAGTTCTTGGCGGTGTCGAACGCGAAGATCGCGCCGGCGGTGGAGCCCGGCGTCAGGGCGGTCCACTGGAGCGAGAGCTGGTACTTCTCGGCGGGAACGTCCATCTTTCCGGCCTGATCCTTGGCGATGTCGGCGAACCCGTCGCTGAGATCGGTGACGATCGGTCCGTGGCGTGTCGAGCGCACGGTCAGCTGTACCGACTTGCCACCGGCGACCCGGATCGTCTCCTTGCGGATGGTCAGCGGCAACTGCTTTCCGTCGTACTCATAGGTGTCGCCGGTGACCTTCTCTTCGTAGAGGTCGGCGACGTCGGGGCCCAGATTCGTGAATCCCCAGGCGATGCGGTCGTTGTGGCCGATCACCACGCCCGGGAGACCAGAGAAGCTGTAACCGGCCACGTCGAACGGACACTCGGGGTTGACAGTCTTGCAGTGCAGCCCGATCTGGTACCAGACCGACGGCATCGCCGCACCCAGGTGCGGGTCGTTCGCGAGCAACGGCTTGCCGCTCGCGGTGAGGGCGCCCGAGACCACCCATGAGTTCGATCCGATGCCGTTGCCGGCGGGGCCGAGCAGAGTGGGCAGCTTGTCGAGGGATGACGCGAGATCGGTGAGCGCCGCGGCGTATTCGGGCGGCGAGGCCGGTGCGCTCGCGGTGGCCGGCGTTGCGCCGCTCGACGAGACATCCGGCGACGTCGCCGCCGGATGTCCGTTGCCTTCGCTCGTGATCGTGGGATGCTCGCCATACGGATAGGCCGGGTGCAGCTGAGCGATCTGCTGAGGCGACAGCGTGGTCGACAGCAGCGCGCGATCGATCTCGTCGACGAGGTTCGACCGCAGATCCCAGGCCATCGCCTTGAGCCAGGACACCGAGTCCGCCGGCGTCCACGGTTCGGGGGAGTACCCGGGGTTCTGCAGCCCGAGCACCGCATACTCCAGCGAAAGCTCCGCACCCTTGTGCGACGCCAGGTAGGCGTTCACCCCGTCGGCGTAGTCCTGGTAGTAACGCAGGGTGGTCTTGTCGAGGTTCTTGACCTCCTGCTCGGCCACGGTGCGCCAGCCGAGCGTGCGGATGAACGTGTCGGTCGGAACCTGGCTCTGCCCGAACATCTCCGACAGCCGCCCAGCGGTCACGTGTCGGCGGAAGTCCATCTCCCAGAACCGGTCCTGCGCGTGAACGAAGCCCTCCGCCCGAAAGAGGTCGTCGGCGGTCGACGCGGTGAGCTGCGGGATGCCCGCGGCATCGCGCGCGACCGTCACCGGCTTGTCGAGCCCGGGCACGTCGATCGTTCCCGAGGTCTGGGGGAAGGACCGTGTCACCGTCCACACGCCGATGCCTCCGGCGATCACGACCAGCACGAGCAGAACGGCGGCGACGATGCCGAGAGCCCTCAGGATCAGGTGGCGCCGCTTGAGGCGGGGCGAGTCGTCCCCCACGCCGCTCCTTCGTTCGGGATGGTCGTTGGCTGTCCTGCGACTGTAACGCATACGGGTGACGTGACAGGGTCACCTCAGTGCGCGTTGAGCCCCGCCCAGGCCATTTGTTCCAGCACGGGCCGGGCGGCCGACGCGTCGACGCTGGTGCCGCCGACGCGCGCGCTGTGCGGGGTGGAGTTGATGAGGCCGAAGGTGGCCTGCACGCGCATCCTGCGTTCCACCGTCGAGAGGGAGGGGTGCAGTTCGGCCAGCACCTCCATCCACAGTTCGATGTAACGGCGCTGGAGCCGGCGCACTGCTCGCCGCTGATCTTCGGCGAGCGCGTCGAGGTCGTGGTCTTGAACGCGGATGGTGTCGGGCTCGCCGAGCGCGAAGTCCACGTGGAACGCGATGAGGGATCGCAGGGCGCTCGCGGGATCCGCGGCCTCCGTCGCGACGCGGGTTCCGCCGTCGAGAAGGTGCTGGCTGACTCCGACGAGCAATGCCGAGAGCACGGATTGTTTGCTGGGGAAGTGCCGGTACACGGCCGGTCCGCTGACGCCCGCGGCAGCGCCGAGGTCTTCGATCGAGACACCGTTGAAGCCTCTCTCGGCGAAGAGGGCGGCTGCGGCCCCGAGCAGGGCGGCGCGCCGGTCTGCTTTGGCCTGGCTGCGCTGCGTGGGCCGGGCGTCGGGCGGACCTTGCGGCTCCGTCTGCGCGACTTCGGTCATCGTCTGCCTTCGCTGCTGGACATTTCGGTTAATGAACACTAACCTAAAAACGAGTTAGTGACCACTAACTGACTGTGGAACGTCGACGGAGACGAGCGATGCCCATCCTGACCAGCGACACCACCGCGGCGGAGCCCCGGTTCGAGCAGAACGAGGCGGCGCAACGCGCCCTCGTCGCCGACCTGCGCGACCGTCTGGCGACGGCCGCAGCCGGCGGCCCGGAGCGCTCGCGCGAACGTCACGTCGCTCGCGGCAAGCTGCTCCCGCGCGAGCGGATCGACGTCTTGCTCGACGAGGGCAGCCCGTTTCTCGAGATCGCCCCGCTCGCCGCCACGGGGATGTACGGGGACGAGAGCCCCGCCGCCGGCGTGATCGCCGGCATCGGCCTCGTGCACGGCCGGCAGGTGCTCGTGATCTCCAACGATGCGACGGTCAAGGGCGGCACTTACTACCCCATGACGGTCAAGAAGCATCTGCGCGCACAGGAGATCGCGCTCGAGAACGCTCTGCCGTGTGTCTATCTCGTCGACTCCGGCGGCGCTTTCCTCCCGATGCAAGACGAAGTCTTTCCCGACCGGGACCATTTCGGCCGCATCTTCTACAACCAGGCCAGGCTGTCGGCCGCGAAGATCCCGCAGATCGCCGCCGTGCTGGGATCCTGCACCGCCGGTGGCGCCTACGTGCCTGCGATGAGTGACGAGACGGTGATCGTGCGCGATCAGGGCACGATCTTCCTCGGTGGTCCACCGCTCGTGAAAGCCGCGATCGGCGAGGTCGTCACCGCCGAGGAGCTCGGCGGCGGCGACCTGCACGCGCGCACCTCCGGCGTGGTCGACCACCTCGCCGACAACGACTGCCACGCTCTGCAGATCGTGCGGGACATCGTGTCCACGTTGCCACCAGTGGCCCCCTCCGCCTGGGAGGTGCTGGAGACCCGCGAACCGCTGGCCGACCCCGCCGAACTCTACGGAGTCGTGCCGACCGACGTGCAGGCGCCGTACGACGTGCACGAGGTCATCGCTCGTCTGGTCGACGCGAGCGAGTTCCACGAGTTCAAGCCGGAGTACGGCACGACCCTGGTGACCGGTTTCGCACACCTCCACGGTCATCCGGTCGGCATCGTCGCAAACAACGGCGTGCTGTTCAGCGAGTCCGCCTTGAAGGGCGCCCATTTCATCGAGCTGTGCGACCAGCGCGGCATCCCGCTGCTCTTCCTGCAGAACATCTCCGGTTTCATGGTAGGCCGGGACTACGAGGCGGGCGGCATCGCCAAGAACGGCGCGAAGATGGTCACCGCTGTCGCCACCGCGCGGGTCCCCAAGCTGACGGTGGTGATCGGCGGATCCTTCGGGGCGGGCAACTACTCCATGTGCGGACGCGCGTACTCACCGCGGTTCCTGTGGATGTGGCCGGCCGCCCGCATCTCCGTGATGGGAGGGGCCCAGGCGTCGTCGGTGCTCGCCACGGTTAAGCGCGAGCAATTGGAGTCCCGCGGCGAGGAGTGGTCCGCCGAAGACGAGGCCGACTTCAAAGCTCCGATCGCCGAACAGTACGAAAACCAGGGGAGCCCCTACTACTCCACCGCCCGCCTCTGGGACGACGGCGTGATCGATCCGGCCGACACCCGCACCGTGCTCGGGCTCGCCCTCGAGGTGTGCTCCCACACGCCGTTGCCCGACACGGCCTTCGGCCTGTTCAGGATGTGATCGCCCCGTGACCAGCACGCCCTTCCACACGGTCCTCGTCGCCAATCGCGGCGAGATCGCCTGTCGCATCATCCGCACGCTGCGCCGCCTCGGCATCCGCTCGGTGGCCGTCTACAGCGACGCCGACGGGGAGGCGCCGCACGTCGCGCTCGCCGATGTCGCCGTCCGCCTCGGCCCGGCCCCGGCGCGTCAGAGCTACCTCGACGTGACCGCGATCCTCGAGGCCGCGCGGGCCACGGGCGCGGAGGCCGTGCATCCCGGCTACGGTTTCCTGTCCGAGAACGCGGAGTTCGCCGCAGCCTGCGAGCAGGCCGGAGTGGTCTTCATCGGTCCGGGCGTGCGCGCACTCGACATCATGGGCGACAAGATCGCGGCGAAGCGGGAGGTGGAGGCGCACGGCGTTCCCACCATTCCCGGTATCGCGGAACCCGGGCTCACCGACGACGACCTGATCGCGGCCGCAGAGCAGATCGGCTTCCCGGTTCTCGTCAAGCCGTCGGCGGGCGGTGGCGGCAAAGGGATGCAGGTAGTGCGGTCCGCGGCCGAGCTCCCTGAAGCGTTGCACGCGGCTCGGCGGGTGGCCGCGGCCGCCTTCGGCGACGACACCCTCTTTCTCGAGCGGCTGGTCGATACTCCGCGGCACATCGAGGTGCAGGTGCTCGCGGATCGGCACCACCACGTCATCCATCTCGGCGAGCGCGAGTGCTCCCTGCAGCGACGGCACCAGAAGGTGATCGAAGAGGCTCCATCGCCGCTCCTCGACGAGGCGACGCGCGACCGCATCGGCCGCGCCGCGTGCGCCGTCGCCGAGAGCGTCGACTATGTGGGTGCCGGAACGGTCGAATTCCTCGTCTCTGACGCTTCGCCCGGTGAGTTCTTCTTCATGGAGATGAACACGCGACTGCAAGTCGAGCATCCCGTGACCGAGCTGGTCACCGGCCTCGACCTCGTCGAGTGGCAGCTCAGGATCGCCGCGGGCGAGCCGCTGACGCTCGTGCAGGACGACGTCCGGCTCTCCGGGCACGCCGTCGAGGCGCGGGTCTACGCCGAGAACCCGGAGCGCGGCTTCCTTCCGAGCGACGGCATGGTGCTCGCCCTCCACGAGCCCAGTGGCGCGGGCGTCCGCGTCGACAGCGGGCTGCAAGCCGGCAACGCGATCGTCACCGAATACGACCCCATGCTGTCGAAAATCATCGCG
Source organism: Leifsonia sp. (assembly GCA_035999915.1). Taxonomy (GTDB): domain Bacteria; phylum Actinomycetota; class Actinomycetes; order Actinomycetales; family Microbacteriaceae; genus Leifsonia. The sequence continues at coordinate 16,953 of DASYGJ010000149.1, forward strand.
TGGGGCGAGGATCGCCGGACGGCGCTGGCCCGCCTCGACGCCGCTCTCGCTGACACGGCCATCCTCGGCGCGGTCACGAACGTGCACTGGCTGCGGACCCTGCTCGCCGATCCTGACGTTCAGTCGGGGCGTCTCGACACGACGCTCATCGACCGGCGCTTCTCCGATCTGGAGCCGACCGAGCCGTCGGCGAACGATCTGGCGACGGCCGCCCTCCTCGTGCATTTCGACCGTTGCGCCGAGCGCGCCGGCAGCGCCGGTCCGCTCTGGAGCGCCCCGAGCGGCTGGCGCCTCGGCTCCAACCGTCCCGTCGCCTACGATCTCGACACTGCCGTTGTGCAGCTCAGCGGTGACGCGGATGCGCTGGCCACCGCGACAGCGCAGGTCACCGTTCCCGGCGTCCCCGCGCTCCGAGGCGGGGTAAGGGTTTCCCGTCCCGTCGCACCGGGGGAGCCCTCGA
>DASYGJ010000171.1:0-12703 GCA_035999915.1 Leifsonia sp.
ACCCACCCGATGTACCGGGTGGCCGAGCGAAGGACCGCGCCCCGAGCATCCTCGAGCACGGAGTTGCCGAGATTGCCGTACAGCCGATCGAACGGGCGCTCGCACACCCGGTCGGCCACTTTTCGCACCACAGCGCCTGACAGAGGGATGTCGTTCGGATAGCTGCGCATGAAAGTCACCCAGCGACCCGAGGGACCGGGGAATACCGTGTCGCCGGCGAGAACGACGCCCCGATTCCAGTGCACGATCGCGCTCCCCGCAAAGTGACCCCCGATGGTGCGCAACGTCACTCCCGGGAGGATCTCACGCTCGCCGGACCAGGTTCGGATGCACGGGTCTTCCCGCTGCACCCAGGCACGATCGGCCTCGTTCACAAGCACCGGCGGGTCTCCGAGCATCCGCGACCACGAGGTCTGAGCGCCCATCATGTGCGGATGGCTGGTCGCGATCACGGCCACCCCGCCGAGCGCTCGAACGGCCTCGGCGGCCGCTTCGTCGACGTAACCGGTCGGATCCCACAAGAGGTTGCCCGAGTCCGTGCGCAGCAGCATCGTCTGCTGACCGATTCCGACCTTCGGCTCCGAGCGCAGGGCATAGAGGTCCGGCTCCAATTCGGCCATGACGACCCGCTCGCCCGCTCGCTCCAATTCCTGCAGCGACGTCCAGCGCTGCCCGTCCAGCGGCACATACTGGCGCTCGTCCTCGCAGACGGTGCAGCGCAGCGGATGCTCGTCCCCCGGCGGATACTCGACAGCGCACGTGGCGCACAACCAATCGGCCATGCCAGGACCCTACCCCGGATGCCATTGTTTGCGCTCCTGCGCCGGGCATAGCCTGTGCAGCAGCACCGCGATCTTCCACGGGACTCACCATACGAAAGGCACGTGAAATGGCGAAACAACCAGTTGTCTTCATCCACGGACTGTGGCTCCACGCCACGAGCTGGGAGCCCTGGGCGGACTTCTTCCGCAACGAGGGATACGATCCGGTCGCCCCGAACTGGCCTGGCGAACGCGATACGGTCGCCGAGACGCGCGCCCACGCCGACGAGGTCGCCGGGAAGAGCATCGAAGATGTCACCGACCACTTCGCGAAGATCATCGACGGCCTGGACGAACCGCCCGTGATAATCGGCCACTCGTTCGGTGGTCTGATCACCGAGAAGCTGATCGGACTCGGCTACGGGAATGCCGGCGTCGCCATCGACCCGGCTCAGATCAAGGGAGTGCTCCCGCTCCCGCTGGCCCAGTTGCGGTCCGCGTTGCCGGCGCTCGGAAACCCCACCAACATCCACAAGGCGATCGCGCTCAGCGAGAACGAATTCAAGTTCGGCTTCGCCAACGCGCTGAGCGAGGAAGAAGCCCACGAGCTGTATGAGAAATGGACCGTCCCGTCAACGGTTCGCCCCTTGTTCCAGGCAGCTGCTGCGAACTTCGCCATGCACTCGCAGGCGGCGGTCGACACGAAGAACGAGGACCGCGGGCCGTTGCTCCTCATCTCGGGCACGGCCGACCACACCGTCCCCGAGGTCACCGTCGACGCGACCCTGAAGCGGTATCGGGATTCGAACGCCGTGACCGAGATCATCAAGTTCCACGGTCGTGGCCACTCCCTCACGATCGACCACGGCTGGCGCGATGTGGCGACGGAGATTCTCGTCTGGCTGCGTCAGCAGAATGTGACCGACTGAGGGTCAGACCAGCGCAGCGACCAGCGGCGTGAACCACTCGCGAAAAGCGCGACTGTCGTCCCGCAGTGACGTGCTCACGACCACGGTGTGGGGTCCGACGATCCAGGCGCCGCGCTCGGCGACCGGCAGAACCGAGAGATCGAGGCGGAAGTAACCGGTCTGCCGTCGTAGTTCGTGCTCCCGCTCGTGGACCACATCCACGATGTCCGCGGCCCTGCGCGCGTGCTGTTCGATGCTCGTGCGGGCATATTCCGCGTGTCGCTCGCGGGTCCAGCTGAGGGCCTCGCCGTAGTGATCCACGATCAGGTCCTGCAGCTCGATCGCACGGTCGAACGCTGGGAAATGCGGGGGCTGCAGCAGACTCACGACGGGTCGTCGTTCGCGGTCCACCGTGAGGTCGAACCAGGCGAGCCACTGCCGTTCGAGCAGCCCGGCTGAACCCTGCGTATCGGGAGGCGTCAGCTCCCCATGGCCGCCGGCTCCGGGAAGCGGAAGTGCGCCCGTCGCCGGGTGAAACGCCGGCGTCACGGCCGGGAACAACCGCGGGATGGGCGGCATTCCGATGCCTTCGAGGTGGGCGAGGTCGCGGAGGGCGAGCGCCATCAGCAGGTCCCAGGGACAGTCCTCGGTGACCTGCCATCGAAGGGTGCCCTCGACGAACATGCCGTCATTGTAGGAGCCTCCAGTGCAAGCCACCAGGGATCACGCGAAACGCGAACGACCCGCCCTCCGCAAACCGCGGAGAGCGGGTCGTCGCCTGGCGAGAGCGTCAGCGGATCGCGAGATCCATTTCGTGCTCTTCGCCCTCTCCGGCTGCGAGCGTCGTGTCGGACGCCGGGCCGTCGATTTCCAGCGGGACAGCGACTGCCTCCCGCTCGATGGTGGTCGCCAGCGGCTTCTCCTTGACGAAGAGGAGCACGATGACCGCGACCAGGACCAGCGGGACCATGGAGAGGAACACTGGGGTGAGCGCGTCGTTGTATGAACCGACGATGACGTCGCGGATCGGTCCGGGCAGCGCCTTGACGATGGCCGGCGTGAACGAGTTGCTCGATCCCCCCGCCGCTGAGCCGCCTGCTGGCATGCGCTCGGTAAGGAGCTGGGTGAGCCGTGCGACGAACAGGCTGCCGACGACCGCGGAGCCGAGGGAGGCGCCGATCTGACGGAAGTAGTTGTTCGATGCGGTCGCCGTTCCGACCTGAGACACGGGGAAGGAGTTCTGCACGATCAGGATGAGGATCTGCATGCTCATCCCGAGGCCGATGCCCATCACCGCGAGGTAGGAGCAGAGGATCCACACCGGCAGGGTCGGGGTCATCGTGGACAGCAACACCAGCGCGACGGCGACGATTGCCGTGCCCACGATTGGCAGCCACTTGTAGCGGCCGGTCTTGCTCACAAGTTGTCCGCAGACGATCGACGTGAGGAGCAGCGCGGCCATCATCGGGATCATCAACAGGCCGGCCTCGGTGGCGTTCGCACCGGTGACCATCTGCAGGTAGGTCGGCAGGTAGGCCAGCGCCCCGAACATCGCGATACCGATGATGAGTCCGGCGATCGTGGTGAGAGTGAAGTTGCGGTCCTTGAACAGTTTCAGCGGCATGATCGGCTCGGCGGCCTTGCGTTCGACGAGCACGAACGCGATACCGGAGACGATGGTGCCGACGATCAGCGAGATGATGACCACGGAGTCCCACGCGTATGTCGTTCCGCCCCAGGTCGTGACGAGCACGAGGCAGGTCGAGGCGACCGCCAGCAGGCCCATACCTGCGAAATCGAGACGCGGACGACGCTGCTCGCCCTTCGGGAGCCGAAGGAACACCACGGCCGAAGCGATCGCGAGGATGCCGAGCGGGATGTTCATCCAGAACGCCCAGCGCCAGCCGATGCTCTCGGTGAACCAACCGCCGAGAAGGGGGCCGGCCACGCTGGACAGGGCGAAGACACCGCCCATGACACCCATGTACTTGCCGCGCTCGCGAGCGGGCACGACATCGGCGATGATCGCCTGTGAGAGGATCATCAACCCGCCACCACCGAGGCCCTGGATGGCGCGACCGACGATCAGCCAGGTCATATCTTGAGCCAGGCCGCCGACGACGGATCCAGCGATGAACACGGCGATGGCGGCGATGAAGATGCCCTTGCGGCCGATGAGGTCGCCGAGCTTGCCGTACACCGGCAGCATGACGGTCGACGCCAGGATGTAGGCGGTGGTCACCCACAGCATGTGGTCGACACCGTTGAGCTGGCCGACGATGGTCGGCAGCGCCGTGCTGAAGATGGTCTGGTCGAGCGATGCGAGCAGCATCGTGACCATGAGACCGGCGAAGAGCAGGAGGAGTGTTCGTTTCTGCGGAGATTCGGCGGAGGACTTCTCCGCGGTGGCCGCTTGGGTGGGTGAGCTCATTTGAGTTTTTCGATTGCCTTTCCGGCGAGCTCGACGGCTCGTCTCGAGAGTTCGTGGGGCGAACGGTCGCCCCCGTCGACGATCCACTCCTTCACGGCGGCGCGCACGGCACCACCGCAGAGCGGGAGGATCAATTCGCTGAGGAGGTTGCGTTCGTCGGCGGTCGTTCCGGCGGACGCGGGATCGTGGGCGAGGAGCGTTGAAACTGCTGCCGTGAGCTGCTCCCCCATCCGCGTCATCTGCGCGATCTGGCGACCGAGCAGGTCGGGGTGCTGCTTGATGAGCGTCATTCGCGCTTCGTGCAGTTCGGTGTCGGCGATGACCGGTCCCAGAGCGTGGAACAGGAGGGTTATCACCGAGGAGAGCAGCGGCTCCCCCGCCTGCTGCTCGACGTGGGTGGCGACGGTCGCTGCGTCGAGCGCGAGATCCTGGACGCCGAGCATGGCGTCTTCCTTGCTCTCGAAATAGTTGAAGAAGGTGCGTTGTGACACCGGGACAGCCGCGCAGATCGCATCGATCGTCGTGTTCTCGAGACCGATCGTGAGCGCGAGGGTCACCGCGGCGCGCTCGAGTTGTGAGCGCGTCTCGAGACGTTTGCGCTCTCGAAGTCCGAGGGTTTCTGCGGTCATGTCCCAATTGTTGCGCGCACAGTAATTATGCGCAACTGCAATAATTCAGAACTGCATGATTAGCAGGATGTTCTCAGCTTCGGGCGTCGAGCTCCTCCAGGAGTTTGACGACGGTACGCCAGTTGCGTCCGGTGGCGACCCCGGCCACCTGTCTCCAGAACGCAAGCTTCAGCTTCGAGTTGGAGACGCCGAGCGGACACCACTGATAGATCGCGCGATCGCCGAAGCGGACCAGCTCGGGCGCGATCGCCGCGGCATCCGGATGCTCGACATCGCCCGGTATCTCACCGTCGAGAAATGTGACCATGAGTTTTGAGAAGTCGTCGCCGTCATCGAGAAGCGGGTTCGCCTTCGCGATCCGGCGGAACTCGGTCTCGGCCAGCAGGAGCACACGTGCGCTCACGCCAGACCGCTCGGCGATCCCGTTCTCGACGGCCTTCGTTTCTACGGCGCCCGGAACGCTCTTGGCGTCGAAGACGACATTGCCGCTGGCGAGGAAGGTCTTGACGGCACTGAAGCCGGCACCCTCGAATGCGGCGAGGAGGTCGGACTTCGCGACACGCGTGGTGGGCCCGACATTGATACCGCGCACCAGCCCGACGCCGTGCATCCTCAGCCCTCAGCGATCGGCTCGGCCGCAACCAGCAGGGACTGCTCGATGTTGGCGCGCTCGAATGGTCCTCGGCCGTCGCGGCGCACCTGCGGCTCGTCGAAAGCGACCAGCCAGCTGGTGGTCGATCCGGCGGGCAGATTGACGCTACGGAGGCTGGCGGCGCCGGTTCCGACGATCACCCCGGTCGGCTCGCCCACCCAGTCGTCGCCGCTGGGGGTCACCGGTTCCACGACGTACACCTGCACTCCGACGCCGAATCCCGGAACGGAATCAGCGGACTCCTTACGCATTCTCATGTCACAAGCATCCCATCGTCCGGGGCGGTGCCGCGCTCGGGATCGAGCAGTCGGCGGAGCACGAAACGCTCCCCCACGGTCCAAGCTGCGGAGGTGAGGATGTAGACCGCCGCCGCAAGGGGAACGAACGCGGCGAACACGACGGTCACGTACGGCAGAAAGGACACTGCGCGCAGCAGCCCGCCTGCCTGGGGCCGACTATCCGGAAGCGGCAAGGCGAGCACGGTGCGCGAGACCGTCATCACCACGGCGATGAGCAGTAGCACCACGACATAGACGAGCATGGCCGGCCATACTGCCGATCCCGCGCCCGTCAGTCCGACGAAGCTGGTACCGAGCGGGGCACCGAACGCATGCTCGGTCAAGAGCGAATTGGCGTGCCCGGCGATCATCGGATGCGTGAACACCGCATAGACGAGCGAGATCACCGGAAGCTGCAGCAGCAGCGGAAGCATGCCCGCGAAGGGCGATGCCTTCTCCACCTGATAGAGCTCCACGGTCTTGCGAGTGAGCGTTTCGCGGTCGCTACCATGCTTGCGCTGCAGCTCGACCAGCTTCGGCGCGAGACGCCGACGCGTGTACTCGGCGCGAACCTGGCTCATTCCGACCGGAATGAGGACGGCTCGGACGAGCACCGTGAGGATGACAACCGCGACCAGGCCGCTGAAGGCGCCGGCGACCGGGGCGAGTGTCGCCGAGAGACCGGTGACGAGGGTGTACGCCCCGTCGAGGATGGCCGCGATCGGGCCGAATGAGAAAAGGTCCATGAGTGTTCCCTGCTGTCGAAACGAATGGGGGGATTCGTCTGACCGCGTGCGGCAGGGAGGAAAGGGTTGAGCTCCTGCTACGCGGTCTGCAGCAGGAAACCGGGCGCTCTGGGACGCGGACGACCGTCTGCGTCGGGATCGGACTGGCTGAGCAGCAGGGCGCGATCGGCCGGCTCGACCGGCCGCTCCAGACCCGCGACGAAGCGGAGCGAGTCGGAAAGGGCGACGATACCCCCGAGCCGCGCAGCCGCTACGAGCGCGACGAGGCCGAAGGCGCCGACCACACCGACCAGTGCGATCACCGTCGCAGGGCTCGACGAGCCCCAGACGGCGTCGAGCGAGGACGCGAAGAGACGTCCTAGCAACTCGAAAAAGGCGACCACGGTCACGACGCTAGCAAACGCCGACGGATTCGTCCCGAGCTGTTCGCCGTGAGCGCATCGGAGTCCCAAGGGGCATGATGGAGGTATGACTCGTGTTGCTATCGTCGGTGCCCACGGAAAAGTCGCACAGCAACTGATGCGCGTGCTCTACGACCGAGGCGACGATTTCGTCGGTGTCGTGCGCAACGAGGACCACGGCGAAGATGTCTACCGGCTCGGCGGAGAAGGCCACCTGGTCGACATCGAGACCGCTACCCCGGAGCGGCTCGCGAAGGCCTTCGTGGGATGCGACGCCGTCGTCTTCACGGCCGGAGCAGGAGCGGGCTCGGGCATCGAGCGAAAACGCACTGTCGACTATGCCGGGTCGGTGAAGTCGATGCAGGCGGCCGTGCTCGCGGGCATCCGCCGGTTCGTGCAGGTCTCGGCTTGGGGCGTCGACAACCCGCTCCCCGAAGAAACGGAACCGGTCTGGCGCGCCTACGTCGAGGCCAAACGCGACGCGGACGCGATGCTCCGGCAGTCCGGACTCGACTGGACCATCCTCCGTCCTGGCGGACTCACGTTCGACGAGGGAACCGGCACGATCGACCTCGGCGAGAGTGTCGGGCGTGGCAGCATCCCGCGGGAGGACGTCGCGCGGGTGATCGCGGTCTGCCTCGACGAGCCCGGATCCGTCGGGCACATCTGGGAGGTCGTCTCCGGCGAGCACCCGATCGAAGAGGCCGTCCGCTCATTGGCGGTGCGCGCGTAGGCTTCTGCGAGTGAGCCTTTTCTCTGAAAGACCGTGGCTATCGAGCTACGCCGAAGGCGTGCCGGCCGACGTCGAACTACCGACCGGATCGCTCGCCCACCTGATCGACGAGGCGGTCGCGACCTACGGCAAGCACGTCGCCCTCGAGTTCTTCGGTGCGACGACAACGTATGCCGAACTCGGCGAGCAGATCGCCCGCGTCGCGGAGGGCCTTCGCAAACGCGGTGTGCGCAAGGGCGACCGGGTCGCACTCGTGCTGCCCAACTGCCCGCAGCACGTCGTCGCCTTCTACGCCGTGTTGCGTCTCGGCGCGGTCGTGATCGAGCACAATCCGCTCTACACCCCGCGCGAGTTGCGCCATCAGTTCGAAGACCACGGAGCGCAAGTCGCTATCGTCTGGGACAAGGTCGCTCAAGTCGTGCAGGAGCTTCCGACCGACCTGGGGGTCACAACCGTCGTCTCCGTCGACCTGACGCGCGCTATGCCCACCGCAAAACGCATCGCGCTCCGGCTTCCCGTGCCCGCCGCCCGCAAGGCACGCGACCAGCTCACGACGAAGGTCTCGGGCACGGTCGCCTGGGAGACACTGCTGGCATCGAAGAAGCTCAAAGACTCGTCTCCGCGGCCGGAACGCGACGATCTGGCGCTCATCCAGTACACCAGCGGCACGACGGGCGCACCCAAGGGAGCGATGCTGACTCACCTCAACCTCACGGCGAACGCCGCACAGGCGCGCGCCTGGGTGCCAACGATCGAACGCGGAAGCTCGGTGGTCTACGCCGTGCTCCCCCTGTTCCACGCCTATGGGCTGACACTTTGCCTCACCTTCGCGATGAGCATGGGCGCGCGCCTGGTGCTGTTCCCCAAGTTCGACCCGGACCTCGTGCTGGACGTCGTCAAAAAGCGGCCGCCCACTTTCTTCCCGGCCGTCCCGCCGATCTACGAACGCCTGGCGACGGCTGCCGAGAAACGCAAGGTGTCCCTCTCGGGCATCGAGATCGCGATCTCGGGCGCCATGAGCCTACCCGACAGCATCGTCAAGCAGTGGGAGAGCAAGACCGGCGGCTACCTCGTGGAGGGGTACGGCCTCTCCGAGTGCTCGCCGGTGCTGATGGCGAATCCCGTGGGAAACACGCGCAAAGACGGCACGGTCGGCCTGGCTCTTCCGAGCACCGAACTCCGCGTGGTCGACCCCGAGAATCCCGACGTCGACCGCGGGTTCGGCGAAGAGGGCGAGCTGCTCGCGCGCGGACCACAGGTGTTCTCCGGTTATTGGCACAAGACCGACGAGACGGCCAAAGTCTTCGCCGACAGCGGCTGGTTCCGCACCGGCGACATCGTGACGATGGACGAAGACGGATTCGTGCGCATCGTCGACCGCATCAAGGAACTGATCATCACGGGCGGGTTCAACGTCTCCCCCACCGAGGTCGAGGATGCGCTCCGAGCGTTCGACGGTGTCGTCGACATCGCCGTCGTCGGGCTCCCGCACGGCCGCGGCGGTGAAGACGTGGTGGCTGCCGTGGTCATGGCGCCAGGCGCCTCCTTCGACGAGGTCGCCTTGCGTGCGTTCGCCAGGGAGACCCTCACCGCATACAAGGTGCCGAAGCACCTTTACGCGGTGGAGGACCTGCCGCGCTCGATCGTCGGAAAGGTCATCCGCCGCCAGGTGCGGGAACAGCTCCTCGGCGGGCAGGCCTGACCGGCCCGGGTCGGCGTCAAGCGATCGGGAAGACGAGAAGCGAACCGGTGGCCGTCGCCACGGCCTTGCCCGACGCGTCGGTGACGACGCCGTCGGCGAAGGCGACCCTGTTGCCCGGCTTGGTCACGGTCCCCACGCAGGTGAGCGGACCAGCACCGGCCAGCACCGGACGCAGATAGTTCACCTTGATCTCGATCGACGTGTAACCCTGGCCTTGCGACAGTGTCGACTGCACCGCGCATCCGAGAGCCGAATCGAGCAGAGTGCACACGAGCCCGCCGTGCACGGTGCCGATCGGGTTGTAATGGGATTCGTCCGGCTCGCACACGAAGACCGCTCGGCCCTCACTCGCTTCGGTGAGCCGCATCATCATCAGCGAGGTGATCGGGGGCGGAGGCAACGTGCCATCGATCATGGCCTGAAGGTACTCGAGGCCGTTCATCGTGGGCATGATCGCGACCCCCGGCGCGGGATCCTCCCATTCGACGAGGCGGCGGCGTTCCGTCATCAACCGTCCCGTCGCGGAAGATCGAGGTCCTCCGGCGGGAACGCGGATGGTTGCCTGACCGGTTCCCCGGTTTCAGCGTTGATCGCCGTGTGCCCGGGCGGAAGGTTGGACAGGTCGGGCGCGATGACGGTCGGCATGTCGCCCGAGTCGGGGAGTCCGAATCTGGGCGCAACGCCGGCTGCCGACAGAACGAGATCATCCGACCGCATCGGCAGCGTCCTGCCACGGAAGTAATCGGGTCTGCGCCACCACCAGATCGCCATCAGCACTGCACCGATCAGCAGTCCACCAACACCGACCACCGCCTCCGCGCCGATCCCGAAGATCGTGACGTTCTTGCCATTGGCGTCGACCAGCCAGTCGGGTGCCGAGAAGCTGACCACGCCGTACACGAAGACGGCGAGGAGCATGGCGCCTCCCAAGAACGGAAAAACGCCGCGCATGATGATGTTGCGGAACGATCGGAACAGTGTCTTGCGGTAGTACCAGACGCACGCGAACCCGGTGAGCCCGTAGTAGAACGCGATCATGAGGCCGATCGAACCGATCAGAGCGCTCAGCAACGAGGAACTGATGAAGGTGAAGATCAGATAGAAGATCGCGGACACGAGCCCCATGCCGATGGTCGCCCAGGTGGGCGTGAGAAACCGCGGGTGGATGCGCGCGAACTTCTCCGGGATGGCCTTGTACGCGGCCATCGAGAGCGCCGTGCGAGCGGTCGGAAGGATCGTCGTCTGTGTCGAGGCCGACGCAGAGGTCAAAATGGAGAAACCGAGCATGGCCATCAGGATCGATCCCACCACACCGCCACCGAACAAGGTCGGACCGATCGCAGAGAAGACGTCGGCGGAGTTGGCGGGGTTCGCGAGCCCGATCCCCTTGGCGCCGACGCCCGCGAAGGCCACCGTCGCGACCGTGACGATCGCGTACGTGCCGAGCAGCAGCAGCGTGCTGATGATCGCCGCCCGACCGGGGGTCTTGCCCGGGTCCCTGGTCTCCTCGTTGATGGAGACGGCCGTGTCCCAGCCCCAGTAGATGAAGATCGCGGTCAGCAGTGCTGGGGCGATGGTCTTGGCGAAGTCCAGCGTGAACGGGTTGAACCAGTCCCACTGCGGGATGAGGGAGTACGACTCGGCGTTTCCCGAATAGACCCGGATCAGCGCGAAGGCCGCGAAGAAGATCAGGATGACCACCTCGAACGAGAGCAGCACGTACTGCAGGCGGGCCGATATCTCGATTCCGCGGTAGCAGATCCAGGTCATCAAGGCGATCCAGACCAGGCCGGCGATGGTCGTCGCAAGAGTGTTGTTGGCCAGGTCGGAGACGGCCGGGAGCCCGAAACTTCCGACGAAGGTGAACGAATACGATCCCGCCACTTGCGCCAGGTTGGACATCACGATCACGTCGGCGATGATGATCCCCCAGCCGCCCATCCAGCCGGTGATCGGCCCGAACGCTCTGGTCGCCCAGGTGAACGTGGTGCCGCAGTCGGGCTCCGCCTTGTTGAGCTCCTGATACGCCACCGCGATCAGATACATCGGGATGAACGCCAGCAGCACGATGCCGGGCGCTTTCACACCAGCCGCGAGCGCGCCGCCGACGACGATGAACCCGAGGCTCGCTGCGAGACTGTAGGCCGGGGCGGTCGACGCCACTCCGACGACGACGCTGGAGACGAGCCCGAGGGCGCCGCCTTTCAGCCCTTTGGATTCGATATCGTCGTGTTTCGAGGGAACTGTCGCTGTCATGAGAACCTCCGAACATGAGGACCACTCACTTAAGAGCGGATTCTGGATTCAGAGTAGCGCCCATCCGGCCATAATCGCTTGCATTGTTCGACGTTCTTCGTCGAGTCGTTACAGCGGCGTCACCTCAACGCCGAGGCCGTCGACGATCTGCGCGCCGGGCAGCCGGCCGAGCAGCAGACCCGGCAGGAGGATCTTGGAACGGCGGACACCGGAACCGATGATGACGACAGGGGTCTCAGCCACCCGGCGGTCGACGAAGATCGGCCACCCCACAGGGAGGCCGATCGGTGTGATGCCGCCGTACTCCATGCCGGTCAACTCCACGGCACGGTCCATCGCCAGAAAGGAAGCCTTGCGCACGTCCAGCAACCGTTTGACCGCGTTGTTGACATCGGCGCGCGTCGTCGCGAGCACCACACACGCCGCGATCTTCTCCACGCCCTCGCGCTTGCCGGCGACCACCACGCAGTTGGCGAGAGTCGCCGCATCGAGCCCGAACCGGTCCCGGGTGGCCGCCGTGTCGGAGACCGCCGGATCGATTTCAGCGACACCCACGTCGTCGAGCAACCCTGCAGCAATCAGCGCACCGGTTGTGGTCGGGGCAAGCAGCGCGGTTCCGGATGATGCGGGAACGGTGGTCAATCCGCCGAGAGTGAAAACGCCCATCTCCTTACTCTGACCCGCGCACCTGCGAAAAGCTACACGGCGGCGCCGGCACGTTCGAGCACGAGTTCCCGCACCCGGGCAGCGTCTGCCTGTCCCTTCATCGCCTTCATGACGGCGCCGATGACGGCGCCGGCGGCCTGCACCTTGCCGTCGCGGATCTTCGCCAGCACATCCGGCTGGGCCGCCAGGGCGTCGTCGATGGCGGCGATGAGCGCGCCATCATCGGAGACGACCGCGAGCCCACGGGAGTCCACGACGGCCTGCGGACTGCCTTCACCCGCCACCACGCCTTCGAGCACCTGCCGGGCGAGCCTGTCCGTCAGCGTTCCCGCGTCTACCAGGGCCGCCAGTTCGGCGACGTGGGCCGGGGACACCAGTGTGCCGGCGGCGACGCCCTGGGCGTTGGCCAGACGGGCGATCTCACCGGTCCACCACTTGCGCGCGGCAGCCGGGGTCGCACCGGCGGCGATCGTCGCCTCCAGCTCATCCAGCAGGTCGGCGTTGGCCACATCCTGGAACTCCAGAGCAGTGAAACCCCAG
>DASYGJ010000182.1:0-1991 GCA_035999915.1 Leifsonia sp.
TTAGGACAGAGCCTGCAGGTCGAAGCTAATGTACTCCGCTGCATCCTCGGGGTTGGCGAACATGATGATGCGGTCGTCCAGCACGACCATCCGGCCGTAGTGGGTCGACATGATCTCCTCGAAATCGTCGTTGCCGAAGTCATCCCAGCCCAGGGCCTCGGCGCATTCGGCGTAGACGATCTCGAACTGATTCTCGCCGTCGACCCTGATCATCGACGGCAGCACCTCGACGGTCACGCCGTCCTTGTGGCGCATCACCTCGGCGACCACGTAGCCGACCTGGTTGTTCATCAGGGTCACGCCGGCGCGGTTGGACGCGGTCCGGTCCGACTTGAATCGGTCACTCACGGTGCTGCTCATCGATCGAGCTCCTTGGGGTCGAGTCCTAGGTCGGCGAGAAGTTCCTCGTAGCGCCGCCGGGAGTGCTCCAGGGATTCCTCGAAGCGGATGACCTTCTCGCCCGGCTGCGACCAGATCGGCTGCAATGTGCGGGCCGCGGCGATGCTGACCGGCGTCCACTGCTCCAGCCAGGACTGCATCGTCGCCCGGTTCTCCTCGCCGTGCTGCGCATCGTTGGACAGCATCGCGAACAGCCGCCGTGAGACCCGCAGGTCACGTGCGGTGTCTGACTCGCCGGCGCCCATCAGAGTGGGTGTGACGAAGTCGCCCTGGAGAGCCGCCACCTGCATCACGAACTCCGAGCGGAACAACTCGCCCACGAGCGGCTCGAACACGATCGTGGCGACGAAGAACGCCTCCGCCCAGTCGCGGATGGCGGTGAGCTTCTCGACGTTCTCCCGCACGCCCTGCCAGACCGGATCGTTGATCCAAGCGTCCTTGTGCGCCTCGCCGTCGAAGCCCTCCACCTCATCGCTGAGCTCGAGGTTGTAGAGGATGATGTCCTGGCCGAAGCGCAACTTGTGCGCGGACGCGACCGACAGTGCGTTGTTGATCATGTTGGTAGGGGCATCACGCTGGGCCGGGAGGTAGACGTGCATCCCGATCCCGTGCTCCACGTGGGCCCACGCGCTGACGTGGCGCTCGACGGTCTTGATCCATCCGCTATTCCAGCCTTCGAAGGCGCGGGCGGCCTTGGCGTTGGCGAGGTTCTGGCTGATCTGCCGCACGACATTGGCGTTGTTGCGATAGATCGTCTGCTCCCATTCCTCGTTGGGATCGAGGAACGCGTGCCAGTTGGACGACTTCAGCGCCGTCCACTCCTGCGGATAGCCGCCGGTCCCGTCGGCAAAGCCGTAGATCCAGCCCTGGAGCAGGTGGCGGTCAGGATCGGGCTGGACGTCGACGGTCACGTCCTCGTAGACGGTGGCCCGGCGCTTGGCCGGCGTGTAGTAGTTGTAACTGCGACTCGTCGAGGAGGGGAATTCCTTGGCCCCGGCCTCGGCGTCCGTGAACACCGGCTTGGGAACGCTGCGCTCCTTGACGGGCGCTTCAGTGTCGGTTGCCATCGATTGCCTCTCTCCTCTCCGCGCTCAGGGCGCGGTGGTCGTGAACTTGTCGTAGTAGACCCGTGACTCGGGGACGCCACTCTGATCCAGCATCGCGATGGCGGCATCGACCATCGGCGGCGGCCCGCACAGGTAGGCGTCCACCTCCCCCAGCTCATCCTCCAGCTGGGCGACGACGTCGGTGATCAGCCCGCGCTCGCCGTCCCACTCGGCGTCCTCGTCGCAATGCGACAACGCCGGCACGAAGCGGAAGTTGGGCAGCCGCCGTTCGAGCTCGGCCAGCTCGTCGAGGTGGAAGAGGTCGGCGGGGCCGCGGGCGCCGTAGTAATAGACGGCGGAGCGCGGGTTCCCGTTGTCGGCCATCGCGCGCAGCAGGGCGAGGATCGGTGCCATGCCCGCGCCGCCGCCGATGAACACGAGCGGGCGTTCGGACTTCTCGCGCAGCGTGAACACCCCATAGGGCCCGGTGACCTGTACCTCGTCGCCGGGCTTGAGGCGCTCGTCCGCCAGCAGGCTGGAGAACTG
>DASYGJ010000183.1:0-7786 GCA_035999915.1 Leifsonia sp.
TCGCCGGAGGTGCGGATGACCAGGTCGGGGTCGGGCTGACCGCCGGTGTAGAGATGCTCGCCGATCAGATCGGGCGTGAGCAGGTCGGCGAGTGTTTCGAGACTGCCGCCGTCGGCGTGGTGAGCGGCGACGATGCTGCGCATCGCATCAGTGATCTCCTTGCGGCCGCCGTACCCGACCGCGAGGTTCACATGCAAGCCTTTGTTGTTCGCCGTGCGCCCTTCGGCCGCAGCCAGCGCGGCGATGAGCGGCTGCGGAAGCCCGCCGGATGTACCGACGTGCTGCACCCGCCAGTCGCGGTAGCGGGAGAGGTCGTCGGCGAGTTCGGCGATGATCTCGATGAGCGCGGAGAGTTCGTCGCTCTTGCGGTTGGTGAGATTGTCGGAGGAGAGCAGGTAAAGGGTGACAACGGAGATCCCGAGATCGTCGCACCATTCGAGGAACTCGCGCATCTTGGCCGCCCCTGCGCGATGCCCGTGGGCGGCGGTTTTGAGGCCGGCCTGACGCGCCCAGCGGCGGTTGCCATCGATGATCATGGCGACGTGGCCCGGTACGACATCCCGAGTGAGGCTCCGTCGCAACCGGGTCTGATAGAGCCCGTACAGGAGGCCACGCCCGAGGGGGAAACTCCATCTGCTCACAGAGGTACGTTACCGCGAGCAGCGGTCGGCGACTCACAGCCTAGGGTCAACGCCGTTCCCGTACGCTTGCAGCATGACGCCCCGTAAGTCCCGTGAGAGCGAAGACGTCGCCGATCTGCTCTCGAAACCGGCCGATACCCTTCAGCCCGCCGACGCGGCCGTCAAAGCGGATGGAGAGCTGGGGCCGGAACTGCCGAACATCCCGCTGCTGGATGCCTCCCCCGCCAATGACACCGACGTCAAGCCCACCTGGCGCGGCTGGATCCACGCCGGCACCTTCCCGGTCACGATCATTGCTGGAATCGTTCTGATCACCCTGGCCCACGGCACTCCCGCCAAATGGGCTTCGGCGGTGTTCATCGTCACGTCGATCCTGCTCTTCGGAAACTCGGCCCTCTATCACCGTTTCGATTGGAAGCCACGCACCAAGGTCATCCTGAAGCGCATCGACCATGCGAACATCTTCCTGCTGATCGCCGGCACATACACCCCGCTTGCGGTGTTGGCGCTTCCACCGTCCAAGGGTGTGCTGCTGCTGTCGCTCGTGTGGGGTGCCGCGGTGCTCGGAATCGGTTTCCGGGTGTTCTGGATCCACGCACCGCGCTGGCTGTATGTGCCCATCTACGTCGGGATGGGCTGGGCCGCGCTCGGTTACGTCGTCGACCTGCTGAACGCCAATGTCGCGATGATGGTGCTCGTACTGGTCGGCGGCATTCTCTACACGATCGGCGCGGTGATCTACGGGATGAAGCGTCCTAACCCGTTCCCGGGAAAGTTCGGCTTCCACGAAATCTTCCACACGCTTACAGTGGTGGCCTTCCTCTGTCACTGGACGGCGACGCTGCTGATCGCGCTCCATCCGGTCTACAACGCGGGCTGATCCGAGCGCGGGCCGACAGCTAGGACCTCGCCGACCTCGCCGACCTCGCCGACCTCGCCGAAAGTAGCTGCCGAGTCCGCGGACTCTCTGCGGACTCGGCGGTTTTTGGGGGATATTGAGCGGACTCGGCGGTTGGGAGCCTGACAGGTTCGCGAAACATTCGGCGACGTGCGGGTCGACGTGCGGGCCGGCTGCTAGCGCGGGTCGACGTCGGGGCTGTCGCGTGTTTCAGCGCCGTCGGCAGTTTGGGCGCCCTGCTCGGCGTCCAGCTTCTCGGCGATCTCCGCCCGGTACCGTACCCGGCGGATGCGACGCACCATGTCGAGGATGAGCAGCACCACGGCGACGGCGATGAAGAACGTCACGAGAAACCCGACGTATCCCGGGGTCACCTGGTCGTCGTTCGGCGTGCCGCTCGGGGTCGGCGCAGGCGTGGCGGCGGCCCAGACGGCGGCGCGAAGGAAGGCGTCCGCGATCATTCGGCGACGCCTTTCCCGGCATCCCCGGCGAACAGGTCGATCTCAGGCATCTGCGTTTCCCCTTTCGATTCGATGAGCTTCATCGATTCGATGAGCTGCGTGCCGCGCACTGCCATGCCGAGGAGAACGATTCCCAGATTCGTCTCCTAGTCTTGGAGTTCAAGCCTACCGTCGTGGACGGTGCACCACTTCACGGGAGTATCAGTGCGGGAACAAGCATGGCGGTGACCGAGATCGATCGTCGCTACGGACGCGCACCCGGGCGCAGGCGCCGGGACCGCTGGTGGATCATCGGCGCGGCCGTCGCCTTCGTGGCAGTTTTCACGGCCTGGGTCTTCTGGGCGGGCTGGGACAACGGCGCGGCCGACCTGGAGGCCACGGACACGGCGTTCACGATCGTCGACTCGCACCATGTCGACATCACCTTCACCGTGAACACCGCAACCGGTAAGCCCGTGACCTGCGCTATTCAGGCGCTCGACGAGTCATTCGCCATCGTCGGCTGGCGCGTGATCAGCTACCCCGCCTCGAATGTGCGGGTCACCACGCACAAAGCGATGATCCGTACCACCCAGCAGAGCAATACCGGTTTGATTTCGAGCTGCTGGCTGACTTAAGATTGTCCGATACGCCTCGACGGATTGTCGGGGCGTCGACTTTATGCCCGACGGTCACCCGACCGCCGACGATCTGCCCACCGGCAGTACGCCGGTAGCGCAAAGGAGTTCACCATGTCTCAGCAGTCTCAGGTCAGCTTTCTGACCCAGGATGCTTACGACCGTCTCTCCGCGGAGCTCGAAGACCTGAGTGTCAACGGCCGCAATGAGATCGCGAAGCGCATCGAATCGGCCCGTGAAGAAGGCGACCTCAAAGAGAACGGCGGATATCACGCCGCCAAAGACGAGCAGGGCAAGATCGAGGCGCGCATCGTGCAGCTCACCAACCTGCTGCGCACCGCCACAGTCAGCGAGGCCCCGCAGAGCCACGGTGTCGTCGAGCCCGGAACGGTCATCACCGCGACCATCGCCGGCGACGAGAGCGTTTTCCTGATCGGCAACCGCGAGATCGCGGCGGGCACCGACCTCACCGTGTACAGCGAGCAGAGCCCGCTCGGTGCGTCGATCATCGGCCTCAAGGTCGGCGAATCCACCACGTACACCGCGCCGAACGGTCGCGAGATCACTGTCACTGTGACGAATGTGGAGACTTACACTGCCTGATCGCAGAGCAAGAGGATGAGCGGGTCGGCAGTCTGCCGGCCCGCTTGTTCGTTCCGCCTACTCGTAGTCGAGAACCGGGTCGTACCCGGCCGAACGCAAAGCCTCGATCACGAGTTTGCGGTGGTCTGTCCCCCGGGTCTCGACGCTGACGTCGAGCTCGACCTGAGTGATCTGCAGACCGTGTCCGTGCCGCGTATGCAGCACCTCGATAACGTTGGCGTTGGCGCCGGCGAGAATCTCGGAGATGCGGGCGAGCTGGCCGGGACGGTCGGGCAGCATGATCTTGAGCTTGAGGTAACGGTCGGAGGCCGCGAGCCCGTGGCTGATCACGCGCTGCATCAGCATCGGATCGATGTTTCCGCCGGACAGGATGGCGACGGTCGGCCCATTCGGCGCGACTTTGCCCGCGAGAATGGCTGCTACTCCGGTCGCTCCGGCGGGTTCGACGACCAGCTTGGCCCGTTCGAGCAGCATGAGCAGGGCGCGCGCCATGTCGTCTTCGCTGACGGTGACGATCTCGTCGACCAGGTCACGGATGATCTCGAAGTTAAGGGCGCCGGGCTTGCTCACCGCGATGCCGTCCGCGATGGTGGCGACGAGGGAGATCTGGGTCGGCTGCCCCGCCTCAAGCGAAACAGGATAGGCGGCCGCGTTGGCGGCCTGCACGCCGATGACGCGGATCTCGCGGCCCTCGCGTGCGGCACGCTGCTTCACCGCGCTGGCGACGCCGGAGATGAGCCCGCCACCGCCGATCGGCACGATGACCGTCGTCACATCCGGAACCTCGTCGAGGATCTCGAGGCCCAGCGTGCCCTGCCCGGTGATCACATCCGGGTGGTCATACGGCGGGATCACGACGGCGCCGGTTTCGGCGGCGAAGTCGGCGGCCGCGCGCAGCGTCTCGTCGAAGATGCTGCCGCTCAGCATCACGTCGGCACCGTAGTCGCGCGTTGCCTGGAACTTGGGGATGGCGACGCCCACCGGCATGAAGATCGTGGCACGGATGCCGAGCTCCCGCGCTGCGAAGGCCACCCCTTGCGCGTGATTTCCCGCGGAGGCGGCGACAACACCGCGCTCCCGTTCCTCGGCGGTCAACTTGGCGAGACGGTTGTATGCGCCGCGGATCTTGTACGATCCCGTGCGCTGCAGGTTCTCGCACTTGAGGTACACAGGGGCGCCGAGCACCTCCGCCAGATAGCGTGAGCTCTCGATCGGGGTGGCTTGCGCGACGCGGGACACGGTCACCCGCGCCGCCTCGATCTCGTCAAGCGTCGGACCGGCGAAGGGCGTGCGCATCGAATCTGTCACCGTAGCCACCCATTCAGCCTACTCGCGCGCGTATTCCCCAACGCGAATGCTTCGCCGATGGGACCGGGCATTTGCGATCCGACCTCGATATACATCGAAAGTAGCGTGGGTCGCATACCTCCGGCCGATGCCACCGTGTCCTCGTCTCGGCAATCTAGATCCATGATCCCGCTTCTTCCCCGGCGCTCGGCGTCCATCACCGCCGTCGGCGTCGCACTGCTCTTGGTCGGGTGCTCCGGAGCGCCGTCGACCACGGAGATCGTCCCCGTGACGGGGACCACGCAGTCGGCTGCCGCCAACACCGCAAAGCAACTCGCCTACGCGATGGCGCATTGGAACAAATACAACACCGCCGAGTACGGCGACCTCAATCCAGTCGGCGGCGACTGCGCCAACTTCGTCAGCCAGACCCTGATAGCCCGCGGTTGGAAGATGAACTCCCAGTGGTACAACCACCATGCGGCAGCCGACTGGAGCCCGGCGTGGGGTTACGTCCCCGCAATGGACAGCTACTTCCGCGTGAACGCCGCCCAGCTCGGCCTCACGAAGTATTCGTTCGACCAGCGCGACAAGATCAAGCTCGGCGACATCGTGATGTTCGACTGGGACGACAACGACTCCCTCGACCACGTCCAGATCGTCTCGGCCATCGAGAAGGCTGACGGCACGATCCAGATCAAGATGATCGGCCACAACGTGGACACCGACTACCGCGATCTGGACCACACGATCACGGTCGATCATCCCGGAGCCGTCGGCCACTTCTGGGCGCTGGCGAAATGACGCGCGACATTCGCTTCCGGACCCGCGCCATCGCTGCCATGAGCGCGCTCGCGCTCACCCTCTCATTGGCAGCGTGTGCCGCTGAACCGAAACCGGCCCGGACCCTCCAGCCTGCGTCGAGCACGGCCGGGCTCACCGACGCGGACGGCTACATCCCGAACGGCGACGTACTCACACTCAAAAGCGACAAGCCCGCGATCACCAATCTGGACCCCGCGCTGCTCACCGCTCTCCGTTCCGCCGACAAGGCGGCGGAGGACGAACGCGGAATCTCGATCACGATCGCCGACGGGTGGCGGTCGGAACGCTATCAGAACGTCCTCTTCGAGCAGGCCGTTCAGAAGTACCACAGCGAGGAGGAAGCCGCGAAATGGGTGAAGCGGGGCACCGATTCCGCTCATGTCTCAGGTCACGCCGTGGATATAGCGACGGCGGATGCGATGGACTTCCTCAACCGCTTCGGCTCGCAGTGGGGACTCTGCCAGGCCTACGCGAACGAGATCTGGCATTTCGAGTTGCTCACCACCGCAGGCGGCACCTGCCCGCCGATGAGCGCAGACGGTCGCGGCTGAGATCGGGCCTCGCTATCGAGCAGCGGGCGCGGCCGTCACCGGTGTCCCGGCCAGCTCGACGAAGACACGGGCGCCGGGCTCGGGCGTCTCGCGAGCGGCGTGCTGCACCGCCAACTCGGTGCCGTCTTCCAGCCGGAGTCTCGTGCGCCTCAGCGCGCCGAGGAAACTGGTCGTGAGCACCGCGGCGGGGATGCCGGCCGACGCGAGCAGGACATCCTCGGGCCGTAGATACACCTGCACAGGACCATCGAGCACGTCGGCGCTCACCAGCGGAACCGACCGGCCGAACACGGTGAGTTCGCCGCTGTTCACGTGCCCTGCGACCTTGTTGGTGAGGCCGACGAACTCCGCCACGAACGGCGAGGCCGGCCGGCGGTAGAGCTCCTCGGGCGTTCCGATCTGTTCGATATCGCCCGAGCGCATCACTGCCACCCGGTCGGCGATCGCCAGTGCCTCCTCCTGATCGTGCGTCACGAAGAAGGTCGTGATGCCCAGCTCGGTCTGGATGCGCCGGATCTCGTCGCGCAACTGTACGCGCACCTGCGCGTCCAGGGCCGACAGCGGCTCGTCGAGCAGCAGTACCCGCGGGCGGGTGACGAGGGCGCGGGCCAGCGCGACCCTCTGCTGCTGTCCGCCGCTCAACTGGTGGGCGTAACGGTCGACGTGATGGTCGAGGCCGACGAGTTCGAGTGCCTCGGCGGCGCGACGCCGACGTTCGCCGGGAGGCGTCTTGCGCATCCGCAGCCCGAACTCGACGTTCTGTCCTGCCGTGAGGTGCGGGAACAGGGAGTAGGACTGGAACACCATGCCGAGGTCGCGTCGATTGGTCGGCTGGTCGGTCACGTCAGCACCGTCGATGAGGATGGTCCCCGCGTCGACGCGCTCGAGGCCGGCGAGCGCCCGCAGAGCGGTGGTCTTGCCGCATCCGCTCGGCCCGAGCAAGGCGATCAACTCCCCCGGTCGAGCGGCGAGGTCGAGACCGTTGAGACCGACGCCACCGCCGAAGTCGCGCACGACCTGACGGAGCTCGACAGTGGAACCGAACTGGGGGGATTCGAGAGCGGACATCAGGAACCTTTCGCGGTGCGACGGCGCCCGGCCGCCACAAGGCGGTCGACGGCGAAGAGAAGGAGGAAGGCGAACACCAGCGCGAGGAGCGCGAAGATGACCGCGACGAACGGGTCGGACTGCGATATGAGCAACAGCGAAGTCTGCAGGTTCACCCGGCTGAGCAGCGACGCGATCGTGAACTCGCCGAGCACGACGGCCACCGAGAGAACGCTCGCGGCGAGAATCCCGCGGCCGAGAGTGGGCACAAGGATACGCGTGAGCACACTGAGCCATCCCGCGCCGAGCGAGCGCCCGGCCTCACTGAGCGTGACGACGTCGATCGCCGCGATGTTGCTCTGAATCGCGCGATAGGCGTAGGGAAGCACCGTGATGCCGTACGCGAACGCGAGCGTCCAGGATCCTGTGCCGAAGAGCTGAGTGACGACGGTATAGGTCGGCGCGAGGCCCACCACCATGACGATCGCCGGGATCATGATCGGCAGCAGACAGACGACCTCCAGCACCCGGCGCAGCCGCGGGAAGCGGAGCTCGACGAGGATCATCGTGGGCAGCAGTACCAGCAGCATGATCAGCACGGTCACCAGGGCCAGCACGAGTGAATTGCCGAGTCCCTGGTAGAGGCGGTCGTAACTGGTCGTGGTTCCTCCGAAGACGAGAACCCAGCGGTCGAAGCTGTAGACGCCGGGTTTCGCCGAGCGCAGCGTGAACTCGAGCATCGAGAACAGCGGGATGAGGAAGAACAGCCCGAAGACCGTCCAGATGATGGCGCGGGTCACCGGCCCTGGGCCGAACCGCAGTTCCTGGGCGCGACGTGCAGCGCGCATCCGGGTCG
>DASYGJ010000240.1:0-3528 GCA_035999915.1 Leifsonia sp.
GCGAAGTCTTTCGAACTCTTCGCGCTCGCGGCGATCCATCCGTCGGAACCGCGCGTGCCCGGCGTGATGCTGTACAGGAAGTCGTCCATTTGGGTCGGGCCGTAACACTTGACCGCGGAGGACCGCCCGACGCCGCGCGGATCGAAGCCGACGACGTCGAAGTTCGACTGCAGTCGCGCGTCGGTGGCGTAATCGACCGAGTCCTTGATGAAGTCGTACCCGGATGCGCCCGGGCCCCCCGGGTTCACCAGGAGCGATCCCTGCTTCGTGCCCTTGGCGGGTTGGCGGATGAGTGCCAGTTCGACCTCGCCTGTCGAGGGGTTCTTCCAGTCGAGGGGAGCCTTCACTGTGGTGCACTGTTTGCCGGTGGAACAGCTCTTCCACATGAGCACCTGGTTGTAGAACGGTCGCAGCGCGGGCGAGACGTTCTCCGCCGCCGGCGAGGATGTGGTTGACGCCTTCGCCGGAAGGAACCAGGTGACGCATCCGGTGAGCGTGAGAGCGGTGATCGCCGCGATGGCCACAAGAACGGTTCGCGTGGCGCGGCGGCTCAGGCCGGAGCGGCCCGGTCGGGTGGTCACTGAGTTGTCCCCTTTCCAGTGGCCCCGCGAAGGATGCTTGTGAGCATCGCCTCGAGCGCGAGAGCCGGCGCGACATTGGATTCGATACGCTGGCGCGCCGTCGCGATCGCATCCATTGCGGCGAGCGTAGCGGCGGGACTGGTGTGAGCGCTGAGAAGGTCGAGCCTGTCGCGCAATTCGACGTTGACCAGCTCGCTTGCGCTGCCCAACTGCAGCATCATCGCATCTCGGTAGAGCGAGAGCAGATCGACGAGGATGCGGTCGATCCCGTCTCGCAGACTGCGGGTCGCCCGCCGCTTCTGGTCTTCCTCCAACTGGCGCAACTGCGAGCGCAGGGCGGCCGGGATTGTGCCACCCGGTTCGATGCCGAGCGAGCGCAGCGCATGTTCGCGCTCTTCCGCATCCCTTTCTTCGGTGATGGCTTTTGCATCGGCTCCCGCGATCTCGAGCATCGTCGCGGCCGTCTGCACCGCATCCGAAACGGAGCGGATGTCGAGCGCGAGCCGAAGCGTGCTGTCACGTCGGCGACGCGCCTCTTCGTTGGTGGCGAGGCGATGCGCCATGCCGATGTGACTCTGCGCCTGCCGCGCTGCTCGCTCGGCGGTCGCCGGGTCGACGCCGTCGCGGCGCTCGATGAGGCGGGCCACGTCGGCGACGCTGGGAACTCGCAGCCGCACCGTGCGCACGCGTGAGCGGATCGTCGGGATGAGGTCGGCGTCGCTCGGCGCGCAAAGAATCCACACCGTGCGTTCGGGTGGCTCTTCGAGGGCCTTCAGCAGAACGTTGGAGGTGCGTTCGCTCATCCGGTCGGCGTCTTCGATGATCATGACGCGGTAGCGGCCCACCGACGGTGAGAACTGCGAACTCGCCACTAGCGAGCGCACCTCTTCGATGGAGATGATCACGCGCTCCGTGCTCAAGACGGCGAGGTCGGGATGCGTGCGCGCCTCGACCTGGCGCCGTGTCGCCTCGTCGCCGTCGGGCGTTCCGGTGCTGAGGAGCGCGGTCGCGAACGCGAAGGCGAGGTTGGACCGGCCGGATCCGGGCGGTCCGGTGATCAGCCAGGAGTGGGTCATGGCACCGCCGGAGACGGCTGTCGATCCAGCCGCACCGCTGCGGCTTCCGCCGATCGCCGCCGCTTTGAAGATGGCAATGGCGTCATCCTGACCCGTCAGGTCGTCCCACACTGCCATGCCTTCCAGGCTAGTGGTCACCGCGGACACCGCCGACTCAGAGCCTGGGAGCGAGGCGCTCGCGGATCTCCGCGGCGATCTCTTCGACCGGTCGTGAGGCGTCGACGACGAGGAAGCGGTCGGGCTCCGCCGCCGCCAGTGCAAGATATGCGGCGCGCACGCGGGCGTGGAACTCCGCCTTCTCGGCTTCGAGTCGGTCGTAGCGTGTGCGGGACGTGTCCAGGCGAGCGCGGGCCGCCGTCTCATCCAGGTCGAGCAGGATGGTCAGGTCGGGAAGCAGACCTTCGGCCGCCCACAGCGAGAGCTTTCGGATTTCATCCGGGTCGAGCACGCGGCCGACGCCCTGGTAGGCGACGGAGGAGTCCAGGTAGCGGTCTTGCAGCACGACCTCTCCGCGGGTCAGGGCTGGACGCACGAGCGTCGCGACATGGTGGGCCCGGTCGGCGGCGTAGAGGAGCGCTTCGGCCCGTGGCGAGATGTCGCCGCGGTGGTGCAGCACGATCTCGCGGATCTCGACGCCCGCCTCGGTTCCTCCCGGCTCGCGGGTGCGCACGACCGTGCGTCCCAGTTCGGTGAGCCACTCCTCGAGCAGCGCCGCCTGGGTGGATTTGCCCGAGCCGTCGCCTCCTTCGAGCGTGATGAAGAGTCCGGCGCTCGCAGTCTGTTCGGTCACGCGCCCGCCGGCTTCGTGGCGGCAGTGGTCTTTGTGGCGGCCGGCTTCTTGGCTGCCGGCTTCTTGGCGGCCGTTGTTTTTGCGGCCGTTGTTTTGGCGGCCGGCTTCTTGGCGGGGGCCTTCTTCGCCGGAGCCTTTTTGACCGGGCCTTTGGCACGCTTGTCGGCGAGGAGTTGCACGGCACGGTCGAAGTCGACCTCTTCGACCATCTCGCCGCGCGGAATCGTTGCGTTGGTCTCGCCGTCGGTCACGTAGGGACCGAACCGGCCGTCTTTGATCTTGATCGCTTTGCCGCTCACCGGG
This sequence comes from Leifsonia sp., assembly GCA_035999915.1. Lineage (GTDB taxonomy): Bacteria > Actinomycetota > Actinomycetes > Actinomycetales > Microbacteriaceae > Leifsonia. Next base: position 2,751 of record DASYGJ010000240.1, read on the forward strand.
TCGGCTTCGAACTCTTTGAGTGCACTCGAGGCTCGGCGGTTGCCGTACTTCGGCTGTGCGAACAGTTCGAGCGCACCAGGCAGGTCGATGTCGAAGATGTCGTCTTCGCTCGGCAGCGAACGAGTGTCGACCCCCTTCTTGAGGTAGGGGCCGTAGCGACCGTTCTGCGCCTGAATCTCTTCACCGCTCTCGGGATCGGCTCCGACTGTGCGCGGTAGGTCGAGCAGTTTGAGGGCAGTGACGAGATCGAGGGAGTCCAAGTCCATCGACTTGAAGAGGGATGCCGTGCGGGGTTTGGCCGCTGCCGCCTTCTTGGTCGTCTTCTTCTTGGCCGCCTCGACGATTTCACCCGTGGCCGTGTCGACGCTCTCCTCCGCCGCCTCGGCTTCGAATTCGGTCACATAAGGACCGAATCTGCCGTCTTTCGCGACGATCTGTTTGCCGTTGTCGGGGTTCGTGCCGAGCACTCGGTCGGTCTGCACGGGGGCTTCGATCAGCTCGTGCGCCTTGGCGGCGGTGAGCTCGTCGGGCGCCAGCTCCGGTGGGATGTTCACCCGGCGCGGCGTTGCGTCTTCGGCGGCGCCCTTTTCGCCGACTTCGAGGTAGGGGCCGTATTTGCCGATCCGCAGCGTCACGTCGTCGTCGATCGCGATCGAGTTGATGCTGCGCGCATCGATCTCGCCCATGTTGTCGATGACCCGGCGCAGGCCTTTGTGCTTGTCGCTGCCGAAGTAGAAGCTGTTCAGCCAGTCGACGCGCTCGGCTTCGCCGTCGGCGA
>DASYGJ010000266.1:0-4199 GCA_035999915.1 Leifsonia sp.
GTGATCAGGAGCAGCATCTCCGTGAACCTGATGCTGACCACGCTGCAGACATTGTCGGTCTTCACGCTGATCTACGTCATGACGGCGGGGGGCCCAGGCATCTCGAGTCAGACCCTCCCGCTGCTCGCGTACCAGGAGGCGTTCAAGTTCTCCGAGCTCGGGTACGGGACCGCGATCGCCACGATCCTGCTGATCGTCGGGGCGGTGTTCTCCGTGATCTACATCCGCGCACTGAAGCCTGAGGTGTACTGACGATGCGACTCTCCTCTCCCTCGGGACGATCCATGCGATGGGTGGCCAACGTGCTGCTCCTCGTGATCGGGATCCTGTTCCTGCTGCCCATGCTGTGGCTGGTGCTCGCGTCGTTCGACGCGTCCGCTTCGCTGTCGGTGGGGATCCCTTCGAAGGTCACGTTCGAGAACTTCCAGAAGGTGCTGACCCCGGATCTGGCGTTCATCCCGCTCTGGAACAGCGTGCTGCTGTCCGGCGGGTGCGCGATCGTGACGGTGATCGTGGCGGTGCTCGCCGCCTACCCGCTCTCCCGTCACCGGTCGCGGTTCAACAAGCCCTTCCTCTACGGGGTGCTGTTCGGAACATGCCTGCCGATCACGGCGATGATGGTGCCTGTCTACAGCCTGTTCGTGTCCCTCGATCTCATCGATTCGCTGCCCGGAACGATGTTCTTCATGGCCGCCGCGTCGCTGCCGATCGCCATCTGGATGATGAAGAACTTCGTGGACTCGGTGCCGATGAGCCTGGAGGAGGCCGCTTGGACGGACGGGGCGTCCAGCATGAGGACCCTCTGGGCCGTCGTCGTTCCGCTCATGCGGCCGGGCATCGCCGTCGTCTTCATCTTCGTGTTCGTCCAGGCCTGGGGGAACTTCTTCGTTCCCTTCGTGCTGCTGCTGAGCCCGCAGAACCAGCCCGCGGCGGTGAGCATCTTCACCTTCTTCGGCCAGTACGGGGCGGTCGCGTACGGCCAGCTCGCGGCGTACTCGCTGGTGTACGCCGTGCCGGTGCTCTTCCTCTACCTCATCGTCTCGCGCGTGCTCGGCGGCTCGTCGGCGCTGGCGGGAGCCGTGAAGGGCTGACCTCCCGGCCGCTCGAGACGCCGGCTCCGCCCGTATCCACTTCCAACGAGGAGCAGATCATCATCACGTACACCGAGACCGAGCTCGCCTTGCTGCGCCTGAAGCGCCTGGTCGTCGAGCGACTGAGCCCGGCGCAGTACCGGCACTCGCTGCCGCTGCACATCGAAGCATGGGACGTACCCGACGAGCCGGTACCGTTCGACGCCGCGGTGGCGCAGGCGTACCGGTCCTTCGCCGTGGGCGAGGCCTGGGGGCGGCCCTGGGGGACCACCTGGTTCCACGTCACCGGCACTGTGCCGACCGAGTGGCACGTCACGGACGGCCAGCTGGAGCTCGTCGTCGACCTCGGGTTCACCCTGGCGAACCCCGGGTTCCAGGCGGAGGGCCTGGTGTACACGCCCGAAGGCCGGATCCTGAAGGGGCTCGAGCCGAGGGCCGGTGCGGTTCGGCTCGACGTGCGCCCGGGCGACTCCATCGACCTCTACATCGAGGCGGCGGGCAACCCGGACGTGCAGGAGGGGTTGTTCACCTTCAGCCCCATGGTCGTCGGGCGCAAGAGCACGGCGGGCAGCGAGCCCCGCTACCGTCTGCGGCGCATCGATGTCGCGCTGCTCGACCTCCCGGTGTGGGAGCTGATCCAGGACGTTCGGACGCTCGAGGGGCTCGCGCTCACGCTGCCGACCGAGTTGCCGCGGAGGGCCGAGATCGTCGCGGCGCTGGACCGGATGGTCGATGTCATCGACCCGGAGGACGTCTCCGGCACGGCTTCGGATGCCCGGCAGGTGCTCGAGAGCGTGCTCGCGGCGCCGGCCGCGCCGAGCGCGCACCGCGTCGTGGCGGTCGGCCACGCACACATCGACTCGGCCTGGTTGTGGCCGGTGCGGGAGACGGTACGGAAGTGTGCCCGCACGTTCTCCAACGTGCTCGCACTGATGGACGAGGACCCGACCCTCGTCTTCGCCTGCTCGTCCGCCCAGCAGTTCGCGTGGATGAAGCAGTACTACCCCGAGGTGTTCGAGCGCATCCGGCAGCGGGTGGCCGAAGGACGGTTCGTTCCCGTCGGCGGGATGTGGGTGGAGTCGGACACGAACATGCCGGGTGGTGAGGCGCTCGCCCGGCAGTTCGTGGCCGGCAAGCGGTTCTTCCTTGAGGAGTTCGGGTACGAGCCGCGGGAGGTGTGGCTTCCGGACTCGTTCGGCTACAGCGCCGCCCTCCCTCAGATCGCCAAGGCGGCGGGGTCGGACGCGTTCCTGACGCAGAAGCTCTCCTGGAACGAGACGAACGTGTTCCCCCACAGCACCTTCCTCTGGGAGGGGATCGACGGGTCCCGGATCCTCACCCACTTCCCGCCGGTGAACAGCTACAACTCGGAGCTGTCAGGCGCCGAGCTCGCGCTCGCGCAACGGAACCACGTGGAGAAGGCGCAGAGCAACACGTCGCTGGTGCCGTTCGGGTTCGGCGATGGGGGCGGCGGCCCGACCCGGGAGATGCTGGCCGCGGCGAAGCGCGCCCGGTCGCTCGAGGGGTCCCCGGCCGTGACGGTCGCGTCTCCGCAGGCGTTCTTCGACGCAGCCCGTTCGGCGACGTCGCAGCTGGGCGTGTGGGCGGGGGAGCTGTACCTCGAGTTCCATCGGGGCACCTACACGTCGCAGGCGCGAACGAAGCAGGGGAACCGGCGTTCGGAGCGGTTGCTGCACGAGGCGGAGCTCTGGGCGGCCACGGCGGCGGTCAGAGCGGGCGCGCCGTATCCCTACGACGAGCTCGAATCGGCCTGGCACACCGTGCTGCTGCAGCAGTTCCACGACATCCTGCCCGGCTCGTCGATCGGCTGGGTGCACGACCAGGCCGTCGAGAACTACGGGCGGGTCGCGGGCGCGCTTGAGGCCCTCATCGCGGATGCATTCGCCGCGCTCGGCGACGGTGGAGCGGATGACGTCGTCTTCAACTCGGCCCCCTACGCCGTCCGGGGCGTGCCCGCCCTGGGGTCCGGCCCCGTCTCGGAGGACGCGGCACCGGTGCGGCTGGAGCGGTCCGGCGAGGACCTGCTGCTCGACAACGGCCTCGTCCGGGTCACGGTGGACTCGCGGGGTCTCATCGTCTCGCTCGTCGACCTCAAGGCGGCCCGGGAGGTCGTACCGGCGGGCACGTACGGCAATCTCCTGCAGCTCTTCCGTGACACCCCCACGCAGTGGGACGCCTGGGACGTCGACAAGGAGTACAGGCGGGTCGGCCGCGACCTGACCGAGGCCCAGGCGGTCGAGGTCGTTGAGGAGGACGGGGAGCCGGCGCTGCGCATCACCCGGCGCTTCGGCGCCTCGTCGATCGAGCAGATCCTCACTGTGCCGCCGGGGATCGCCGGCATCCAGATCCGGTCGACGGTCGACTGGCACGAGCGCAAGAAGCTGCTGAAGCTCGCGTTCCCCGTCGATGTGCACACCGATCGGGCCACGAGCGAGATCCAGTTCGGTCACATCCATCGGGCCACGCACACCAACACGTCCTGGGACGTGGCACGGTTCGAGACCTCCGCGCACCGCTGGGTCCACGTGGCCGATGCCTCCTTCGGCGTCGCGGTCGCCAACGACTCGACCTACGGGCACGACATCACGCGTGCGCGGACGGAGGAGGGCAGGTCCTTCTCGCTGGTCCGGGAGTCCCTGCTGCGCGCGCCCGTCTACCCGGACCCGGAGGCGGACCAGGGCGGCCATGTGCTGACGACCTCCCTCGTCGTCGGCGGGATCCCGGCCGCGGTGGAGGAGGGCTACCGCCTCAACCTCCCGCTCCGCGCGGCGGTGGGCGCGCCTGTCGTGCCGCTCGTCTCCAGCGATGATCCCGGGGTCGTGATCGAGACCGTCAAGCTGGCGGAGGACCGCTCGGGCGACGTCGTCGTCCGGCTCTACGAGAGCCGCGGCGGAAGAGCGTCGGCGACCATCACGCCCTCGTTCGACCACTCGGGGATCGTGCAGACCGACCTCCTCGAGCGAGCCGTGCCTGGCCTGCGGGCCGGAGCGGGGGAGTGTGCCGAACTGGTGCTCGACCCGTTCCAGCTCGTGACGCTCCGCTTCACGCGCTGACCGGTCGGGGGTGGCGCACCGGCAGCCGGTGCGC
>DASYGJ010000291.1:0-4025 GCA_035999915.1 Leifsonia sp.
CCGCAGGACGCATCCCGGGCGCCGTGAACATCCCCGTCGACGAGCTGCGCGACCGCATCGATGAGCTGCCCGACGGTCCGCTCGTCGTGCATTGCCAGGTCGGCCAGCGCGGCCACACCGCGGCGCGCATCCTCACGCAACACGGATTCGACGTCGTGAACCTGGACGGCGGATACCGCACCTGGGCGGCCGGATCGACGGGCGCCGAGTCACGCCCGGGTTCGTCCCGCAGCCGCATGATGGCAGTGTGAGCGGACCAGACGCTGCTAACGCATCCCGAGGCGTCGCCAGGGCACATCGAGGCTCTCGGCGAGTTCACCTTCGGTGAGCCCCTTCGGCGGAACGACGAGGATCCCGCTCGCTCCGGCGAGCCCGCGGAGCATCGCCGCCCCGCGCCAGGTCGCCACGACGGCCCGGCCGTCGACGTCCGCATACGGTGCGAGGGTCGTCACACCGGGGCGGCCGTCGACCGTGGCACCAGCGACCAACCGCGTCGGCACCGGGAGTCGCCCGGCCAGCCCGGCGATCAGCGGCTCCACGAGGGTGATCGCCGCGAGCATGGCGGCGAGCGGGTTGCCCGGGAGGGCCGCGACGAGCCGGCCGTCCGGCAGCCGGGCGATGCGCGTAGGGCCGCCCGGCCGCATCGCAACGCCGTCGACAAGGATGCGCGCACCGAGCGCCTGCAGCGCGTCGCGTACATGGTCTGCCGCGGAGGTGCCGGTGCCGCCGGTCGTAACGATCAGGGGCGCGTCGGCGTCGCGGAGCGCCGCCACGGTGTCGTCGAGCCGGTCGCCCACACGGACCGCGCCGGCGGCCCTCCCTCCGAGCATCCGGATCAGGGCCGGGAGCTGCACGCCGAAACTGTCGCGAACGCGACCGGCCGGTGGCACGCCCTCGGTCACCACTTCGTCGCCGGTGAAGACGAACGCGACTGGCGCGACGGCCTGGACGGTCAACTCGTCGGCTCCCGTCGCAGCGGCGAGCGCGACATGCGCCGGGTTGAGCAGGGTGCCGGCGGCGACCACCAGCTCGCCGCGCGCGGCTTCGCGACCGGGCCCGCGGATGTGCTGCCCGGGTTGGGGTTCGCCGCCCACAGTCGAGCGCAGCACGCCGTCCGCGACAGCCCCGCTCTCGCTGCGCAGCACGGCTGTCGAGCCATCCGGGACCAGCGCACCTGTCACGATCGCGGCCGCCTGACCGGCGGCCGGCGCGCCTGTCACGAGCCGCCACGGACCGTCGCCGACGACCTGCCAGCCGTCCATGGCGGCGGACGCGAAATGGGGAAGGTCGATCGGTGAGAACAGGTCGCCCGCGAGTCGCCCGCCGACGCCCGACTCGAGCGGAACGGTCTCGAACGGCAAGGCGGTGGCCGCCGCTGCGGCGATCGCGCGCGCCTCATGCCAGGACGGCCGCGCCGTCACGACTTCAGGTCCATTCGTGCTCCCTCTTCGTCACCATTCGAGTATGTGCGCATCCCGGCCTGTTCCCTGCCCTGACCCTTCGGAGCGTATCGGGTGGTGCGAAAAGCGCGGTTCGTCGCGACGGATCCGCCTTTTCCGCACGAGTGCACAGGCGAGGTTATGCACAGGGGTTGTGGCCAGCGCGCGAGGGGCTACTGCGACTGATTGAACTCTTTGCGGTGCGCGCTCGTGTCCCAGGTGAAGGTCCAGGTCCACACCGGGCGCGGCCTCGAATCGAAAGCGGGTGTTCACATGACCGACAGCAGGCAGGTCTTCGTCCGGACCATGCGGGTCCTCAGCGCGATCGTTCTTTTCGCGATCGCTGGAATCCATCTTTTCCTTGTCTTCGACGGCGTCGGAGGTGTGCTCGGCGTGTCCTTCGTCGTCAATGCGGTGGCCGGCGTCGTGCTTGGCATCGGGATGCTGGCGCTGCACGGCACCCTGCTCCGGGTCGCCGCGGTCTTGAGCCTGCTCTTCATCGTCGGGACCATGCTCGCGCTCATCCTCGCGCTGACCGTTGGACTGTTCGGAATCCGGGAGACGTGGGGCTTCACCCTCGTTCCGCAGACCATCGTGGTCGAGTCGATCGGCATCGTCGTGCTCGGTCTCACCCTGGCCGCGGCGCTCCGCAGACCACGAACGGCCTGACCCCGGCGGTCAGCGCCTGGCGGTCAGCCAGACGACGTCGCGCCCGAACGACTCCAGGAGCAGCGCCAGCGCGATGGCGACGAACAGAACATCGAGCGCCGGGAACAGGCCGGCAGCGGCGATCGTCAAAGCGATCCCCTGCACCGCGGTCACCACCTTGCGCCAGTACCGGAATGGCAGTTGCCGGCCGAGCCACGGGAAGATCCATGAGCCCGCCACGAAGGCATAGCGCATCAGGCCGATCGCCAGCACCCAGACGCCCAGGGTCTGCGAGACGTAGACACTCAGCACGAGCAGGAGGAACGCATCCACTTCCATGTCGAAGCGCGCACCGAGCTCGCTCGCTGAGTTCGTTCGGCGGGCCACCCAGCCGTCGACCGCATCCAGGAGCAGCGCGGGAATGGCCAAAGCAATCAGGATGACGACCGAAATGGGCGTGACGAAGGATGCGGCCACGATGCCCGTGATGATGCCGACCAGCGTCGAGCGCACGGCCGTCACAGTGTTCGCCGGGCCGAATTGTGCAGTCTCCTTCCGCTGCAGGCCTCGCACAAGCAGAACGTTCGAGACCAGAAGGTATCCAAGTGCGCCCAGCCAGCCGACGGCAGGGAACGAGGATTTCTCCGCCAGGAGAACACCGAGCACGGCGAAGCCCGTCGCGCCGGCGACGGCCGACGATATCGGTGCGAGTTGAACTCTTGTCATCCCTGTCTCGTGTCTCCTTTGCCCCAACACGTAACACGTACGTGGCGCGGCGATGGTTCACGAAAGCGATTGTTCACGAAAGCGATTGTTCACGAAAGGAAGGCGACGTGCCGGATGCCACCGCGTTCTGGGTCGAAAGGCCAGGGATCGGCGTTCTTCGCCGGGAAGCGCTGCAGCACGCCGACGTCGGCGAGGTGCTCGTCCGCACGCTCTTCACCGGTGTGAGTCGCGGCACGGAGCTCTCGGTGTTCGGCGGTCACGTGCCGGCGAGCGAAGGGGAGAGGATGCGCGCCCCCTTCCAGCAGGGCGAATTTCCCGGGCCGGTCAAATACGGTTACCTCAACGTCGGCGTGGTGGAGGAAGGTTCCCCGTCGCTGATCGGGCGGACGGTGTTCACGCTCTACCCCCACCAGTCCGCTTTCGTCGTGCCCGCTGATGCCGTGGTGCCGGTTCCCGAGGGCATCCCGGCCCGGCGTGCCGTGCTCGCGGGCGCGGTCGAGACCGCCCTCAACGTGCTGTGGGATGCCGCGCCACTCGTCGGCGACCGCGTCGCCGTCATCGGTGCCGGCATGATCGGCTGCTCCGTCGCGCGCCTCTTGCGCGGCATCCTCGGCGTCGAGGTCGTGATGATCGACATCGATCCGGCCCGGAGGGAGATCGCCGATCGTCTGGGCGTGGGATTCGCTGAGCCGGCGGACGCGCCACGTGACCGAGACATCGTGATCAATACGAGCGGATCGGATGCCGGGCTTCAGCTTGCGCTCGAGATCGTCGTGACCGAGGGCGACGTGATCGAGGCCAGCTGGTTTGGGGACCGCCCGGCCACGCTCCACCTCGGTGCCGACTTCCACTCGCGCCGGCTGACGATCCGCTCGAGCCAGGTCGGGGCCGTCTCCGCACGACGACGAGGATCCCGAACGACGCGAGATCGCCTTGTGCTTGCCTTGCGCATCCTGCACGACCCTGCCTTCGATGCGCTGCTCAGTTCCGACTCTTCACCGCAGGAGTTGCCGGACCTGATGGCCGGCATCGCGGACGGCTCGCGCAACGGTCTCTGCCACACGATCGATTGGGGAGCAAGCTGATGGCTTTCACTGTGACGGTCCGCGACCACATGATGGTCGCCCACAGCTTCGCGGGCGAGGCCTTCGGGCCCGCGCAGCGGCTGCACGGAGCCACATTCATCGTCGATGCGACGTTCGGTGCGGACGA
>DASYGJ010000358.1:0-39487 GCA_035999915.1 Leifsonia sp.
GCTTCAAGGTCAGCAGGCGCTCGCCTTCCTGCGCACCCGCCACGGCGTCGGCGACGGCTCCGACCTCGGCCGCATCAGCAACCAGCAGGTGTTCCTTTCGTCGCTTGTGCGCACGATCAAGAGCGCCGACACCTTGGCCAATCCGGTGAAGGTCTACGGGATGGCCAAGGCCGCCGTGAGCAACATCACGCTCTCCGACAGTCTCAACAACGTCGGCACGATCGCCTCGATGGCCGTCGCGCTCAAGAACATCGACCTCAACAAGGTCGTCTTCGTGCAGTATCCGAACCACTACGTCGAAGGCGGCGGCGGTGTCGAGCCCACGAAGGACGCGGCCACCGCGCTCTTCGACGCACTCTCGAAGGATCAGCCGATTTCGCTGACCGGCGACACCGGCGTCGGCTCTGTCGCCGACCCGAACGCGCCGGCGGGGGCTGCCCCTGTCACGCCCTCGACGGGCGCGCCTGCGACGGGTGCGCCTGCGACGGGTGCGCCTGCGACCGGTGCGCCTGCGACCGGTGCCCCTGCTACCGGTGCCACTGCGACCGGTGCCCCGACTGGATCCGGCGGCACGGTCGACCTGCCGTCGACCGTGCACGGTCAGACGGCCAACCAGTACACCTGCTCGAAGCCGTTCAGTGGGTAGCCGGTCGATCGTCGTCCGTTAGAATCGGGCGATGCCGGTTCGCGCCGGCACCAGGAGGGCTGTCCGAGCGGCCGATGGAGCCAGTCTTGAAAACTGGTGGGCAGAAATGTCTCGTGGGTTCGAATCCCACGCCCTCCGCAAGTGGATGAGTGCCTCGATCCCAGTAAATCACTGGCATCTGGCGAAGGTTGCCGAGTTGCCGAGTTGGCCTCAGGCGATTTGACAACAAATTGACAACAAACGCTGCCCGAAGCAAGTCATCCGAGGCATGTTCCTGTGATCGCAGGTCTCGAACTCTCGACTGTCGCTGGTTACTGATTCAATCTGGACATGATCGATGTCGGCTGGCTTCGTGTTGCCAGATGGGAAGCGATCGTCACCATCTGGAACGCGATCGTCACAGACGTGATCACCTAGTACGTTGGCGGCGCTTATTGGTCTTCCCATCACTGAAGATGGACGCTTGGCGAGCCGCTCTCGGCGATCCACAGACCTCCTGGCGGCACTGTCTAGCACTTGAGCGACCGCGTCGAGGTCATTTTGTGGCTCTTCGGTGTTCCGACGATGTCGCTTGATGCAACACGAAGCGCACCCTGTGCGGTCTAGGAGGAACCGCTACAGGCGGCCGGCGAGGGTGACGGTATCGCCCGGAGAGAGATTGATCGTCTGCGTGGGGAATCGGAGCGTGGGGGAGTTGCGCAGCACGTGCCAAGCTTCGACGCAATTGATGGTGTAGATCCTCGCCTCCGGCGGCGCCCTGGTAGACAGAACGCGCAGAAGTTGCAGGCGGGCTTCGCTCAGCGGTGAGAGCAGCCGCTCGACGGCGTGAGAGCCGCCGAGGTTGATCAAGGGCGCGTCCTGCAGTGGGACCGCCTCGTGCTCTGGCGGCTCGATGAGGGAGCCGATGGGCAGTGACAAGCACCTGGGCGATCGTCAAGCCCTGGGCGAGGCGCGTCGAGTTCCTGGACGAGGACCACGCAGCGGTCGCCGGACAGTTCGTCGAGCGCTGACGTCCGGTGGCGCGACGGCGTGGTTCGTTCCCGGGAGTTGCTACCGCCGTGCGCGGCCCTCGCGGACATCGACGGCACTGACCGCCGCGGTGACCAGCGGCGCCGTGATGTCGAAGGCGGGGCCGCCGGGGACGGATTCGAGGAGCTTCCGCGTGTACGGTTCGCGCGGGTCCGCGAACAGCTCCTGGGTCGCGCCCCGCTCGACGACCTCACCGTGAAGTAGGACGACCACCTGATCGCAGAGCTCCTCGACGACTGCCAGGTTGTGCGAGATGAACAGCATCGTGAGGCCGAGCTCGCGGCGCAGTCGGGCGAGTAGCTTGAGGATCTCCGCCTGCGTCGAGACGTCCAGAGCGGATGTGATCTCGTCGGCGATGATCACGTCGGGGTTCACCACCAGCGCGCGGGCGATCGCGATCCGCTGGCGCTGGCCGCCGGAAAACTCGTGCGGGTAGCGGTCCACCGCGTCGCCGTCGAGGGCGACCGCTTGCAGCGCCTCCTCGACACGGACGCGGTGTTGGCGCAGCCGGGCGAAGACGGGATCGATCGCCTCGGCCAGCGTCTGGCCGATCGTGCGGCGAGGGTCCAGTGAGGAGAACGGGTCCTGCGGGATGTACTGCAGCCGTCGGCGAAGCGACTGGAGCGAGCGCCGCGAAGCGCCGGTCAGCTCCGTCCCGTCGAAGACGATGGAACCCGATGCGGGCCGGTGGATACCCATGATGGTCTTCGCGAGTGTGGACTTCCCCGACCCGGACTCCCCGACGACGCCGACTGCGCTTCCGCGCTGGACGGCGAGGTCGATCCCAGATAGCACTCGGGCGGTGCCGAAGCCGTGGCCGAGGCCGACGTCGAGTCCGGTGATGCTCAGCAGCGGCGTGTCAGACACGGTCGCTCTCCTTCAGGGGTCGGGGCGTGGTCGTGAGAATAGGGGTGGCAGCGAGGAGCGCACGCGTGTAAGGGTGCTGCACCTCGCGGCGCCTCAGCTCCTCCGCGGTCAGCCGCTCCACGATCTCACCGTCGCGCATCACCAGGATTCGGTCGCAGAGGGCTTCCACCACCCCGATGTCGTGCGAGATGAAGAGGACGGCGGTGCCCTGGTCGCGGTTGAGCCGGCGCAGGGCGCGTAGCACCTCCGCCTGCACAGTGACGTCGAGGGCGGTGGTGGGCTCGTCGGCGATGAGCAGCTTGGGGTCGGTTACAAGCGAGGAAGCGATCGTGGCGCGCTGGAGCATGCCGCCGGAGAGCTGGAACGGGTGCTGCCCCATCACGGTCTGCGGGTCGCGGATGCGCATTGTGGTCAGACCGCCGAGGAGGGTCTCCCGCGCCTTCCGCCGTGAGAGACCCAGGTGCACGCGGGCGACTTCGGTGAGCTGTGCGCCCATCCGGAGAGCGGGATTGAACGTCGAGCCGGGGTCCTGGTAGACCAGCCCGATCTCCCGGGCGAGCCGTGCGCGCCGACGAGTCGTCAGCAGGTCGAGGTCGTCGAGGCGCAGGACTCTCGCGTCCACCGCCACGCCGTCCGCCTGGAGACGCGCTAACGCCATCGCGGTCATCGACTTGCCCGAGCCGGATTCGCCCACGAGCCCCAGGATCTCGCCCCTGCCGATCTCGAAGGAGATGTCGTGTACGAGCGTCTTCCCGTTCGGCGCCCGTACCGTGAGGTCGCGTACTTCCACGAGAGCGTCGGGAGCGGCCGAGACGCCGCGTTCCATGGCTCGTGCGGCGCGGGGAGCCGGACGCCGACCGCTGCGCGGGTCGAGCCAGACGGCGAGGCCGTCGCCGGCGAGCATGGCCGCCACGCCCGCGAAGATGAGCATCACCGACGGGCCGACGACCTGCAGCGGCTGAGAGTAGATGGCGGGAAGCCCCTCGTTCAGCAGGCGCCCCCAGTCGAAGTCGGGACTCTGAACGCCCAGACCCACGAACGACAGGCTCGAGATGTCCAGCAGCGTCAGGGCGAAGCTGGACGCGATGACCACCAGCAGGGGCCCAGAGATGTTGGGGAGGAGGTGCCGGCTGAAGAGGCTGAACCGCGGCACGCCCAGCAGCCGGGCCGTGCCCACGAAGTCCCGCGAGGCCACGCCGGCGGTCATGTTGGAGGTGATACGGGCGAAGCTCGGCACGCCCGCGATAGCGATCGCCACGATTGCCGGGACCGTCCCCGCACCGAGGATGGCGGCGATCACCAGCGCCAGGATCAACGACGGGAACGCGACGGTCGAGTCGATGATTCGCAGCACCCACTCGCGAAGGGCCCGGCTGCCCACCCACACCAGGCCGCCGATCAGCACGCCGAACAGGGCGGAGCCCGCAGTGGCGGCCACCGACATCAGCAACGTCAAGCGAGTCGCCACGAGAGTGCGGGCGAGCACGTCGCGGCCCAGGTCGTCGGTCCCGAGCCAGTGCTGCGGCGAGGGCGCCGCTCGTGTGTCTGAGGTCACAGTGGTCGCGGCGTGCCCCAGTAGCGGAGGAGCGAGCAGCGCGATCAGCACGAGGACGGCCAGCATCGTGATGCCAGCGATCAGCGCGACAGGGAAGCGGCGGCGGGGGCGGCGTTCAGACATGGGCGGGCCCTCCCAGCGTGCGCGGGTCGATCAGACCGAGCACGATGTCGATGAGCAGGTTGATGAAGATGGCCAGGGCACCGACGGTCAGAACGATGCCCTGGATCACCGGGAAGTCCCGGTAGATGATCGCCTGCACAACCTCAAGGCCGAGCCCCGGGAGGTTGAACACGGTCTCGATTACGATGGCGCCTCCGAGCAGGCTGGCGAGGATCAGCCCGGTGAGGGTCAGGGTGCTCGCCATGAGGTTCGGCAGCGCATGCCGGATGTACAGACGTGCCGCGCGCAGGCGACGACCGCGGGCGGTGCGCATGTAGTCCTGCTGCAGCACGGCGTAGGCCTCCTGCACGACCACGCGGGCGACGGCGAAGGTCGGGCCGAGCGCGAGTGCGAGGATGGGCAGGATGTACGCGCTCTGCGACGCGGCTCCTCCGGGTGGGAGCACCTTCAGCCAGATCGCGAAGACAACGACGAGCAGGGTCCCGGCGACGTACGCCGGGAACGACGCCAGGAATCCCGCCACCGCCCCGAACCCCACGGCGAGCCACGGCCGGCGGCCGCCTCGGGTGAGGACGCCGATCGTCATACCGACCGGGATGGCGATGACGATGACGAGCACGATCGCGCCCAGTGCGGTCGTGGCCGTGTACGGCAGCTTGGTCGCGATCGTGGTCGTCACCGGCGTGTTGTAGCGGAAACTCTGACCCAGGTCGAAGGTGAATAGCCCGTGGAGGTAGTCCACGAATTGCACAGGCAACGGCTCGTTCAAGTGCAGCCGTTCCCGCAGGGCGGCGAGCGCGCCGGCGTTCGCGTTCGGGCCGAGGATCGCGGCGGCGGGGTCGCCGGGGATCAGCGGCACGATCAGGAACGTCATCACGACCAGCAAGCTGAGGGACAGCACCAGCCCGCCGAGTCGCCGCAGGGCGAAACCGGCCCAGGTGCTGCGGACGAACCGCCGCCGCGGCCGGACGCCTGCGGCGTCGGCCACGACGGCAAGCGGGACTCCGGACATCAGCGCGCCTCGGCGAGGACGAAGGGCGCCTGGCGGTGCTGCCAGTCGAAGACGGTCTCGAGTTCCGCTCCGACCCGCAGCAGGGTGGCCTCGTCGAACGGACCGCCGACGAGCTGAGCGCCGAGCGGCATCCCGTTCGCCCCGGTGTGCACCGGAAGCGAGATCGCCGGAAGGCCCGCGATGTTGCAGAACGCCGTGAAGGAGATGGTCCGGAACTCGGTGAGGCGCGGTCCGGACGGGTCGGTGTTCGCCTCGTCGTAGACCGAGCCGACGCGGGGAGTCGGCACAGCGGTCGTCGGCGTTAGGAGCACGTCGAAATCGCGTCCCCACTGCGCCGCCACCTGGCGGGTCTCCCACTGCAGCAGCGCCGCCAGCTCGGCGTACTCGCCCGCGTGGAACGCGGTGGCACGGTCGTAGCGGTAGCGGATGTACGGCTCGAGCTTGTTCGGGTCCTCGATCGGCGACGCCCAGGTCGACGCGCTGATGATGAGGTCGGCGAAGCCACGGAGCGCCCGCTCGGAGAAAAGGAATGGCTGCACCGGCTCCACCCGGTGACCGAGGGACTCGAGCGCGCGGGCGGCGACCTCGGCCGCCTCCCGATTCTCCGGGTCGACCTCCACCCCGGTCGGCGCGTCGAGCAGCAGGCCGACCCGGAGGCGCGGACCGGCGGTGCGGATCTCCTCCCGATACGGACGCTCCGGCGCGGGAGCCGAGTACCAGCCGAGCGGGTCGATCCGGGCGATCGCATCGAGGACGCCGGCGGTGTCCTCGATGGTCCGCGTAATCGCGCCTTCGGTGGTCGAGTGCTCCCACGCCCGGATGTCGTTCGGGATGCGGCCCCGGCTGGGCTTGAGGCCGACGAGGCCGGTGGCCGCCGCGGGGACGCGGATGGACCCGCCGCCGTCGGAGGCGTTGGCGATCGGGACGATGTCCGCCGCGACCGCCGCCGACGCGCCGCCTGACGACCCGCCCGACGTGTAGTCGAGATCCCAGGGGTTCCGGGTCTTACCGTGCCGCGCGTTCTCCGTCGCCGTCAGAGCACCGAACTCGGGGCTGTTCGAACGACCGAAGAGGACGAAGCCCGCGGTCTCGAGCAGGTCGACCGTGACCTCGTTCGCCTCAGCCGGCCGCTCGGCCACCGAGAGCGATGAGTAGGTGAGCGGCTGCCCCCGCACACCGACCAGGTCCTTGATGGGCATCGGGACGCCCTCGAACGGCCGCGACGTGTCGCCGCTGCGGAGCCGTGCGTCTGATTCGCGAGCCCGCCGCAGGACGTCCTCCCGGTCGATCCACACGATGGCGTTGACGGCCGGGTTCGCCGCGTCCATCCGGCCGAAGTAGTGCTCGGCCACCTCCACGGCCGAGATCTCCCCGACGCGGATGCTGCGAGCGAGCTCGGTCGCTGAGATGTAGGACGGGATCATGTTGCCTCCTTCAGGCGGGTAGGTCAGTTAGCGATGCGGTAGATGGGGTCGTCCAGAGCGCCGCCGAGCATCTGGACTGTGAAGCCAGGCCGAGACGCGTAGATGAACGCGTCGTTGAGCAGCGGGAGCGTGTCCGACCGGCTGACGAGTGACTGGACCGCGTCGTTGAGCGCGGTGCAGCGCTTCGTGGCTTCTGCCTCGGCGTTCGCGTTTGCCAGCGCTTGGTCCGCGGCGGCGTTGCTCACAGCCCCGTAGTTCGTGCCACCGGCGTCCAGGGTGGGCCCGGTGAGGTTGAGCAGCGGGCTGGCGAGTGAGCCGATGAAGTTGAGGTCGGCGAAGACCGTGAGGTCCCAGTCGCCCGGCTTCGTCACCACGGTGGTGATCCATGAGCCGACATCGGTGTTGCTCAGCTGGACCGTGGCGCCGGCCGCGCGCAGCGCCTCGGCTACATACTCGTTGCCGGCGCCCGCGGGGCCGACGATGGTCGGGGCGACGAGACGGATGGTCTTGCCGGCCAGTGCCGTCTTCGCCGCGGCGACGTCCTGCTTCGGGATGTCGATGTGCGAACCCGGCACGCAGGTCGTCTCGGGTGCGGCCAGCGAGGTGAGTACCACGCCGGTCTTCTGCGAGGTCACCTTGCCGAACATCGCGCGATCGATCGCCTCCATGACGCCCTTACGCGTTGCTTCATCGGTGAACGGGCTGCCGCTGCGCTCGTTGAAGACGAGGTAGCTGTCCGAGAAGTGGTTCACGGTGACCCCGTAGCCCGACTGGCCCTTGAAGCGATCCATCGTGGTGGCCTGGATCTTCCCGATGTCGAGCTGGCCGCCCAGGATCAGGTTCGCCGTGGCGGTGGAGTCGGGCGAGACCGTGTAGACAAGGTCCTTGGCGGGCTTGCCCGAGATCTTCGTGGACCACTCCGGCCAGCTCTTGTAGTCGGACCGCAGGGTGTATTCGTAGCGGACGCCCGGCGCGAACGACTTCAGCACGTACGGTCCGGATTCCGCGCCCTTCACCGACCCCTTGCCGAGGGCGGTCGGGTTCGCGAGGCCGGCGGGGCAGATGATGCCGCTGCTGGCGACGGACATGGCGTCGACGAGGTAGGGCCACGGGTTCGTCAGCTGGACGGTGACCGTGCCGGCGGAGTCGTCGGCGGTGATAGTGGGCGTGTTGCCGGGGCCGAACGTGTAGACGACCTGTGTCGACCCGCTGTTGGGCCGTGCGAAGTACTCGAGGGAGTTCTTGACGATGGTCGGGGTGATCTTCGTGCCGTCCGAACAGGTGGCTCCGGGTCGGATCGTGAAGGTGGCCTTCGTCGGCGTGGACGTCCACTTGGTGGCCAGGCCGGGAACCAGACCTCCCTTGTCGCGCCGGACCAGGGTGTCGTACGACGCCCGTGCGAGGAGGAAGTCCGGCAGCGACGTCGTGAGCGTCGGGTCGAACGTCGCGGGTATGTCGATGGTGGTGCGGATGGTGTCCGTGATCGGCGAAGCCGATGTGCTGGTCGTCGTGCAGCCGGACGCCGCAAGGGCGATAGTGACTCCGACTGCCGCGGCCGCTAGGCCGTGTCGCTTCTTCATAGTGTGCCTCTCGAATCGGGTGATGCAGGTCTAGTTGGGGACTTCGTAGACGTCGATGGTCGTGTCGTTCGGGTTGGAGTGGGCCCGTCCGACGAAGACGGACCGGGTGAGCCAGCTCAGCGTATGGGCGACGGTCCGGAAGCGCGGGGTGGTGAGGAAGTAGTCGTCGGCGTCGCGCACGACGCCGACGTTGACGACGTCGATGACGTCGCCGTCGGCGGTCCGGATGAGGTAACGCGCCTCCACCTCGAAGGTGCCGTCCGGGCGCACGAGGCACCAGTCGCCGCCGCCGGGGATGATCGCGCCCTCGATGTCGCCGGTCACGGGCCCGCCCGTGATCGGGATGTACTCCAGGGTCTCGTCGCCCCGGTGCTCGAGCGGGATGCCCGGATCGACCAGAGCGGTGATCCGGAACCTGTAGCGCAGAGCGGGAGCAGCATCCATCGGGGCCTCCGAGTGATCAAGGTTCGCGCTTCGTCGCGCGGTTGCCTCAGTATGGCCATAGTGGATGAGATAGTCAATAGCATTCACTAAATGATCCATGTCGTGCTATACAGGTCCAGAGGACATGGCGTCGCGGAGTGAGGGTGGATCATGGGTGATCACGGTCGAGGGCCGGGGATGGTCGGCGTTTACGCGTCGTACTGGCCCGGCCGGCTCTTGGCGATCGAAGTCTCAACATCTGTCGGCGAGAATTCGGGACTTCGAGCATGACTCAGGCCGCCCATACCCGACGCAAGCGTGGATCGCTCAGCCGCGATGAGATCGTCGCGGCGGCCCTCCGGCTGATGGACGCGGAAGGCGAATCCGCCCTCACCTTTGCACGGCTTGGGGAGGAGCTGCAGTCGTCGCCTACCGCGGTGTACCGCCACTTCACAAGTCGCAACGAGCTCTTGGAGGCGCTTGGGGATCACTTGGATGGGATCTCGCTCGAAGGCTACGAACCGACCGACGACTGGCGCGCCGATCTGACGGACCTGGCTTGGCGGGCGTGGAGAACGGCCGCTGCCCATCCCGCAGCGGCGGCGTTGACGTTCACTCTGGTGGCGAACGGAACCAATGAGCTCCGCGCGGTCGAGTGGATACTGCGTGCTTTGTCGGTCGTGGGCCTGCGCGGCCGTAGGGCGGTGATCCAGTATCAGGCGTACGCGACGATGGTGCTCGGTGCGGCCGCTTCCTACGGTGCGCGGCTGGCGAACTCGGGCTCGCGCGAAGTGGCGGACGGCTGGATCCAGGTCTACGCGCCGACCGACCCGTCTCTCTACCCGCACGCGGAGGCCGCCAAGGCCGACCTGGCCTTCATCAACTACGAAGAGGTCTTCGAGGTTCAGCTTGAGATGTACCTGACGGCGCTGGACCTCGCGGTCGCACAGAGTGACGGAGTCGCTTGAGGTCACGCCTCATTCCTGCCGGCCGCCATCTTGGTCACGCGCGACGATCACGAGCCGCACGGGCCCGTCCTTGAACTCGGCGGATACTTCCTCAACTTCGGCGTGCTCCTGATCCTGTTGGGACGTCATCAGGCTGTACCAGACTCGGGGCACAACAGCCGATGAACGTGCGTAGGCTCAGTGGAGTGACCTATATCTCCATCCTCCCCAAGAATGAGAACGCCGAGTCGCGGATGACTGAGAACCGCGACGCCCTCATGGACCTGCTGTTCATTGCCGCTAAAGAAGTTCTGGAGATTCCCGACAACGACATCATCGTGGAGTTGAACCGGTGCACCACGATCTCTTTCAATCGGTCGGCAGTGGACGCGGCGGTGGCACCCGACGTAGTCCTCACGTTCGCCACCAGCGATGGTTACCTCCAGCCTCGATTCCAGACTCTCAGCGACCGGGTGGTGAGCGACTGGAACGGCCGGTTCGGAGACATCAAGCTGGAAGTGTGGATAAGCCTGATCGACGCAGCGGGAACCAACATCGAGTTGTCATGAGCTCACGAGGAACGGCCATGGGCTATCTCAGCCCGATCGAGTTCGAAGCCTTTCGCACGGCCGCCGAGATCGCGGCATGCTCAACACAACAACCGCGTCCGGAGAACCGGGTCAGGCTCCCAAACGCTGAAACCGCGGGTTGACGAGATACGGAAGCTTCATAGAAGAAGCGCAGGGAGCGTAGCGACGTCACGGCGCCACTCGCGCGTACGCCAAAGCACGCTGCTCATCGCTCCGGCTACCCTGGGCCTTTCACCTCGCTTGGTGTGCCGACGTCATCACAGGCTTTTCAGTACACGGGTGCGGTCTTTGCGCCACCGACTCGCGAACGGAGAGTCGAGCGCCATCGAGTCATAGGCATGAGGGGCTCCGGGATGGACGTGCAGCTCGGTCTGCACACCCGCCTGCAGGAGCCGGCAGGCGTAGCGGATATCTTCATCTCTGAAGAGGTCGACGGCCCCGACTTCGATATACGCGGGCGCGAGACCGGCGAAGTTGTCGAGCCGGGCAGGAGCGGCGGATGCGGGGACGCCGGCAGTCGCGATCGCATCCCCGAGCAGGGCGTGCCAGCCGGTGTAGTTGTCTTCGTGCGTCCACGTGACGAGCCGGCCGAGGGACGGATCCTCCTGGGTGGTGCGGTCGTCGAGCATGGGGAAGATGAGGATCTGCTGCGCGATTTCGATGCCCTCGTCGCGCGCGAGTATGGCTGTCGCGGCGGCCACACCCCCGCCCGCGGAGTCCCCCATCACGCCCACGCGTCCCGCGTCGACACCGAGTTCCTCGGCGTGTTCGCGAAGCCATCGCAACGCCGCTGTGGCGTCGCGCGCGGGCGTGTCGCCCGTCGCCTCGGGTGCCAGGCGATAGTCGAGGGACAGCATCGGCACCCCCGACCAATGCACATGTTGGGCGACGTAGGGATCATAGATCTTCACTGAGCCAGCGATGAGTCCGCCGCCGTGAAGAAAGAGGGCTGCAGAGCCAGGACTCGACCCCCGTTTCGTGTACCAGCGGGCGAGGAGGGTCGCCCCGTCATCGGCCGAGACGGTGATATCGCGACGTGAGACGTCGGGGATCGGCGAGATCCGGCGTGACTCTTCGAGGAGTATCGGATCGAGCGCGGCCCGAAGACCGAGCGCGTCACCTCGCGCGATCTCCGGGAGATGGGCGGCGGCGTCGTCCAGGGCCTGCGTGAAGATCTGATCGGGTCTGATGGGCATGAACCCTCCTTAGGGCGGCAGGGCGGCGAAGCAGCGTCGAGAGCAGGGGTTTCGAGTGCGCTGACCGTAGTTTTGACGAGGTTCTGGAAGAACCGCCTGAACGTGGCGGCGGCATCTGTACAGCTTCGATCGCATTCTGCCCGCAGCCCTGGTGGTTCGGCCTCAGGCGTCAGGTCTTGCATGACGTGTGCTAAGCCCTCAAGAGGAAGCCGATGCACGACGGAGGAGGGATTGTCCTCGCCGCGCGTCACGGATCGTGTGGCGGCTGTGAATGATTGGTGAGCACGTCTTCAGGTCCACAAGAAAAAACATGCACCGTTTGTTAGTCGATGGCTACGCAGAATCTCACGGTCACGCTTCGGTGCCTCGCCCGGGCTCTTGAGAGTTGAGTTCGACGGCTGCACCGTGAGTTGGTCGCGCCACAGGATCACTCGGCGTCGGCGTCGGCGTCGGCGTCGGCTTCGGCGTCGGCGTCGAGGAGGAACCGGTCGATGCCGCGCGAGCGGAGGTAGGCGAAGTAGTAGGCGTAACCGGCGACGACGATCCCGCCTGCGATGCTCAGGCTTACCCATTGGGTCGGATCGAGCACGCCTAGGATGAGCACACTTGCGATGACCACGAGAGCGACGAGGGCTGGGAGCGGCCACCAGGGCATGCGGTACAGGTCGGCCGGTTGGTCGTCTCGTCTCTGGCGTCGCACGGCGATGGCTGCCAGAGCGATGAAGGCGAATCCGGTGACGACGGTGGAGCCTGTGGCGTTGACGAGGACGGTCATCGGAATCAGGCAGGCGAGTCCGGAGAGGACCCCCATGACAATGGTCGCAACCCGCGGCATGTGGGCTACACCCGATACACGGGCGAGGGGCTTGGCGAGGAAGTCGGGAAGGGCATGATCACGAGCGGCGACGAAGAGAAGGCGCCCGGCCTGGAGGCTGAGGGCGATGTTGGCGTTGAGGATGGCCAGCGCCATCGAGAGCAGCACGAAGACGGAGACAGCGTGGCCCGCGCGTTGCTCGAGGAACGCCTCCACCGGCAGGTTCGCGCCGACCAGACCCTTGATGGAGTTGGCGCCGAGCATCACGAAGATCAGCGGAACGGTCTCGACGATAACTGTGATGATGGCGGAGTAGATCACGGCTCTGGCTACGTTGCGACGGGGACGGATCGTCTCTTCCGCGAAGTACACCGCGCCGCCGTATCCGTACTGTGCGAAGACGCCCTGCGTGACCACCAGGACCAGCCCTGCTACGCCGATGGGCGCGAGAGCTCCGCTGGAGTTCAGAGCCTCCGGATTCAGAAGATCGGTGAGGGGGCGTTCGATGTGCACTGCGCCCAGGAACGTCAGCAATGCGATGGCGGCCATCTCCACGAAAAGGAAGGTGCCCGTCACCCAGGCGTTTGTCCGGATGTTCAGGCACGAGACGAACGTGGCGATCAGCGTGACCACCAACGCGGTGGCGATGGGGTCAAGTCCGGCGAACGTCACACCGAGGTAGTCCGACACGCCGAGGGCGAAGATCGCTTGCGACAGCGGCAGGCCGATGAGTCCGAGTACGAACACGGCGGATCCGGACGCGGGACCTAGCGTGCGGCTCACCAGCGCATAGTCCCCGCCCGCGATCGGATGGCGCGAGCCCAGCTCTGCGTAGCACAACGCGACGAGAAGGCTGATGACGCCGGCGATCAGGAATCCCCAGAAGACTCCGGTGCCGTAGGAAGACAGTGCCGCCCCTCCGAGGATGAAGACGCTGGCCGCGGGAGAGATCGACGACAATGTGAGGAGGACGTTGCCGCCGACCCCGAGTGTGCGAGCGAGCTTCTGGACGGGCCCGACCGCCTCGGCTGCTAAGGCAGTTTGAGGGTATTGGTATTCGGACATGACGCAACCTGCTTCCTTGAAGGTGGTGAGGGGGAGTTGGATGAGTTGGATGTGGAGAACGCTGCGGCTCAGAGGCCTCGTTCCTCATTGATGGAGTTTGCGCCGTCAACAACGATGAGTTGCCCGGTAATGTACGAGGCCTCGTTGCTCGCCAGAAAGGCGATGGCTGCGGCGACCTCGCCGGGGGTGCCTGATCGGCCGACCGGCGTCGCGCGGCCCATGTCGAGCTCGTGCTCGCTGGAGGACGAGGTTGCGATCCACCCGGGTGCCACGGCGTTGACCGTTATGCCGGAGGTCGCCACATCGAGCGCAGAGGCACGCGTGAGGCCCAACATCCCGGCCTTGGCAGCGTGGTAGGCGACGTCCCCGGTGTAGGCCATCACGGGACCGGAGATGGATGCGACGTTGACGATGCGACCATATCCGTCGACGCGCATTCCAGGGAGGACGGCACGTGTCATGCGCAGCGCAGTGGTGAGGTTGCGCTCAATCGACAGGCGCCACTGTTCGACAGATATTTCGTCGATGGACGCAGGGCTGTCCGGACTCGACAGGGATGTCATCCCGGCGTTGTTGATCAGGACGGTCGGAGCTCCGAAGGTCTGGGTGGCGGTCGTGACGAGGTTGTCCACGTCACGTTGCACGGTGAGGTCGGCGACGATACCGGATGCTTCGATTCCCGCTTCGCGCAGCTCTGCCGCTCGCTCGTGGATACGGCCGGTGGTGGAGGTGACGATGACCCGCATTCCGTTTCGGCCGAGGTGGCGCGCAGCAGCCATGCCGATGCCTTCAGCGCTCCCTGCGCCGGTGACGATGGCTACGTCGTTGGATTGTTCTGACATGATCATTCCTTCTTATCCGAGGGCGGGCTGCTGCTGGGTGATGCAGTGGATGCCGCCGCCACGGTCAAAAAGCGGTCGGGCGTCGACGGTGACGACTCGATGCCCGGGGTAGGCGGCGCCTAGGATCTCCCGCGCACGCGCATCGGCGATGTCGTCACCGAAGCCGCAGGCCACGACTCCGTCGTTGGTGACGAGGTGATTGATGTAGCTCCAGTCGACCCAGCCGTGCGCGTCACGCAGTCTCGATGGTGCCGGTACGCCGGTGATGGTGACCGATCGATCTCGTGCGGCGAAGGCCGCTTCCAGCTCGCCGCGAATCGTGTGCGAGACCTGGTAGTCGGGGTGGGAGGGGTCCGTCTGCTCGTGTACGAGGACATGGTCCGGTGACGCGAGCGTGGCGACGATGTCGACGTGTCCGTTGGTACCGAGCTCGTCGTAGTCCCGAGTGAGTCCTTGTGAAAGCCAGATCGCGTCCGTTGCGCCAATGGTGCGAGCCATCTCTCTCTCCACGCGTGCGCGATCCGCGTAGGGATTTCGTCGAGGGTCGAGCTGCACGGTTTCAGTCAGTAATACCGTTCCGGCGCCGTCGACGTGCAGGCCGCCGCCCTCAGCTACCAGCAGGGAGTCGATGATCTCAGAGCCAACATGTTCGGCGACGAGGCGGGCGATCGCAGCAGACTTCTGCCATTCAGCCCAGTCCGGTGCCCCCCAACCGTTGAAGATCCAGTCCACTGCGCCGAGGACGTCCGGCCGGTCGCTGTCCACGACGAACGTGGGACCCATGTCGCGCATCCAGAACTCGTCGACGGGCGCTTCGATGATCTCGATCGCCGAGTCCAGCATCCGCCGGGCGCGCGCGATCTCGGTCGGATCGACCACCATGCTCACCGGCTCGAACTGGAGGACGGCGTGAGCGACGTCGGTCCAGGCGCGATAGCCTTCCTCCCGGGTCTCGGCTCCTTCTCCCAGCGTGAACCCTTCACGGGGGAACGCCATCCAGGTGCGTTCGTGTCGGGTGGTTTCGGCGGGCATGCGCCACATGGTGTCTTCTTTCTCAGTGGAGTGGAGTGGTCAGAATCCGGTGCTGAGCACTCGATCGAGCGCGTCGACGAAGGCGTCGGCCGAAGCGATGGTGACGACGAGGGGCGGCTTGATCTTGAGGACGTTCTGGTGGTCGCCGGTCGGTTGCATGATCACACCGAGCTCGAGCAGCCGCGCGCAGATGGCAGCGGTCTCGGCCGTGGCGGGTTCGAGCGTTTCGCGGTCGCGCACGAATTCCAGCCCGAGGTACAGGCCCGATCCGTGCACGGTTCCGACGATTTCGTGAACCTGCCCGAGCTGTTCGAGGCGTCGCTTCAGGTGCGCTCCGACGATGCGGGCGTTCTCTTGAAGACCCTCCTCCTGGATGACGTCGAGCACGGCCATGCCGATCACCGCGGAGACAGGTGAGCCGCCGGTCGAGGAGAAGAAGTATCCCTGCGAGCGGTAGCGGTCTGCGATCTCCCGACGCGTGATCACCGCACCGAGAGGGTGACCTCCGCCGATGGACTTGGCCACGGCGACGATGTCGGGCACCACACGTTGCTGTTCGAAGCCCCAGAACCAGTCGCCGAGCCTTCCGTAACCGACCTGCACCTCGTCGGCAATGGTTAGACCGCCGTGACGCCGGATCGCAGCGTAGACGGCAGAGAGGTAGTGGTCGGGTAGGGCCACGCCGCCGGCGTTTCCGAAGTAGGTCTCGCAGATCATGCCGGCCGGGGGACGTCCGGACGCCGCGAGGTCGTCGATGACGGCGACGGCTTCGGGCGCGTAGCGGTCGGAGTCAGGGCCGCGGTGGCGGCCGCGATACGGGTTCGCCGCGTCGACGGTGTGCACCCACCCGGGTCGGGTCGCCAGGGCGTTCGGGTTGTCGGCGACTGACGTCGACACAGCGTCGCTGGCGTAGGTCCATCCGTGGTAGGCCTCCCTCATCGCGACGATGTCGGGCCGACCTGTCGCGGCCATGGCGAGGCGGATTGCGAGGTCGGTCGCCTCGGACCCGGAGTTGACGAAGAACACCGTGTTGAGTTCGTCGGGCAGGGTGGCCGCGATGCGCTCGGCATAGTCGGCGATCGCGCGGTAGTGGAAGCGCGAGTTGGTGTTCAGGAGGTGCATCTGGCGTGCGGCGGCGTCGACGACGTGCGGGTGCGCGTGACCGACGGAGGCAACGTTGTTGACCATGTCGAGGTAGACGCGACCGTTCACGTCGATGAGGTATTCGCGCCAGCCGCGTTCTATGCGTGGCGGAGCGTCGTAGTAGTGCTCCTGGACTTCGGCGAGTACCCCGTGTCTGCGGGCCAGGACATCGTCGTCGACCGGCGCCGCGGCAGGTACGCCGATGGCTGCGCCCGGGTCCCCGGCGACCGTACGCCAGGCAGCCGCGAGTACCGGTGTGGTTCGAGCGGGCGGGGTGACGCCCGTCCGGGAACGCTGAACGACCAGTCGTGTCCGTGCGGGGAGCTCGTCCGAGACACCTGTGGCGCCAGAGATCGTCACTTGCTCATCGCCCGACGCCCACGATAGAACCCCATCGGTCTCCGTGACGGAGCCCGCGGACGCGTGCAGCCTGGTCGGTTCGGCCAGCCACAGGATCGCGCCGGTCGGGATCGTCTCCGTTGTGGACGGCAGCGGCTCGGTCGTCCCGGTCAGTCGGGCACGCCACGCTGGGACCGTGACGATCGCTGCGCCATCGTCGAGCGCAGCGAGAGCTGCAGCATCCAAGGTCGTCGCGTCGAGCCACGCCCCGGCGTCGTTGAGCGGTGATTCCGGGGATGCGTCGAGTTCCACGTGCGGGGAGAGCCGGGGCAGCAGGGCGTCGATCGCCCAGGGCCGCTGGGTCTCGACGGTTCGTCCCAGTGCGGTGCGGATCGCGGCGGTGATCACGGGCAGCGGGATCGATACCGCTTGCTCGAGGATCCGGAGCTCGCGGTCGAGCGCGACGGTGGCGTAGGAATTGCCCTCGTCGAGACGCACTTGGGCGCGGCCGCTGAGAACCAGAACTGCCCCTCGCAGGACGACGAGGGGCCACAACGCCGTGATCTCCGCATCCGTGAGTTTCCGGACCCGATCGAATTCCTCGATGGCGGGCAGCGTGCTCTCAGGCCTCGCCCCGCTGTGATGCAGGATGGACGACACGGTGACCGCGAGCTCTCCCACACGCCACGAAGAGCAGACGTCGCCGAAGTCGATCACCGCGTCGGGCACAGCCGTTCCGGCCGCCCGCAGGACGTTGTCATCGGTGACGTCGAAATGCCCGAACTGAGTGGGGAGCTCGTCCTGCACGGGTCCCAGCGCAGCTCGGGCGGCGTCGACGGCGTGCAACACCGTCGCCCGTACCTCCGGGTCCGGTTCGCCGGGCAGCAGTGTGTCGACCACGCGCTCTGCGTGACGCAGATCCCACTGAAGGACGCGTGCGCCGGCCGGGTGGGAGAAATCGGCGAGTCCGAGGCTGATCGCGGCCGCCAGAGAGCCCATGCCCCTGACCGTGGCGGGGGAGAGGTATTCGGAGCCCATGAGTGTCGTGCCGGCGATGTTCTCGATGACCCGCGCATGCAGGTGGCCTTCGGAAGAACGCCACCAGGCGGACATCGCCCCGCGGGGACCCTCGACGAGACGGGGAATCCGCAGCTGGGGGTTTGCGTCGGCGACATGCGCAGCCGCGGCATCCTGCATCTCGATCTCGCTGCCGCTGAAGGCGGGGTTGCTCAGCTTGAGCACGCCCAACGGGCTGTGCGAGCCGGCCGGAAAGACGCGGAAGTTCTGATCTTGTTGACTGCCCAGCGGGTGAACATCGACCGCGACGCCGAACTCCGTGGCGAACAGCGTTGTCACCTCGTCGGCGGAGAGGGTGGGTGTGGGCAGATCCACGTGTGCGAAGTAGTCGAAGAATTCAGACATGGGGGTTCCCGGGTGATGGTGTGTCAGAGAGGAGAAAGGGGAGTGGTGGCGACGGCCCCGACAGTACCGCCAGCGGCATCCCGTGCGATGAGGACAACGAGCGGGCCGAAGGGAGCCATCCACGTGCTGACCGGCTCGAGGTAACTGCCCAGCGGCACCTCGGTGGAACCGGTGAGTCGGTTTCCGGTGAGCGTTGCGTCAACGCGAACGCCGTCGACGTATGCGCCGATGTCGATGGCCGGGCCGCCGGCGATCGTCGCAGAGAACTCCACGACGGTACGTGCACCCTGGCGCTCAACCGCGACGACGTCGATGTTGATGCGGAGGCCGGTGTCCGCCGGCGGCCGCGACTCCGCGAACACAGCCTCGTCGTCGAGGGTGGGAGTGCGCGTCGGCGTGGTGCGCCGGTTGCGCAGAGCGGCGATCGCCAAGCCCAGTCGGATCAGGCGAGTGTCGCTATAGGCTCGACTGGCCATCGTGAGTCCCACCGGGATCCCGGTGTCCTCCATGGTGCCCATCGGAACGACGACCGTGGGGATCCCGAGGTGACGCGGCACGAGGTTCCCGTTCGAAACCCAGACGCCGTTGCGCCACGCTCTCTCTGCCGAGGCGGGGTTGACATCCGCGTCCGCCGGTCCGACGTCGGACTGCGTGGGGAAGATGACGGCATCGAAACCGCGGTCGTCGAGCCATTTCTCGAAGTCTTCCCGGCGGGTGCGTTCCAGTCCGCGCAGCCCGTCTTCGAGGCTGCTGATGTTCCGCCAGTCGGGCTGCCATTCCCGGGCCCGCTCGACGTAGTCGCCGATGTCGTAGGAGATGTCGTAGTGCCGGAGGCCATACCGGTCGGGGAGCGCATCCGGCGGTTGCGGGAAGATTTTCGCGGCATCAGCGTCGGCGATGCTGTTCAGAGTCGGATCCCCGTTCTGGTGCAGGAAGGCATCCATGGCCCACACTGCGAGGTCGCCGACCTCGTCGTCGAGGAACTGACGGCTAACGAACCCGCGATCGAGGAAGTCGCGGTCTCCGGGGTGCAGCTTCTCGTAGCGGTCCACGACCGGGAAATCGGCCTCGACCACCTGGGCGCCCGCGGCCTCGAGGTCAGCGCGAAGGTCTCCCCAGAGGCGCAGGATGCTGTCACGGGTGACGATCGGGGACGCGTTATCCGGGTCCTGGTTGATGTAGATGCGGGGCACGGCAAGGCGAAGACCCTCGAGCGGCAGCGGTTCCAAGTCGGCGAATGACTCGGGGCGGACCTCCGACGGGCGCGGAAGTTGGATCCACGTTTGCATGCGCCAGAAGTCGCCGTTGCTGTCCGGATCGTCCGCGACGACCGCGTCCAGGACGTGGAGGAGATCCTTGATTGTGCGGGTGTGTGGGACGACGACGTCCATCGTCGGCACGAGCGGCCAGTTCCCTCGCACTGAGATCACTCCGCGTGACGGGGTGTAGGCGACCAGCGCGTTGTGCGAGGCGGGAGCGCGACCGGACGACCAGGTCTCTTCGCCGAGTCCGAAGGCGGCGAAGCTCGCCGCGGTCGCCGACCCGGATCCATTGGAGGAGCCGGAGCCGAACGCCGAGGTGAGATAGTCACCGTTGTACGGCGACTCGGCTCGACCATAGAGACCCCGCTGCATGCCGCCGGCCGCCATCGGGGGCATGTTCGTCAGTCCCAGAAGGATCGCGCCCGCCTCCCGCAGTCGTGCCACCGCGAACGCGTCGTCGCCTGCGATCAGATCGGCGAACGCCGGCGACCCGGCGGCCACGGTCAGACCGGCGACGCGATAGCTGTCCTTTGCCGTGAAGGGGATGCCGTCGAGAGGACCGCGGCACTCGCCTCGGGCGCGGCGGACGTCAGAGTCACGAGCCTCGTCGAAGACCGAGGCGTTCAACACGGGCACTGCGTTGAGACGGATGCCGCTCCGGTCGTACGCCGCGATCCGATTCAGATACCGAGCAACCAGCTCCACGCTGGTCACCTCTCCCGCGTCGAGCGCGGCGCGCAGGCGGTCAATGTCGGCTTCGACGACACTGGGGGCTTCCGTAGACATGGCCGTAAACATACACTGATTGTTTTATGGGCACCACAACTATTTCGAGACTCGCCGGCACGGACGGCTGGGACGGGTGCGTAAGCTCAGGAGGGACCTTTGGGAGGTACGTCATCGGTAGACCGTCCACGCCGATACTCAGCCGGGATCTCATCGCGCGCACGGCGCTCGCGCTCGTCGATCGTCATGGGCCGGAAGGCGCGAGCATCCGCCGTGTCGCTGCGCGACTCGGGGTGAACCCCGCTTCGCTGTACAACCACGTGCCGAATCGAGCCGCGATGGTCGAAGACGTGCGAGCGCTGGTCTCGGCGCGCATCGACTCGAGGCCATTGCGTGAACTCCCGTGGGAAGATGCTCTCCGAGCCTGGGCCAGGTCGTACCGGCGAGCGTTCGCGAGGCACGCTCGGGCTGTGCCCCTGTTGATGACGGAGCGGATCTCGGCGCCCGTGCTGCTCGCCGAGTACGAAGACTTCGTGGTGGCTGCCGAGGCGGCCGGGTGGCCGCGTCGCGATGTCTTACCCCTGCTGACAGCGTTCGAGTCCTTCATCCTCGGCAGCGTCATGGACATGTCTGGTCCGACGGTCGTCTTCGATCCGACGGGGCAGGAGGACTCGTTCCCGCGATTTGCCGCGGCATTCGAGACGCTTGGCGACGAGGATCCCGCCGACCCCGTCGCCACACGCGCCTTCGAACTGGGTCTCGACATGCTGATTGCCTCCGCCCGCCCTCGCGGTTGACCAGGAAGGTCGAGAAGTGGACTCATCCGATATCCAATCTCCGCTGGCCACCGAAGCAGGTCGGCGGCTGATCTGCCTGACGCTCGCATGGGATCAGATCCCTGAGTCGATCTCGATGGAGGGCGGTAGCGACGAGATCCTGCGCGAGCCCGTCTGTGCGATCCTCGTCGACACCGCGATCGGCTGGGTGCTGCTGGACACCGGCACGGACGCGCGGAGGTTTCGCGGTCCGAACCCCGACAGAGACCTCTACGCGCCGGCAGGCCTGCCCGAGTTCCTCACGGATGGCGACCCTCTCATCGATGCACTCGCCCAGCATGGGCTCGCACCGAGCGATCTCGTGCTCGCCGCGATCTCGCACCTGCACTTCGACCACTCCGGAGGCCTGCGGCACCTGGCTGAGGCGGGGGTCGAGGTCTGCGTCCAACGGCGAGAGCTCGACTTCGCCATGAACGCAGCGACGCGACACGATGCGTACCTCCGGGAGGACTACCAGGACCCGGCCATCAGGTGGCGCATCCTCGACGGCGACGAGGTCATCGCTCCGGGAATTGACGCCGTCTCGACACCAGGGCATACGCCGGGGCATATGTCGTACCGAGTGAGGATGGCCGAGTCGGGAACGTGGATTTTCGCTATGGATGCGATTGACTTGCAGAGGGGGATTGACCTCGACCGAGTGGTCGGGACACACGCTGTGCCAGCGGACGCGCCCCTCGTACGACACTCGCACAATCGTCTGGTCGCCCTTGCACGCGACGAGGGTGCTCGCCTGGTGGCCGGGCACTGCCCCGACACCTGGCCGGCATTGGCTGCCGAGGGGGTCATCGCCTGACCCCGAAACGGGGTCGGCTCTCAATCCTCGCGCCGGGACGACGCCTGCGCTCGTATGCGATCAAGCCGACGGTGATGGTCCACGACTCTAATGCATAGACACGCAAGACGCGCGGACCGGCTGTGCGGGTGGGGGATGAGCGATCGAACCGAAGCGGCACCGCCCCGGTGGTCGCCCCGACCGCGAGCAGGACGATGGCGCCAAGACGGCGGATCCATGAGGATTACATCAGCCAACTAGGCGCTTCTGGGCCCACCGCTAGAGTTCGAATCCCACGCCCTCCGGCGGTACAAAATACCTGATCAGAGCAAATTTACCGTTGGCCTAAATGCCGATTTTGCCCCCAATCCGACGACATCCTCGTGAATTCACCTGGGGCCAAGCCTTGTGGGATAGCTGCAATTGGCACCCAAGTGGTGGGCAACTCTGCAATTCCTGGATACCACGGTGTCCCTGGCCGGATGGAAGTCACGCACCGGTCGACCGAGCGATTCGCATGGTCCAGAGGGTGCAGAATCGAATGGTCGCACCAGGCTGAATGGAGTCAATGAATGGATGACGTCCGCGTCCCTGGGCTGGAATCGGTCGCACCCGGTACATGGTCAGTGGGCATGCCCATGCCAGGTGGCCACATCCCATTCAGTGCCCTGTATCTCATCGAAGATGAGACGCGGGGTTTGCATGTGATCGATCCGGGCTGGGGGTCTGATGAGAACTGGCAGGTCCTCGGCGCGGCCCTCGCCCAGCTCGGTCGAAACGCAGGCGATGTGCGCACCATCACGGTCACGCATCTTCATCAGGACCACCTGGGGATGGCCGACAGGTTGCGCGCCGCATCCGGCGCACCCGTCGTCATGCATCGTTTCGAGCAGCAGGCGAAGGATGGGATGGCCGGCGGAGTACCGGCCGAGGCGGCCGCGCACGAGATCGAAGGATGGGGTGTGCCGGGCGAGCGCCGGGGCGAACTCGACCTGCGGGCGATCTCTTCGGCGGCGCCGCCGTCGGCGGATGCGGACCTGCTGGTCGACGACGGCGACCTGCTGCCGATCCCGGGACGCGAACTCGAAGTGCTGCTCACACCAGGGCACACGCCCGGCCATATCTGTCTGCGCGATGCTCAGCACAGGCTGATCTTCACCGGCGACCACGTGCTGCCGACGATCTACTCCGGGCTCGGGCTCGGCGGTCGCACCGAAACCAACGCGATGGCCGACTACCTGGGGTCGCTCGCCCGGGTTGCGCTGTTCGACGATCACGAGGTGTGCCCAGGCCATGGCTACCGGTTCTTCGGCCTGGCAGAGAGATGTCGTCAGATCTCCGAGCACCACCTCAGGCGCACGCGTGAGGTTCTCGCAGCGCTCGACGAGCGTCCGGATGCATCGGTGTGGGGCATCGCGAGCGGCCTCACCTGGACGGCGGGTTGGGAGAAGCTGTCCGGGTTTTATCTGCTCTCGGCGCTCAGCCAGACGGCGATGCACCTGGATTTCGTCCGCTCGGGCGGGGCGCGGGCGTTCGTCTAGCCTGCGGTGACCGCCCAGACCGGTGCTGTCTCGTCGCGATCTCCGGTTCCGGTCGGCACGAAGGTGACGTGGACAGCGGCTCCGGTCAGGTCCGCGTCGGGGTCCGCGTCGAGCTCGCCCCACCACCAGGGGCCTTCGGCGAGCTGTACGACACCGACGACGACCCGGTTCGGGGCGCCATCGCTGCCTCGGCCGTGGACGACCGACCAGCTGACGATCTCGCCGGTACCGGCGGCGGCCACATACTCGTAGCGCTCGGACCAGAGCGCGACGTCGGTCTTCGAGTCGAGGAACTCACCGGTCGACGTGTCGCGGACGATGAGGAACTTTCCTTCCGCGGTGCCGTCGAAGAAGGCTGCGCTTGCGGCGTCGCGCCGCACGGGGAACAGTGGCATTGCGTCTCCTAGAGGGTGCCGAGGACGAGGGTCGAGTGGTGGTCGAGGACGCCGCCGTTGCCCGAGATGAGCACGCGGTCGTGGTTCTCGACCTGGCGTTCGCCGGCCTGACCCCGGGCTTGGATGATGCCCTCCGAGAGTGGGGTCATACCCCACATGTAGTACGAGGAGAGCTGGCCGCCGCCCGTGTTGACTTTGAGCTTGCCGGCCGGGCCGAGCATCCCAGGTTCGGAGACGAAGGCGCCGCCTTCGCCCTTGGCGCAGAACCCGTAGTCCTCGAGTGAGATGACGGCCGTATAGGTGTAGCAGTCGTAGAGTTCGACGACGTCGATCTCGTCGAGGGTCGTGTCCGCCATCCGGAGTGCGGCCGGCCCTGAACGTGCGGCGCCGGTGACCAGCCCGAAATCGTCGTTGCGGACGAACGATTTCCCGGGATGCGCCTGCGCCCAGCCGAGGACACCAACCGCAGGCTGAGCAAGCGCGGCAGCGCGCTCCGCGCTCGTAACTATTACGGCGATTCCGCCGTTGGAGACCAGGCAACAGTCGAACAGGTGGAACGGCTCAGCGATGTACCGCGACGCATGGTACTCGTCGAGGGTCAGGGGTTTCTGGAACTGGGCTCGCGGGTTCATCGTCGCCCAATCACGCTGGGCGACGGCGACGTGACCGAGCTGGTCGCTCGTCGTGCCATACGTCTCCATGTGGCGGCGCGCGGCCAAAGCGTAGAACGTGTTGGCGCTGTACAGGGACGACGAGGCGTTGAGCCCCATGAAGCCCTTCGGCAGGGCAGTTGCTTCGCGGTAGGCATCGCCACCACCGCGGTTCTCGGTGAGCGGCGCATCCGCCCACACGCACGCAACCGTGTCGACCATGCCGCTCGCGACCGCCATTGCCGCGTACTGCACCATCTGGCCGGCGGTCGATCCGTAGCCCTGCATCTGGGTGAGGAGCTTCAGGTCGCGTAGGCCCAGTTCGCCCTGCGTGTTGAGTCCGACTTCGGTGCCGATCCCGCCGGATACCAGTAACCCATCGATGTCACCGAGCGCGAGTCCGGCGTCGGCAGCGGCGAGGGTCACGGCTTCGGCAGCGAACTGGGGCGCGGTGCGTCCGTAGACTTTGCCGAGCTCGGTGATTCCGAGACCGGCTATCGCGGCTGCTTTCTGTGCCATTGTCAGCGTCCCTTCCATTGCGGTGCCCGCTTCTCGGCGAACGCGACCAAGCCTTCGCGGGCGTCCTCGCTGCGCATCAGGTTCTTACCTTCCGCGGCGGTGCGCGCCCAGTCGCCGTCTTCGGCGGCGACATGCTGATCGGTGATGCCGCGAGCAATACGTTTGCTCGTCTGTACCGCGAGCGGCGCGTTCTGGCAGATCAGTTCGGCCAGTGCGAGGGCCTCGTCGAGCAGGTTCTCGAGCGGTACCACCCGGTTCACAAGGCCGAGCTCGGATGCACGCTGGGCGGGGATCGGCTGGCCGGTGAGGATCGCCTCCATCGCGACCTTCTGGGGGATCTGTCGGGGCAGTCGGAATGCCCCGCCGGCCCCGGCGAAAATGCCGCGCTTGACTTCGGGGAGACCGAACGACGCCGACTCGGCGGCCACAGCGAGGTCGCTGGCGAGCACCAATTCGGTGCCGCCTCCCAGCGCGAAGCCGTTGACGGCAGCGATCGTTGGCTTAGAGATCGCGTGGCTGACGTAGCCGGCGAAGCCCCAGCGGGCGAGGCGTTCGTCGCCGTTGCCGTTCAGCCTGCCGGCTGCGGCCTCCTTCAGATCGGCGCCGGCGCAGAAGGCTTTGTCGCCCGAGCCGGTGATGATGACGACCCAGACCGAGGATTCGGCTTCGGCATAGTCGAGTGCTTCGCCGACGCCGACCGTGAGGTCGAGGTTGACGGCGTTGCGCGCCTCCGGCCGGTTGAGGGTGATGAGGAGGACGTGT
Source organism: Leifsonia sp. (assembly GCA_035999915.1). GTDB lineage: Bacteria > Actinomycetota > Actinomycetes > Actinomycetales > Microbacteriaceae > Leifsonia. Next base: position 25,516 of record DASYGJ010000358.1, read on the forward strand.
CCGCGTTGCTCGACGAGGACGGCGCCGTTCGCGTTCACCTCGATCGGGACAGCAGTGTCGATGGTCATCGGGAGGATGCCTTTCTCGTGTCTCTGATGATTCTTACGCGCGCTGCAGGTCGACGGCGGGGTGGACCTGCAGGTCGCCGGTCTGAAGCAGTGCGTCGATCTGTTCGTCGGTGAGCCCCAGGGCGGAACGCGCGATCTCGCGGGTGTGCTCAGCCTGGCGGGGCGCTGGCTCGAGGAGCGGTGCCGGGATCGACTCGAAGATCGCCTCGCTGAGGTTGGTCATCATCGGCTCCGGCCGCAGCGGGTGCACGAGTGTGCCGAACACGCCTCGAGCTGCCAGGTGCTCGTCCGTGTCGAAGTCGACCGGTCGCATCATCGGTGCGGCTGGAACACCCGCCTCCTGCAGGAGGTCGGCTGCGGCCTTCGCGTCGCGCGCGGAGGTCCAGTCGCTGAGCGCGGCGCGTAATTCGCTGTCGAGGCCGAGCCTGCCTTCGGCTGTGGCAAGCCGGTCATCCTCCAGCCAGTCGGCGCGACCGATGGCGGCGGCCAGCGCACGGAACTGCTCATAGCCGGTCGGGTCGACGACGATCCACTGGTCATCACCGGCCGCGGGGAAGATGCCGCGCGGGGCATCCCCTCCCCGATGGTTGCCCTGGGCCTGGACAGACCCCGGCGCCAGCGACTCGAGTGCCAGCTGTTCCGACATCGCTGAGAAGATCGCGTCGACCTGGGCGGTCGATACGCGCCCCCCAAAACCGGTGATCGATCGACGGATCAGGAGCGAGGTGACGGCGATCGCATTGAGCCTGCCGACGACGTGGTCGGGGTAGATGGTGATGGCGTCGCTGAACGACCCGTCGACATCCGGGTAGCTCCAGATGCGGCTAAGGCCGGCGCTGGCGCGAACAAGCGGTCCGTATCCCATCCGTCGGCTCCAGGCTCCGTGGTCGCCGAAGGCGCTGGACTCGGAGAGCACGATGCGTGGGTTTATCGCGGTCAGTTCGGCGTATCCGAAGCCGAGCGATTCGAGGGTGCCCGGTTTGAAGTTCGCGAGCAGGATATCCGAGGTTTCGATGAGCTGCGTGAAGAGGCGCTTGCCCTCCTCGCTTTTCAGGTTTAGGCCGAGGCTGCGCTTGTTGCGCTGGCCTCCGGCGAACCCGTCTGTGATCTCGGACCCGTCCATCGATCCGCGACTGCCGTCGGGGAAATCGGTGCTCTCGATCTTGATGACTTCGGCCCCGTAGTCGGCGAACAGGCGGCCCAGTTCAGCGCCGACGACGATCACGCCGAGGTCCAGGACGCGCAGCCCGGAGAACGGTCGCTCACCGGTGAGCCAGGTCGGAGCGGTGTGCTCTGCCCGGACGGGGAGGGGCTCCGTGGCACCTCCGACTGCGGGCGCGTTGGTGCGGATGCCGCTGCGCTCTCCGTCGAATTCGAAGATGCCGGAGGCGACGGTCACTGTGCGGCCGTCCGGCAGGGGGCTCTCGGTGAATGATCCTGCACCGGCGAAGGCGTCGGTCTGCAGCGCTTCAGTCAGGTCGGAGAGACCTGCCGTGGGGACACCGAACGACTGGCCCGCTTCGGTCGCTGCTTCTCGCGTATAGGGCGCGAGCATCCGGCCGATCATCGGGTAGAGCGTTCGGATCGCGCCGAACCGCACTGCGATGTTGTTGTACTTGGGGTCTGCGAACTCGTCGGGTTCGCCCAACCAGCGAAACATTCCCTGCCACTGGCGAGGGCTGAGGATGCACAGGCGCACCCATCCGTCGGCGACCGGGAAGATCGGGTAGAGGTGGCGCGAGTCCGGGCGCCCGGGTGGCAGGTCTTTCAGGGACTCGCCGGCGCGCGCGCTGCCGCCGATTCCGAGAGCCGGGTCGAGAATCTGGATCAGGCCGTCGTTGACGGAGAAGTCGACGAACTCGCCGGTTCCGCGGCCGAGCGCCGACACGAACGCGAGTAGCACCGCCCAGGCGGCCTGAGCGGCGGCGGCCTCATACGCGAGGAACACCGGTGGAAGAAGGGGCTCGGTGATCTCCGGGAGTCCGGAGCGGCTGAGCACGGTACTCATCGCGAAATGAACGTCAGGGCTGCCGAGCCATCCGCTGCGCGTGCCGGTAAGTCCGAACTCGGTCAACGATGCGACCACGAGGGAGGGGTGCTCGCGACGGATCGCGTCCAGGTCGAAATCCCATTCATGCTGCTCGAGGATCGTCGCATCAGTGAGCAGGATGTCGGCGTCTGCAAGCAGGAGCTCGAGGCGGGCTGCACCTTCGGGGGTCGACGGATGCGCGACCACGCTGGTCTTGTTGGCGTTGCGTGCTTCGAAGGTGAGGCTGGTGCCTTGGTGGAGCGTGCCTTCCTTGCGTGAGCGAGCCCCGCCTTCCGGTTCGATGCGGAGAACTTCTGCGCCGAGGTCGGCGAAGATGCGTCCGGTGCTCTGGAGCGGACCGTCGACGATGTCGAGGACGCGTACTCCGGCGAGCGGAAGAGTGTCAGGTCGTGCATTCATGGGGTACTCCCTCGTACCGGTGGTGTTTGATGTCAGGATTTCACCGGTGTGATCGAAGCAAAAGCGTTCGTTTTGCACGCTGAATCGCGCCCGCGATGGCGGATGCATCGGTCACAGAATGCACGGTGCGATTATCAATGCTTTGCCGAAACTGGTGGATGCCCGCTCGGATGGTTCCTAAAGTGGGTCCATGGAACTAACCCAGCTCCGGGCGTTCGTCGCAGCGTCGCGCGAGCGCAATATCGGAAGAGCGGCCGCTTCGCTTCTGCTCACCCCGTCGCCTGTGAGCCGCACAATCCGCCAACTGGAAGGAGAGCTGGGCGGTGATTTGTTCGTGCGCGAGTATCACGACCTGCAACTGACTGCCTTGGGGGCGGCTCTTCTGCCAGCGGCGGTCGAGGCGCTGGCGCAGATCGCCGAAGTGTCCAGGGTCGCGGTGGGCGGCGAGCGGTCGCTCCGCATCGCGTCGACGCCGTGGGCACCGAGCCGCTACTTCGATCAATTGCGATTGCGCGCCGGGGAGGCGTTCGGTTCGAACGTTGCCGTGACAACCGAGATCTCCTCTGTCCTGCTGCACAGGCTTCGACACGGTGACCTGGACATCGCCGTCGTTCACCTACCGCTGGAGATTCCGGGCATCGCTTCAAGGCCGCTTGCGCGATACCAGTTCAGCGTTTTTGCGCATCCTGAGCATAAGTTTCGCAATCTCGAAAATGTGGGGTTATCGGACCTTGCCGGAAGCGAGATCATCATGCTCCCGTCCGAGTTGCAACCTGTCGCCATGACCGCTTTGAGAAACCGCTTGATCGAGGCCGGGATTGAAAACGTGTCGACCATTGAGCTTCGTGACTGGGTCACCTTGCCTACACGGCTTCGGGAGCGCGACGCGATCACCCTTGGGTCGCTCTCGACGGACACCCCCTTCACCCACCTCTTGTCGGCGAACCACCTGATTTCGGTTCCCCTTCGTCAGGGCGCGGCGGAGATGCAACTGGGAATCGCGTGGCGGGCGAACGATCAGCTGAATGCCGAAGCTCTTGTCGAAATCGACAGGCGGATGACCCCTCGGGCGGCCCGTCCGCTGGACGTCCTCGACTAGTAGTTGCCGCCTCTCAGCGCTCCACGACGTTGACCGCCGGCCCGCCGAGGCTCGAACTATCAAAAACCTCGGGCGCAAGCTCGACGAGCGCGCCTTCGCGACTGGCGAGACGGTCCCGTTCATAGCGGGTCTCCGATGATGAATGCGCGCCGCAGACCGGCTCGATACCGTCGCGCAATGCTGTTATGTGTCAGGACATCCCTGACAGTTCTGAGTCAATAGATCTCTGACACGTCGGCGAGGGATGAGCCGTGTTGAACCCGTTGATCCTCCGTCTTGCCATCGTCCAGTGGCCTCCGGATGCTCTGAGGGGAGCGGTAAGCACGTTCTGCGCCGAGCACCGGATCTCGCGCGGGACGTTTTACACGGTCCGGAAACGGGTGGACCGAGATGGCCGGCTTCCCGCTCGCCGGCACGTACCGAACACCCGAGGGTGTCACGAGCAACGTCATGGAACGGCTCGGCGAGTCGTGGTCGGACTGGACGGCGCACGACGACAAGTACGTGGTCGATGGAGACGATGTCGTCGTGCTCGCGCGGTACACCGCCCACCATCGGATCACCGACAAGCACTTGGCCGTGCGCGACGCCAGTGCCTGAGCGAACCACGCACGCGGGAGGGCGGATAGAGTTCGAATCCCACGCGCTCCGCATGGTGAGTGTCGGTCTCGAGTGGAGGCAGATCGACCTTCCCGGCGCCCGCGAAGGTCGGTTTGCCGCAACTCGAGGACCTGCGAGGCTGGCGCGACAAAGGAGTTGACAAAGCGTCCTGGATGATCGATGATTCCGTGTATCGATACAAATCGCAGGGAGCGAACGACGATGTTGTCTACCGAAGCACAGAGGAAGGGCCACCTTACGGCTGCCCCGACCTCAGGAGCGCGCAGTCGACTCCCGCTCAACGACCCGGAATCCGCTCACGAACTCGGTCGGCGAGTCACTGCTGTTCTTGCCGGCGTTGATCCGCTGCACCAGAAGGTCAACGGCGACGCGCGCCATCTCGGCGTGGTCCGGGTCGATGGTGGACAACGACGGAACGCTGAAGTTGCCCTCGCTGATGTTGTCGAAGCCGATGACTTTCACGTCTTCGGGAACGCGCAGGCCGGCATCCCTGAGGGCGCGAAGCGCGCCGAGGGCGACGGAGTCGGTCACGCAGAAGAGTCCATCGAACGGCACTCCGGATGCGATGAACTCGGCAGTGATCCGACGTCCCCCCTCGGAGGAGAAGTCCGCAAGTTCCACGCTGAGCGCGGGGTCGTAGTCGAGGCCTCTCTCCTCGAGGGCCTTCCGGTAGCCGGCGAACCGCAGTGTGGAGACGCTCACCTCGTCTTGCCTGTGGTCGTCGATTGTGGCGATGCGCCGGCAGCCCTGATCGATGAGGTGGGAGATGGCGGCGTGAGCACCATCCACATTGGACATGGCGACGTGGTCGACCGGCCCCGAGAAGATGCGCTCACCCAGGATGACAACCGGGTAGTCGACCCGAAGGATGTCCGCATCGCTCGCACTCAGGCCGACGGTGCTCAGGATCAGGCCGTCGTACATGCGATTGCGCGACAGGGCCAGCGCGTCGATCTCGTTCTCGCGGCTCGCGCCGGTCTGCTCGATCGCGACCCGGAGGTTGTGGTTGGCCGCCTCCTCGATGATTCGCGCCGCGAACTGTCCCCAGTATGGGCGGTCGATTTCGGCGACCGCAAGCCCGATCGTGTACGTGCGACCGGAGCGCAGGTTGCGGGCGGCCACGTTGACACGGTAACCGAGCTCATCCATCGCCTTCACGACTCGGGCACGCGTCGTGTCCCGTACATGCGGATGCTCGTTGATGACATGGGAAACCGTCATGGGGGAGACCCCCGCGGCCTTGGCCACGTCTTGTATCGTTACCATTCGCTTCATTCCGCTCGATCGACTTCGCAAGCTTCAGCTTACGCGACCGAATTGTATCGATCCATGACGCTCGGGAGGGCGCGTTGAAACCCACAGACACTGAACCAACGGCGCTGGCTGTGCCAGCGATCCTCGACGGGTACTTCGCCGATCCGAATCTTGTCGTCTTCGGCAACCGGTACTACCTGTACCCGACCACCGACGGTTCGGACCAGTGGCGCGCCACCTCGTTCCGAGCGTTCTCCTCGACCGATCTGGTCGCCTGGGAGGACCATGGTGAGGTCTTCTCCCTCGAGCAGGACACCCGGTGGGCGAAAGCGCACGCGTGGGCACCCGCTGCCACCGAACGGCGAGGGCTCTACTACCTCTATTACACGGCCGAGCAGGAAAACATCGGCGTGGCGACGGCCTCGTCGCCGACCGGCCCCTTCATCGATCTCGGGCGGCCGCTGGTGGCCGAGGGCGACTTCACCGGGCGGGCGATCGATCCGTCGGTCTTCACCGACAACGACGGCACGCCCTACCTCCTGTGGGGCAACACGGTCGCCCATATCGTGCCGCTCAATCCCGACATGGTCTCGTTCGAGGCCGCCAAGGTCGTCTCTTGGGTTCCGACCGCATTCTGCGAAGCCATCTGGCTGCACCGTCGCGACGACACCTACTACCTGTCCTGGTCGCAGAACGACACCCGGGATGAGAACTACCGCGTCTACTACGCCACCTCACCGAGCCCACTCGGGCCTTGGACCGATCGCGGCGTGCTTCTCGAAAAGATCCCCGAACGCGGGATCCTCGCCACCGGCCATCACTCGATCGTCCGCGTCCCGAACACGGACGACTGGCTGATCGCCTACCACCGCTTCGCCATCCCCGACGGCTCCGGATACCGCCGGGAGCTGGCGATCGACCGCCTCCGCTATACCAGCGACGGTCTGCTCCACAAAGTCGATCCTGCACGAGCTCCCCTCACACAGGACCTGGCATTTACCCAACCCGAACAAGCAGCACAATAGAAACCAAGAGAGGTACGCAATGTCGCTACTCAACAAAAGATCAGGGCGCCGACTGACCGTCGGGATCGCCGCGGCCACGGCTTTCGCCGCAGCTGTCGCGATGACCGGATGCTCGTCAGGATCCGGCTCCGAGAGCTCGACCGTGAGCTTCTACTCGTGGGACAACGCCCAGATGATGAAGCCGGTTCTCGACGAGTTCAAGAAGGAGAACCCGTCCATCAAGGTGGACGTTTCCTATGGCACCCCCGTGGCCGGGTACGTTTCCACGCTCCAGACGCGTCTCGGCAGCGGAACGGCTGCTGACGTGTTCATCATCACGGCCGAGAACAAGACCGACATCATGAACGGCGGGTTCGCGAAGGACCTCAGCAAGGAGTCCTGGATCAGCAACGTCGCACCGGCGGCGAAAGCGACCTACACGAAGGATGGCAAGGTGTACGGCGTCGCCACGGCTTCGTGGGGCGGCGGCATCCTCTACAACCAGGACCTGCTGAACAAGGTCGGCTTCACGGCACCGCCGAAGACCTGGGCCGAGTTCCTCGACCTGTCGAAGAAGCTCAAGGATGCGGGAGTCGTCCCGTTCTACGAGGCGGCCGATGGGATCCCGGTGAGCCTCGCAGCGCTCGTCGGCCTCGAGAACCAGAAGCTCGGCGGCAAGCTGGATGCCGACATCTGGGCAGGGAAGACGACGTTCGCCAAGACCTGGACCGGACCTCTCACGGACTGGAACAAGCTCTTCACCGAGAACCTCGAGCCTCGCACTGTCGCGGGACTGACCGGTGACCAGGTCACGGCGGAGTTCGAGAAGGGCAACGTCGCGATGATGGGCACCGGCTCCTGGGCGCTCGGAGGCATCAAGGCGGCCGCCCCGTCGATGAAGATGAATTTCATGGCCGTTCCCGGCGACAGCTCGACCTACTGGGCCGGAGCCGTCTCGCCCGGCTATGCGATCAACGCGAAGAGCCAGCACACGGCGGCCGCCGAGAAGTTCGTCGAGTTCTTGCAGAGCGCCAAGGGCGTCGAGCTCTACCAGAAGCAGAACGCGGCGATCACGACCACCAAGGACTACACGCCCACGCTCGACCCGGCGCTGTCCACGATGTCCACCGCTGTGCGCGACGGCAACTTCTACTTGCCGCAGGTCAGCTGGCCGACCAACTCGGCCGCGCTGAACACGGAGGCCGTCTCGCTGCTCCAGCAGCTCATCCAGGGTCAGACCACGCCGGAGAAGGTCGCGGCCGGTCTTGACGCAAAACTGGCCTCGCTCAAGGGCTGATGCTCCATCCCTGCTCGGCGGCGCAGGCTAACTGCGCCGCCGAGCAGGCACCTCATCGAAAGGCATTTCTCGTGGCAATCGACACCACAGCGATCACGCGGAGAACTCGCGCTGTCGCACCGGCGCAGCCCCGCTCCCGGTTGCTGCGTCGCCGCGACGCGGTTTCTTCGTCGATGTTCCTGATCCCGATCCTGCTCGTCTTCCTCATCCTCTACGTCGTACCGATGGGGCAGTCGCTCTACTACAGCTTCACGGACTTCAACGGGTACGTGAACACCCCGAAGTTCGTCGGACTCTCGAACTACATCGAGCTGTTCAAAGACCCCTCGATGCTCTCGGCCCTCGGTTACACCGTGTTCTACGCCGTCGCGACGACCATCCTCGTCACGGTGTTCGCCATCCCCTTGGCGCTGATTCTCAATCGGCGATTCGTCGGCCGCAACTTCGTCCGCTCCGCGTTCTTCTTTCCGGCCATTCCGAGTGTCGCGGTTCTCGGACTCGTCTGGGGCTTCATCCTCAACCCGCTCGGTTCCGGCGTTCTCAACGCCGTCATCCACGCGGTGACCGGACTCGGCCCGATCCCGTGGCTCTCCGACAGCACCCTCGCGCAGATTTCAACGGTCGTCGTCACGCTCTGGGCGTTGACCGGCTGGCACGCGATCCTGTATCTGGCCTATCTCCAATCGATCCCGGGCGACTACTACGAAGTCGCCACGATCGATGGGGCGAGCGGATGGCAGAGCTTCCGGTTCATCACCTTGCCGCTGCTGGTGCCGGCGATCACGGTCAGCCAGCTGCTGCTGATGACCAACGGCCTCAAGGTGTACGACCTGCCGTACACCCTGACCCGGGGCGGACCAGGGTTCGCCACCAGAACCCTCACCCAGTCATTGATCGAAGACGGCATCGCCCAGTCCCGGGTCGGCGCCGCGTCCGCGCTCGCCGTCGTCTTCCTGATCGTCGTCGGCCTCGTGGTCCTCGGCCAGCTCGCGATTTCGCGGGTCCTCGAAAGGCGGTACTCGTGAAGTCGACGCGACGCATCCTCATCCCGATCGTGATGGTCCCGATCGCGGCGCTGATGGCGGTGCCGTTCTACTACATCCTGATCAACACGTTCAAGAGCCAGGAAGAGACGGCGAACGCGCCGCTCGCCCTCCCACAGCACTGGGACTTCTCGAACTACGTGAACGTGTTCCAGAACACGCCGGTCGTTCAGAGCTTCCTCAACACGGTCTATGTCACGGCCATCTCGATCGTGCTGATGCTCGCCATCGGGTCGCTCGCGGCCTTCGGCAAGATCATCGGCAAAGGCTGGTTCTCCACCGCCGTCGGCGCCGTGCTGATCGCAGCGTTCATCATCCCGGGCCAGGCCACGCTCATCCCGTTGTACCGGATGCTCGTGGGCGTGCACCTGGTTGACTCGCTCAACGGACTCATCGTCATCTACAGCTGCGGATCAATCTTCTGCTACTACCTGATCCTCGGCTACATGCGAACGGTGCCGGCGGAGATCCTCGAGGCGGCCCGTCTCGACGGCGCTGGGCCGCTGCGGGTCTACTGGACGATCGTCCTGCCGCTCATCAGGCCCATCCTCGTCACCGTCGGCGTGTTCCAGACCATGTGGGTGTGGAACGACTTCATCACGCCCAACGTCTTCATCAGCTCCGCTGACAAGCAGACGCTGGTTCTTCAGGTGTACTCGGCCGTCGGCGAGTTCACGACGGACTGGCCGGCGTTCATGACCCTCACCGTCATCGTCCTGATCCCGATGGTTATCTTCTTCATCGCTATGCAACGTCAGATCGTCAGCGGTCTGGTGCAAGGAAGCATCAAGGGATGACCGGAGGGATGGGCGGAGGCTACCTGTTCGCATACTTCACGTCGGCCGCAGAGCCGGACGGCGAGCAGGTGCGCTTCGCGGTGAGCGAGCCGGATGACCCGCTGCGCTGGCACGCTCTGAACAATGGCGAGCCCATCCTGCGTTCGAGCGTGGGTGAGGGTGGGGTCAGAGATCCCTTCCTCCTCCGGGCCGTCGGTCTTCCGGGCGAGACTGCTCGCTACTACCTTCTCGCGAGCGATCTGTGCATCGCCGAGCGCGACCCGTCCTCCGCGTGGGAGGACAGCGTGCGCAACGGAAGCCGGTCGATCGTCGTGTGGGAGAGTGCCGACCTGGTGACCTGGTCGGAGCCGCGGCTCCTGGCGGTCGCGCCCCCTGAGGCCGGCAATGCTTGGGCCCCCGAGGCGACGTTCGATGAGGCGACCGGCTCGTACTTCGTGTACTGGGCGTCCAGCCTGTATGCGAATCCCTGCGACCGTTCCACCGAGCGCAGCTACCACCGGATGCTCGGGGCGAACACGACAGATTTCGTCGAAGCGACGCCCGCCCGAATCTGGGTCGATCGCGGATGGTCGGTGATCGACGCGACAGTGGTCACGGACGGCGGATACTTCTACCGGTTCAGCAAAGACGAGCGCTCGCTCGACTCTTCGACGCCGGCGGCGAAGCACATCACCGTCGAGCGATCCCGAACACTGACGAGTGACCGATACGAACTCGTCGCGGAGGGTATCGGCGGCAACTATGTGCGACATGGCGAGGGTCCCATCGTCGTGCCGCACCCGTCGGGGGCCGGCTGGTATCTGTTCGTCGACGAATTCGGGATGCGACGCTACCTCGCCCTCACCAGCGACCACCTCGATTCGGCACGTTGGGACCCGGCAGAAGCCGTGCTCCCCGCAGGGGCCAGCCACGGCTCGATCCTGCCGCTGACCCGGGATGAACGCGAGCGGCTTCAACGCGCGTTCGCCTGACCGGAGGATGCAGTGGGCGATAGTGTCGATCGTTCTAACCGAGCGCCTTGACGAAGTCGTCAGCGAGCGGCTTGACAAACGCCGCGTGATCTAGGCCCGGAGTGGGTGGGTCCGCGGGCGGGAGGGGGAGAGGAAGTCGAGATGCCCGTCTGAAATGGGCTGGGGTCTCGTCTTCGCGACGACGAGACCCCAGCACTCAATCGAAAGGCCCGACCCGAACGGACCTGTCGCGGAGGCACGAGTGCCCCGGTCGAAACAAAGGGGGATTGCCCGACGGAGTCAGCATACCCCTGAATTGATACAACAATCTAGAGGGTCAATTGGTAACAACAATCTGGTGTGCGTTGCCGACAGCGCGGTTTAATGGGAACGCTGACCGCCTCCTCTGTCCGTACCCGAACGGCAGCGGTTCACATTTGGAGTGATCGTGCCTATACCTGACTTGGATGGCTTGCAGCACCCGCGCCGACTCATCCGCGACCGCGCCTATGAGGCGATCCGCGGCGCGATCCTTAGTGGAGATATCAGACCCGGCGAACGCTTGGATGATGCTGAGCTGCAGACCTGGTTGGGCATCTCGCGCACACCGATCCGTCAAGCGCTCTACGCGCTCACCCTCGAAGGGTTCATCGAGACGGCCCCGCAAGCGCACACCAGGGTTGTCCGGCCCCGACACGAGGACGCTACGCACTACCTGCAAACGATCGGCGTCCTCGTGACCGGCGTGACCGTGATCACCCTGCGCGCCGCCACAGCTGACCAGCGGGCAGATCTTGTCGCGACCCTCGCGCTGGCAACCGAGGCGATCGGGGACGACAACCGTAAAGAGTTCATCGAACGCGTCTCCGGGTACTACGTCGCCCTGACCGAAATGTGTCCCAACCCGATGCTGACCCGGCTCGTAGAACAATCCGCGACCGCCCTCGGCTACAACGTCGTGGTCGCCTTCGAAGACCTGCAGATCGACTGGGAAGACGTTCGCAGAAAACACGAGCACCTCATCCACGAACTCCAAACCGGCACGCCCGACACAATCGAAAACGCCACCCGCCAACTCTTCCAACTCCCGCCGAACGAAGCCTCAACACCCACCCCGAGCCAATGACGATCGTGAGGCGGAGGCGCGGGGTGTCGCCGTCCTTCAGTGCTGGCGTGGGCGCTTGTCCACGCCCGGAAGCTCTGGGTCGATCAAGTCGGAGTATTCCGGGTTGCGGTCGATGAAGGCCCAGACGATCGGGCACAGGATGGTGACCGTGTTGCCGCGTGTGCGCACGTCGTCGAGGACACGTCGGATCAGTTCTGTGGCGACACCTTGCCCGCGGAACTCGGGGAAAACTGCGGCGGCGACCAGGATGACACGACGCTCGCTGGCGATGATGTAGGTCAGGCCGCCGATCACAGTGTCACCGGCGATGGCCTCGTAGGTGAAGATCTCATTGTTGTCGGCGACGAAGAAGTTGATCGCGGGGGAGTGGTCGTCTGCGGTGACCTCGTCGATGAGAACGGTCTGGTTCTGGCTCAGGGTGCCGACCCCGTCGGGGTATCCGGCTTCGTCGGGGTACTCAAAGTCTGCGTCGGGCATGCTCGTGCCTTCTTCTCTGCTCAGGTTTGGGGTCTTCAGGAAGAGATGCTGATGACGGTCTTGCCCTTGCGCCGCTGGCTCGGGTTCAGCACAGCGATGGCGTCCTCAAGCGGGGCGACCTCGTCGATGTTCGTACGGAGCCGGCCATCGCGGACGCGCTGAACGATCTCGGCGAGCTGCGACGGCACAGACTCGACCACGAAGTCGAAAGAGAGACCATCCACGGGTCGAACATCGGCGAGCCCGGTGATCGTGACGAGCGTTCCACCCGGGCGGATCAGGAGCGCGGATTGCTCCTGGATGGAGCCGCCGATGACGTCGAACACCAGGTCCACACGGCCGACGTCTTCCAGGGCGTCGTTCTCAAGGTCAACGAATTCGTGTGCACCATAGTCGAGCGCCTTCTGCCGGTCGGCGGCGCGCCCGGTTCCGATGACGTAGGCGCCGGCTTCCCGGGCGAGCTGGGTCACCATCGTGCCGACCGCGCCCGCGGCACCATGAGCGAGGACCGTCTGGCCGGACTGCAGGCGGCCGTGTTGAAACAGGCCTTGCCACGCGGTGAGGCCTGAGATCGGCAGGCTCGCTCCGACGGTGAACTCGACATCGCCGGGGAGCGGCGCGAGGTTACGTGACTCGACCGCCACGTACTGCGCGAGCGTCCCATCGCGGTGCCAGTCCGAGATCCCGAACACTCGCTGCCCCAACGACAGCCCTGTCGTGCCATAACCGAGGGCGGTGACCACGCCAGCCAGCTCGTGGCCCAGAATCGAGGGCGCCCGGTCGCGACCGGCACGATCGGTCCAGGTGGACGGCCAGTCGACCTCGGTCGGAACGTAGCCGGAGGCGTGCACCCGCACGACAACGTCGTTGATCGCCGGTCGCGGATCCGGGCGGTCCACCATCTTCATCCCGGCGGGTCCTTCGGCCTGGTCGGTCACCACTATCGCCTTCATGAGGCACCTCCTTGGAGCAGTTTGCGCTGATCGCAGCGATGTTCGTCGAGACCCGAACGCGCGAAGCTCGTAGCCGCGTTGATCTCGTCCAGTTGGCGGATCATGGGAACATACTAAGCACAAAAGGGACGTAAAAGTCCACATTGTCCGGATATCACCGGGACAAGGACCATATTTCATGGACTAAATCGTCCTCTTTACCCCGCCGCGCAGGAACAGATGCTCAGCCGGCCGAAAGGCTCTCAATATGCGTGAGGGCCATATCGATCGAGGTTGCCATCGGCGTCACATCGCCGGCCGTCTGCGCCAGCAGGTACCCGCCCTGGAGGGCGCCTAGGAGTCCGGTGGCGAGCAGATCGATGGGCGCTTCGGGCGGAAGCGCGCCACCTTCTTGGAGCCTCCGGAGGGCACCCGCAAGAAGTTCGTTCCACTCGGCGAACAATTCGTTCAGGGCCTGACGAGCGACATCGTCGTGATCGGCCACTTCCGAGGCGAAGGAGCCGAGCGCGCAGCCATATGCGCCATGACGCAGGGCGTTGTTCTGCACCAGCGCGTCTCGCCAGCGCCGCAGTCCCGCAATCGTCGAGACCCGTCCGAGCGCGTTCCGCTCCCGCAGGACCACGCGCTCGCCCATGAGCTCAATGACCGCCCGCACGATCTCGTCCTTTCCCGCGAAGTGACGGTAGAGCTGCGACTTGCTCACGCCGCTCGCCGCGAGCACGTCGTCAAGGGTCGTCGCCCCGATGCCGCGAACGAACATCAGGTCAGCCGCAGCGGTGACGATCCGCTCTCGCGTCTTTGCGCCCCGAGGCGTCAGGCGCTTACTTGTGGTCG
>DASYGJ010000085.1:0-9500 GCA_035999915.1 Leifsonia sp.
GCCGACGTCGAAGCCGAGGACTTCGCGGCGGCCGTCGGCGGCGACCCCGATCGCGACCACGACCGCCTGGGACACCACCCTGCGGTTCACCCGGGCTTTGCAATACGTGGCATCGAGGAACACATACGGGTATGTCGTCGCGGTCAGATCACGGTCGCGGAACGCGGCAACCTCCGCATCGAGGTCCTGGCAGATTCGGGACACCTCCGACTTCGAGATCCCGGTATCCGCGCCGAGCGTTTTGACCAGGTCGTCGACCTTCCGGGTCGAGACGCCGTGCAGATACGCCTCCATCACCACCGCGAACAAGGCTTGATCGACCCGGCGGCGACGCTCCAACAGCGACGGGAAGAAATGATCCCTGCCGCAGTTTCGGGATCTTCAACCGCAAATCGCCGGCGGCCGCGGTCAGCAACCGCTGCCTCACCCCGTTGCGTTGGGTGCGCTCGAGCGAACGTTCGAACGGGGCGGCGCCGATCAACGCGGTCGCTTCCGCGTCGATCAGCTCCTGATAGAGCGTCTCGGTCGCGACCCGGATCCGATCGGTCACGTCGGTGAGTTTGAGTTGGGCGAGCAGGTCAAGCAAGGCAGAATTGTCCAGAGCCATCGTGCGATGTGTCCTTCCGTGAGTTTCTTTAAGCAGTTCTCACTGACCATCGCACGATGGTTTTCCACGTCCACGACGTGACACTCACCAGCCGAGAATTACACCACCACCCGGGACGCCACCCATCCAGCCGCACCAGACGCAAAAAGGGACTCCCGATGAAAGCACTTGAGAGACCTTCCGCCGAGGGGCCGAAGTCATGGATCGACTTGGTCGGCCGAGTCTGGGTGCGGCGCATCCGCCGGTGTGTATCTGTGCAAATCGCTCTCTATGTGCTCGGCCTTCTCGCCGCCTCCCTGGTCCTCCCGCTCATACTTCGGAACAGCTCCGGGTTTCGCTCGGCTATTGACTGGTTCGGCGTGGCCGGAGCCATCCTGTTCGCGTATCTCATTCCGCTGGTTTTCCTTTATGAGCGTCGTCTTCGCCTACGATTGGCGGCTCAAATCCGCGCGGGAGGGCTAGAGGTAGCTTCGAACCCACCGGTCGATAGGGCGTCCAAATTCAACGTCTGGTTGAGAAAGGAGCAGCTGAACGCTCAGCAGGTTTACGACGCGCTCCAGTGATCGTGGGACGACGAACGATGGAGAAGTGACGCAAGCGGGTGATCAGTCGGCACTTTCGATGGATGCGCTGCCCGTGGGCGGTGGCGGCCGCCAATTTTCCCGCCGATCGAGCGCGTCTTGAATTGCGACGAAGAATCGGTCGATCTCACCTCGGCGCCGAACGAACAGCAGGGTTTCCGCGCCGCGAACCCTTCCGACAACGTCAATCTCGATGCGCGTGTGCGCAGCATCGACGGCGGAAAACCGGAGGTGTGGCTCGAATAACACCCAGCCGGTGGCCAGCTGCGCAATGGGGTCCACGAGACTTGTGCCCCTCAGCGCGTCGCGAACGAAGTCGCGCGCTTCATCGAGCGGCACGGGCACGACGACTTGCGGAATGTGTCTCGGCGCCACTTCCTTCATCGGGCGCTTGTGTGGCTCGATCTCGCTCACATGGGCATGGTATCCCCGTATGCTCACTGCGAACGAAGCTGGGCGCGCCTCGACGTCCTGAGCCGGCCCTCTCCGCACGCCTCACCCAGTGGGGTCGTGTTGGAGGCCCGCGCAGAGAATTTCGGCGAGTGACGCCAGATCTTCGAGTGGATCATCCACCGGTTGTTCCGGCTCTCGCTCGATCGACTCGTCCGCGATCGGCGGAGTCGTGACGATCGCGCCCCAGGCGAGTGCGGCGGCGCGCAGTCGTTTGGCGCCGACCGGAACGCGCAGGCTGCCGGCCAGGACCTTCTCGATCGTCGCGTACAACGCGCGCCGGTGGGCGGCGAGGTTCGATTTGACCTCGGGATGCGAATGCTGCTCCCGCCAGACGATGACACGGATCACATCCGAATCGGCCTGCACCTGGAAGAGTTTCTGACTCAGGTTCAGCAGCGATCGGACCGGGTTGCCAGGTGCGATCAGCGGGCCTGCGTCGATGCTTCCTGGCCCGAGTCGCTCGCCCACCAACGACGTGAGCACGTCCTTCTTGGACGGGAAGTAGTAGAAGAGGAGACCTTTCGGCACGGCCGCCGCCTTCGCTATGCGCGACGTCGACGTCGCATCGAACCCGTGCTGGGCGAAGAGGCTCTCGGCCGCGTCGAGGATCCTTGTGCGCGCCTCAACGACTTGTTCCACTGCGTGCACTTCCTTCGCAAAACTGCGAGGGGCAGTCTCGCCGCCCCTCGCAATCGGTTTGATCTAGTGGCTTGCTTGCGGGTGATGCATCCGCATCGCCGGCTGTACGGCAAGCAGCCCGACCACCACTGCGATCGCTCCGACGATCCAGGATGTCCACGCGGCCCCCGTGCTCATGGCGTAGTTGCCAACGAACGGCGAAATGATGAGCAGAGCACCGAGAACGACATGGATCCACTCCATCGCGACCAGACCCGGCATCGCCAGACTCCATACGCCTGCAGCGACCAGCAAGATACCGAGAACAAGCATGAACGACGTGGACGCACCCGCCTGGGCTGTCCACAACGTCGACAGTGCCACATAGAGTCCGGCTACGACCGCCACCCAATCCTGCCAGCGAGTCCATTTCTTCATCGACACCAACCTCCTTCATCGGTTGGCTCCCGATCTGGGGGTCGTCTTGATTCTAGAATTGATTGACCGCCCGGTCAAGTTGGTTCGACTGATTCCCTCGTGCTTGGCCGCGGGATGCTGGGAAGTGGCTGCTGTGGGACCGGACGACCGGAGACGCTCCCTACAATGAAAGTCAAATTCTGAACAGCTGAGGATGGCGGACGATGCGGATACGACGGGCTCTCTTCACGGGTGTCGTCACGGTCGGGCTGGCGCTGTTCGCCGGCGGTGCGGCGGCGGCAGCGGCAGCGGAGGCGAGAGTGCCGGCAGAACCGCCGGTCGCGTTCGGCTCGGGTCACGTCGTGGACGACGCGGGTGTCCTGGGGTCGCAGGCATCCGCTGTGGAGAGTGCCGCGACGAAGCTCGCGAGCGACCACAAAGTCAACCTCTACACGGTGTTCGTCAACACGTTCAGTTCGCCTTCGGATGCTCGGACCTGGGCGATCACGACCGCCCGGCAGAACAACCTCACCGCGAACGACTATCTGCTGGCGGTGGCGGTCACCGGACGCTCTTACTATCTGTCCGCCGATACCTCCGGCCCTCTGACCAACGCCCAGCTGAGTGTCATCGAGAAGAACCAGATCGAGCCACGATTGCGCAACAACCAGTGGGCGGCAGCCTCTATCGCGGCGGCCACCGGTCTGGGCGATGCTCTCAGCGGCGGCGCTGGAAGCAGTGGGGGCACTGGCGGCGCAACCGCCTCCGGGTCCGCGTCGGGCGTGACCATCACGCTGCTCGTTCTTCTCGTGGTGGTCGTCGGCATCCTGGGGATCATGTTCGTGCGCGCCCGGCGCCGGCGGCAGATGGCGGACACGCAGTCCATCCCCTCGGCACCCGTCGACGAGTTGCAGGCCATGCCGCTGGCGGATCTCGAGCGACGCGCAGGAAGCGCGTTGGTGCAGACCGACGACGCGGTCCAGGCCAGCACCCAAGAGCTCGGGTTCGCCGTGGCTCAGTACGGCGAGGAGGCGGCGCGCCCCTTCGGAGCGGCTGTCGACGCCGCGAACGCAAAGCTTCGGGAGTCGTTCGCACTCAAACAGAAGCTCGACGACGCCGTGCCCGACACCGACCAGGAGCGGCGTGAGTGGAACTCGACGATCGTGCGCGACTGCGCGGAAGCGAACCGGCTGCTCGAGGAGCAGGCAGCAGCCTTCGCCGAATTGCGCTCGCTGGCCAAAGACATCCCGGGCAGCGTCGCCGGCCTGCGTTCGGATGTGGCCGCCCTGGAGGGGCGTGTCAGTTCGACGCGCACCACGCTCGCCCAGCTGACCACCGCGTACACCGATGCGACCCTGGTGACCGTGCAGGACAACGCGACCCAGGCCACCGAACGCCTCACGTTCGCGTCCACCGCTCTCGCCGATGCCGAGGTCAAGGCCGAGGCGGGGTCGACGAGCCAAGCCGCCGTCAGCGTCCGCGCCGCCGAGGCCGCGCTCGATCAGACCCGCCTGCTCCTGGATGCGGTCGATCGGGTGTCCGCCGACCTCACAACGGCGCGAAGTCAGATCGACGCGCTCGTCGCCGACCTGCAGCAGGACCTGGTGGACGCTCGCTCGCTCGCCGCGGCCGGTGACCCCAGCGGTGCGATCATGGCCGCCCAGACGTCGGCCGGCGCCGCTGTCGACGAGGTGTCGTCGCGGCTGCGCGGGGGCCAGGTGAACCCGCGTGAGCTGCTGCAGAAGCTCGAGCTCGCCAACCGCGACATCGAGGGCGTTCTCGGAGCCGTGCGCACCCACCAGGCGCAGGAGCAGCGCGCCGCCGCGTCTCTGGGACAGGTCCTCGATTCCGCACAGAGCAGGGTCACGGCGGCCACCGACTTCATCGCCGCCCGCCGTGGCGCCGTTGGCGCTGAGGCCCGCACCCGGCTCGCCGAGGCGACGCGACTGCTTGGACTCGCGCAGACCGCGACGGATCCTGTGGATGCGGTCACACAGGCGCAGCGCGCCGACGAGCTGGCGGCCCAGGCGATCCAGCTGGCCGGGTCCGACGTGAACGGGTTCGGGTCGAATGCCGGTGTCGGCGGGATGTTCGGCGGTCCCGGCATGGGTGGAGGGCGCGGCGGTGGACTGTTCGGCGCGGTGCTGGGCGGCATCCTCATCGATTCGGTGCTGCGGGGGAGCGGCGGGGGCTTCTTCGGCGGCGGCGGTAATGGTGGGGACTTCTTCAGCGGTGGTTTCGGCGGCGGCGACGGACGCGATGGCGGCGGCGGTGGCGGATTCTTCGGCGGAGACGGTGGCGGTGGCGGCGGTTTCGGTGGTGGCGGCGACGGTGGTGGCGGCGGCTCGTTCTGAGCGCATCCGCCGCCGGCCGCGTTGCAGAGCGTAGACAGGCCGTTCGTTGAGCGATAGCGTTCGGACATCCAGGGAAAGGATCTCGCGATGTCCACACCGCAATCTTCGGTTTTCGCCTCGTTCTCACTCAACGGAAAGGACATGACCGCCTCGGTGATCAACAGCGTGCGGGTTGCGCTCGGAATCAGCGGCACCGTCGCTCTGATCGTCGGGATCATCATCGTCTTCTGGCCCAGGACGGCCGCTGTCGGTCTCACCGTGCTTCTTGCGATCTCGCTACTCGTCTCCGGCCTCTCTTACCTGGGCATCGGGATCTTCGCCAAGGGCCTCAGCGGAGGCTCGCGCGGGCTGGACATCGTGTTCGGTGCGCTGCTGATCGTGGCGTCAATCTTGGCCTTCGCCAACCTGGCGAGCACGACGGCATTTCTCGCCGTGTTCCTCGGCACCCTGGTCGGTATCGCTTGGATCATCGAGGGCGTGGTCACGCTGAGTCAGCTGGGTGACGTTCCTTCGCGCGCCTGGGCGCTCTTCTTCGGCATTCTGAGCATCGTGGCCGGCATCTCGCTCCTGCTCTCGCCGCTGTGGGGGATCGCCGTGCTCTTCCTTCTGGCGGGCATCAGCCTGATCGTTCTGGGCATCGTCCAGCTCATCCGGGCCATCTCCTTCGGGCGCGGTGTGGCGACCGCGTCCTGACCGATCAGAGGGCTGAGATTCCCTGGCCGACATAGAGGGTGTGCTTGAATTCGTGCGCCTCTCGTGACGCGATCTCGGCGTCGAGATCGGCGCGCGCGTCATGCATCAGCTTGTGCAGTTCCGCGTGCTTGTTCGGAAGCCGGGCGTGGCCGCAACTGGCGTAGATGTTCGACACCGGCAGCGCTTCCGTCGTCTCGACGGCGAGTGTCCATTCCTCTGTCGTCGCCACGGCGGCGAACTCCGATTGCATCGTGACCAGAACGGCTTGATGCAGCGCCGCAGCGGAGACGGTTCCCGCCTCGTTGACGAGGTCGACCGTGCCCGTGGCGTCGGAGAGGAACTCCACGTCGAAGCCAAGAGCGGCCGCCTCGCGGGCTGTGCCCTCGCAACAGTGCTGGGTCATGAATCCGGCGATGGTGACCGTGTCGATGTTCTGCGAACGCAACCATTCTTCGAGGTCTGTGCCGCGGAAGGATGACACGTCGGTCTTCTCGATGGTGTGGTCTGTGGTGCGGGAGGCCACCGCCTCGTGCAAAGCCGCGCCGACGGATCCCCGCGCGAACAGCGGGGACGACTCGTCTTCCACGTGCTGCACGACGACCAGCGGGATGCCGGCGTCGGCCGCGGCATCCATTGCCACGTCGATGTTCGGCATAGAGGTGAACAGGTCGGGATAACAAATCTGTAGCTTGCCTGTCACGTACTCGTTCTGAACGTCGATCACGATGAGGGCGCGCTTCATGGGGGGACTCCATTCTCGAGTGGACGCGTTCACTCTAGTGCGGTGCCTCGGAAGGTTCTCGCGTCGGTGGCCGAGCCTAGAGTGCCCGCATGGTGATCGGATGCGGAATCGTGCTCGACAACGGACAGCGCTGCGCTGGGCCCGTCGCCGCCGACACTCCACTCACTCTCTGCACCGCTCACCTGCTCGTCGCCTACGACTGGGTCACGCGGGAGGCGGGTGTCACGGATGTGCTGCCGTCTCCGTGCGCGGCCTGCGGTTCGCGGCTCGGCGTGCGGTACCCCTCGGGGTGGCTCTGCGCGATCTGCGAGTGGCGCCTGGGGGAGAGACCCGACGAGCCGGGCACGGAGGTGCGAGTGGACGTCGTCTACTACCTCCGTTTTCGCGACCGGGTCAAGATCGGAACTTCCGCGAATCCGCGCCGCCGGGTGGCGAGCCTGCCCCATGACGAGGTGCTGGCGTTCGAGCTTGGTGGGCGGACGCTCGAGCAGCGCCGGCACAGGCAGTTCGCCGAGCACAGGATTCCCGGAACCGAGTGGTTCGAGCTGCACGAAGAACTGGCCGCCCACGTCGCCGAGCTCCGCGAGGGGGTCGACGACCCATGGCAACGCTACGCGTACTGGCGCAGTCGCCGTCTCGCCGCCGGCGCGTGACGTAGGGCAGAGTGAGAGCATGTGGTTCGAGGGCACGACGAAGGCAGCGGACTGATGTCCACGACCGACCCGTATCCGTGGTTCGTCTCCCTGGAGATCGCCCTGGCGGTACTCACTTTTGTCGGACTGTGCTTCATCGTCGCGCCATACGGTCGGTATGGCCGCCGAGGATGGGGGCCGACCGTCCCCGCCAAGGTCGCCTGGGTCGTGATGGAAGCGCCCGCCTCTGTTCTGTTCTTCGTGTTCTTCCTGCTCGGGCAGCACCGGTTCGAGCTGGTGCCGCTCGTGTTCCTCGCCCTGTGGCAATTGCACTACCTTCAGCGCGCGTTCGTGTACCCGTTCCTGATGCGCGGCCGGGGCCGGATGCCGGTGTCGGTGATGGGGATGGCCATCCTTTTCAACACGCTCAACACCTGGATCAACGCCCGCTGGATCTCGGAGTACGGCACGTACGCGACGTCGTGGCTGACCGATCCGCGGTTTGTCATCGGGGTGGTGGTGTTCCTTGGCGGGTTCGTGCTCAACCTCAGCTCCGACCGCATCCTGCGCAAGCTGCGCGGCGAGCGGAGGAGCGGCTACAGCATCCCGCGAGGCGGCGCTTACCGGTTCGTGTCGAGCCCGAACTACTTGGGCGAGATCCTCGAGTGGACCGGATGGGCGATCGCGACCTGGTCGCTCGCCGGGCTGGCCTTCGCGGTCTACACTTTCGCGAACCTGGCACCGCGCGCGATGGCGAATCATCGGTGGTACCGGCAGACGTTCGACGACTATCCGGGATCGCGCAAGGCCCTCATCCCGTTCGTGCTCTGAGCGCCGCAGCCGTTCGGCACAGCGCGCCCACCTATACTTCGAGCGTGGAAGAGCGGCCCCGTGTGTTGATCGTCGAGGATGACGCACGCCTGGCCGGGATGCTGGGCGAGCTGCTGCGTTCGGAAGGGTACGACGTGTCCCTGGCGGCCGACGGCCAGCGTGGTCTGCATCTGGGTCTCACCGAGCATTTCGACGTGCTGGTGCTCGATCGGGGGCTTCCTGTGGTCGACGGTCTCGAAGTGCTGACCAAACTGCGGACGAGCGGTGTGCTGACGCCCGTGCTCGTGCTGTCCGCTCTGGGAAACGCGGCGGACCGTGTCGAGGGTCTCGATCGCGGCGCCGAGGACTACCTGGCCAAGCCGTTCGACATCGACGAGCTGCTGGCGCGGTTGCGGGTACTGCGCCGGCGGTTGGCGGCAACAGTGCCGGTCATCCGATTTCCCGGTGGGCAGCTGGAAGCCGACAACCGGATGGTCGCACTCGACGACGGCGGCCGTTTCGCTCTCTCCGAGCGGGAGGCCGCGCTGCTGGAACGACTGGCGCGGCGTCCCACCCAGGTGTTCTCGCGCGACGATCTGCTCGCGAACGTATTCGCCGACGCGGACGATCCCGGCGTGGTCGACACCTACGTGCACCACCTGCGACGCAAGCTCGGGCGCGGACTCATCGAGACGGTGCGGGGGATCGGCTACCGGATGGGCGGATCCGCTTGACCGCGCCGGAGAACCGCGAGGTCCGTTCGGCGGCCATGAGACTGGCGGCGCAATTCGCGGTGCTCATCCTCGTGCTGTTCACGATCCTCGGAGGAGTCGTCTACACGATCGTGGCGGCAGGCCAGGCGCAAGCCGCCCAGCGCACCGTGATGGATGCTTCCCGAGTGGATTCGCCGCACGACGTTCCGCCGTCCGTTCTGCTCACCATCATCACGCCTGACATCACGATCTCGTCTCCGAACCTGCCGGCAGGGCTGCCCGACCTGGCCGCAATCGACCGGGTGCGCGACTCGGGACAGGACGAACAGAGCACGAAGACGGTCGGCGGCCGCACCTACCTCATCAGCACCTCCGCCCACGACGGCCGAGTGACCCAGGTGGCATACGATCTCCACGAACAGCAGGAGGAGATGGCGCGGCTGCTCACGGCGCTGATCGTGACCGGGGCGATCGCCGTTGTCGCCGCCGCCGGATTGTCCATCCTGATCTCGCGGCGCGCGATGCGGCCGCTCGCCGACGCGCTGGCCATGCAACGGCGGTTCGTGGCGGACGCCAGCCACGAATTGCGCACGCCCCTCACACTGCTCAGCACAAGGGCTCAGCTGGTTCGGCGACGGGCGAGGGAGTCTGGGAGGAGCGTCAAGACCGGGGCGTCGGCGACCACTGCCGACAACGTTCTGCTCGACGGGCTCGACGAGATCGTCGACGACTCCCGCGCCCTCGGCGAGATCGTGGAGGACCTGCTGATCGCCGCCGATCCGCGGGAGACGTCCGCTCGCGAGCCGGTCGACCTGTCGGAAGTGGCGTCCGACGCCGTGCAACGGATGCGGCCCCGAACGGACGAACGCGGGATCACGCT
>DASYGJ010000153.1:0-3435 GCA_035999915.1 Leifsonia sp.
CGAATCCCGGCCGTCGGCCGCCACCGTCAACGGCGCGCGCACCTCCCGCTCACCGCCGGGCCCGCGCACGACGACACCGGTGATCGCGCCGCGCTCCTCGATCACGTCCACCGCCTCGGTCTGCATCAGAAGGTGGAAGCCCGGATACACGTCGGCTTCGGCGGCGAGGAAGTTCAGAAAGTCCCACTGCGGCGCGAGAACGAGAAAGTCATCGGGCGGAGCGAGCCGGCCGAAATCGACCGGGTGCAGGCGCGAACCGTTGACCACCGCATCCAGTGTGTGGATGCGCGTATGCGGCAGAGCGAGGAACCCTTCGCGCAGACCCAGCTCCCCCAGCACGGTGATGGTGGACGGATGGATGGTGTCCCCGCGGAAGTCGCGAAAGAAGTCTTCGTGCTTCTCGAGCACGACGACGTCGAGGCCGGCCCGGGCGAGGATGAGGCCCAGCATCATTCCTGCCGGTCCGCCCCCGGCGATCACGCACGATGTCTCCAGAGCTTCCATAAGCCAAGCGTAAGCTCAGCCTCATGGCCATCATCGGATCCGTGCTCATCGCGGCCGCCGTGATCGTGCATCTGGGCTTCTTCGCCATGGAGAGCGTGCTCTGGTCGACGCCCGCGGTGTGGCGCCGCTTCGGGATCGCGACGCAGCATGATGCGGACTCTGTGCGCCCGATCGCCTACAACCAGGGCTTCTACAATCTGTTCCTCGCCGGTGGCGCCGCCGTCGGTCTTGTGCTCTATTGGACCACCCTGCGCCAGGTTGGCTTCGGCTTGATCTTCTTCTGCGCCGCCTGCATGGTGCTCGCCGCAATCGTTCTGGTCACGACAGGGGGCCGTCACCTTCGCGCCGCCCTGCTGCAGGGGCTCCTGCCGCTGGCCGGAATCGTGCTGATCGCACTCGACTGACCCGGTCAGTCGCTTGGCGCGGTCAGTCGCTTGACGCGGTCAGTCGATGAATTCGCCGCCCGCTGCGGTCTCGCTCGCGTCCAGGCGGAGCGTTTCGATCAGCTTCGCCGCGTGTGGCGTCGAGACGATGACGCGGGAGAAATCCTCGCCATCGAGGTCGATGACCACAGCGGCGCGCTGCTTGCCCTTGATCAAGAGGAAGTCTTTGCCTCCGTGAAACTTCCAGGTGCCGACCGCAAGGGTCAACGGAACACTGGATCCCGGCGCACGGATGCCACGGATCCAGATCCACGGGTCCTCCGTGATCGCGACCGAGCGGATGCTGTTGCGCGGAACGATAAGATCGTCGCGTTTGAGTGCCAGGGCCTTCTCCGCACGGGTCAGGCGGATCTCGAGACGGTCGGGGTGAACGTGCAGATCTGCCATGTCTCTATCCTGCCAACTCCGGCGGCCCAGCGGCGGATGGATTGTTCACAAAGACATAACCGTCTAGCGCAGGGAAACCGACACCGGGCTGTCTGACGCTGGCGCGCTGTACGCTCTTCTGGTGGCAACGCAGCGTCAGACACCGGGATCGCAGACTTCGCTGCGCGAGGCGAACCGTGCCCGAATCGTCAACGCCATCAAACGCCACGGTGGCCTCACCCAGGTCGAACTCGCGGGGGCCACAGGACTCTCGCCTGCGACGGTATCGAACATCGTCAAAGAACTGGCCGGCTCGGGCGTATTGACCACATCGCAGAGCATCCGCAGCGGCCGTCGCGCCCAGCACGTGACGCTGGCCCATGCACTCGGGCTCGTGGTCGGGGTGCACGTCGGCACGAGACACATGCGCATCGCACTTTCCGATGTGGCGCACACGGTGGTCGCCGAACACCACATGCCGCTCGCGAAGGACCATCGCGCCGACAACGAGCTCGACAAGGTCTCCCTGCTGCTGACCGACATGCTGGAATCCGTGGATGCGCGCCGCGACGAGGTGCTCGCGGTCGGCGTCGCGGTTCCCGCACCGATCGACCAGGCCACCGGAACCATCTCGCGGCTCGGGATGATGCGCGGCTGGGACGGCGTGCACATCGCCGAGTCGCTCGAACGCCGTGTGAAGCGCCCGGTCTGGGTGGACAACGCTGCGAACCTGGCGGCCCTGGCCGAGATCCGACTCGGTGCGGCGCGCGGCAAACGTAACACCGTGACGCTCGACATAGCCGACACCATCGGCGCGGGACTCTGCCTGAACGGACAGCTCTACCGCGGCGCCCACGGCATCGCCGGCGAGTTCGGACACACGGTCATCCGGGAGAATGGCGCGCTCTGCCGGTGCGGGAATCGCGGCTGCCTCGAGACGGTTGCGGGCGGCCCGGCCATTCTCGATGACCTGCGGGACCACCTCGGTTCGCTCAAACTCGGCGATGTCGTCATTCAAGCGAGGGCCGGGGACGCCCGCTGCATCCGCGCGATCGGCGACGCCGGCCGCTACGTCGGGGAGGCGACCGCGAACCTCTGCAACCTGTTCGATCCGGAGATGGTGGTGGTCGGCGGCGAACTCGCCCGCTCCGGCGAACTGCTGCTCGGGCCGCTACGGCACGCCGTGGAGCGATCAGTCATCGGCGGGGGCGACCTCTCACCGGAGATCGTGGAGAGCCAGCTCGGCATTCGCGCCGCCACCCTCGGAGCCGTCGTCTACGCGGTCGACCGGGCGACGGTCGACGGCGATCTCGTCTCCTTCTGACCATGACCACCCGACGTCCGCACCACTACCTTCACGCGCACTCGCGCCTGCCACGACCCGAACGGAGGCACCCATGAAGATCGCGAGAACCGCTGCCGCGGTCGCCTCAGCGCTTCTCACCATCGTGGCGCTCGCGGGCTGCACGAACGCCGTCTCGCCCGGCCACGCACCGAGCGTCGATCCCAAGGTCGCCAAGATCGGTTTGCTGCTGCCCGACTCGGTGACCGCCCGCTACGAGAACGCGGACAAGCCGTTCTTCGCCGCCGAGCTCAAGCGGCTCTGCGCAGAGTGCGAACTCCTCTACGCCAACGCCGATGGGGACGCGAGCAAACAGCAGCAGCAGGCGGAATCCATGGTCGCCCAGGGCGTGAGCGTACTCGTACTCGACCCGTTCGACTCCGAAGCGGCGGCATCGATCGCGGCGGACGCGCACGCCAAAGGCATCCCGGTCATCTCGTACGATCGCCTCGTCGACAGCAAGTACTTGGACTACTACATCTCCTTCGATAACGAAAAGGTCGGCCGGCTGCAGGCGCAAGCCTTGGTGGAAAGGCTGAAGGCACAGGGCACCGGCCGCGGCGACCACGGCATCCTCATGCTCAACGGATCGCCGACCGACAACAACGCGATCCTGTTCAAGAAGGGCGCGCACTCGGTCATCGACAAGAGCGGGTACCGGGTGCTCGCCGAATACGACACCCCGGGCTGGGATCCCGCGAAGGCACAGGATTGGGTCACGGGACAGCTCACCCAGTTCGGTGGGCGCATCGACGGGATCTACGCCGCCAATGACGTGCT
>DASYGJ010000176.1:0-4511 GCA_035999915.1 Leifsonia sp.
CCTGCTCGTCAGCGGAACCTGCGTGCGGGTCCCGGTGTTCACCGGACACTCGCTCTCGATCAACGCGGAGTTCTCGAAGCCGTTGTCTCCGGCGCGCGCAGAAGAGCTGCTTGCTTCTGCTCCCGGCGTGGTGCTCACCGATGTCCCGACACCCCTCGAGGCCGCCGGCAAAGACCCGAGCTTCGTCGGACGCGTCCGTCAGGACGAGGGCGTTCCCGGCGGCCGGGGGATCGCCCTCTTCATCAGCAACGACAACCTCCGCAAGGGCGCCGCGCTGAACGCCGTGCAGATCGCCGAACTTGTCGCTGCACGCCTCACCTCCGTCACCCGCGCCTGACCGCGAGCGGCGAACCGCGAGTCCGCGCAAAATCGCCCCAAAACGGCCGAGTCCGCAGACAGTTCGTGGACTCGCGGGCTACTTCGTGCGGACTCGGCGACTCGGCGGCTCGGCGACTCGGCGGCTCGGCGGCTCGGCGGCTCGGCGGCTCGGCGGCTTGGCGGTTCGGCGGCTCGGCGGCAATGCGGCAGTGCGCCCGGGCAGGCTAGCGCGCTGGTGAGGCGCTCGGTCAAGGCACCGTAGGATTATCGGGTGAGTACTCCCCCCCTCGACGTCGTGTTGATCGGCGGCGGCATCATGAGCGCCACGCTCGGCGCCCTCATCCAGCGCGTCCAACCGGATTGGACCATCCGTCTCTACGAGAACTTGGGTGAGGTCGCCCAGGAGAGTTCGAACCCGTGGAACAACGCTGGAACCGGTCATGCCGCCCTCTGCGAACTGAACTACATGCCCGAAGCGCCCGACGGATCCGTCGACCCGGCCAAAGCCATCAGCATCAATGAGCAGTTCCAGCTGAGTCGTCAGTTCTGGGCGAGCCTCGTGAAGTCAGGTGACCTGCCCGAGCCGTCGACCTTCATCAACACCGCGCCCCACATGACGTTCGTGAGCGGCCGCGAAAACGTGCGGTACTTGCGGAGGCGCTACGAGGCACTGAAGGATCAGCCGCTCTTCGAAGGCATTGAGTACACCGAAGATCCAGCGGTGCTCGCCGAGTGGACGCCGCTCATCGCCAAGAAGCGCAACCCCAAGCAACGCGTGGCCGCCACCCGCGTTGCGGCCGGCACGGATGTGGACTTCGGATCCCTCACCCGCTCGCTCGTCGACGACCTCCGCCGCAACGGGGCCGAGGTCGCCCTCAACCACAAGGTGCGCAGCATCAAGCGTACGAAAGACGGGCTGTGGCGCCTCAAGGTTCGCCACCAGGTCGGTCACACTCCGCACGAGGTCACGGCTCGGTTCGTGTTCGTCGGCGCGGGCGGCGGTGCGCTGCACCTGTTGCAGAAGTCGGGCATCCCCGAGATCGACGGCTTTGGCGGCTTCCCCATTTCGGGCCAGTTCCTGCGCACGAGCGACCCGAAGATCGTCGCCCAGCATCAGGCGAAGGTTTACGGCAAGGCCGCGGTCGGCGCGCCCCCCATGTCGGTTCCGCACCTCGACGCCCGCGTTGTCAACGGCGAGGCTTCGCTGCTCTTCGGTCCGTACGCCGGATTCAGCCCAAAGTTCCTCAAGACCGGCACATGGTGGGATCTGCCCGGTTCGATCCGCCCGAAGAACCTCATTCCCATGTTGGCCGTGGCGAAAGACAATTTCGACCTCATTAAGTACCTGGTCGGCGAAGTGGTCGCCAACCGGGCCAAGAAGGTCAAAGCCCTGCAGGAGTTCATGCCCACCGCGAAGAGCGAGGATTGGGAGCTCATCACCGCGGGCCAGCGCGTGCAGGTGATGAAGAAGGATGCGAAGAAGGGCGGCGTGCTCCAGTTCGGCACCGAGGTCATTGCCTCGGCGGACGGATCCATCGCTGGTCTGCTCGGTGCCTCGCCGGGCGCTTCGACAGCCGTGCCGATCATGCTCGATGTGCTGCAGCGCTGCTTCCCCGACAAGTACGAAAGCTGGCTGCCGACGCTGAAGGAGCTGATCCCGACCATCGGGACCACGCTGAACGACCGGCCGGCCGAGGCCGACCGGGTGCTCAAATCGACGGCAGAGACGCTGAAGATCTCCGTCTGAGTCGCGATCGCCGAGTAGCGGCGAATCGACCTTCCGGAGCGCCCGGAAGGTCTGGTTGCCGCTACTTGCTGATCGCCGACGCGCCACTTGGGGGCGGGCGCTTGACGATCTTTCGAACGTATGTTCGAATAAGGGCATGAGATGGGCCGGGCAGGAACTCACCACTGAGGAGCCGTCGACGCTTCCAGGCCTCGCCCGGCTCAACAACCTTGTGCGGTCGGTGCGCACTCCCGAGTTCGCCGGTATCACCTTCCACGAGGTGCTGGCGAAATCGGCCATCAACAAGATCCCGGGCGGAGGTGGCGCCATGCCCTTCGGCTGGACGATCAATCCCTACCGGGGCTGCTCGCATGCGTGCGTCTACTGCTTCGCCCGCCCGACGCACTCCTACCTCGACCTCGACTCCGGCAAGGATTTCGACAACGAGATCATCGTCAAAGTCAATGTGGCAGAGGTCTTGCGCAAAGAGCTCGGCAGGCCCGGTTGGGCGCATCATCCGGTCGCGCTGGGCACGAACACCGATCCGTATCAGCGGGCAGAAGGACGCTACGCACTGATGCCGCGCATCATCGACGCGCTCGCCGACACGGGAACGCCGTTCAGCATCCTCACCAAGGGCTCCTTGCTCCGGCGCGACCTCGACCTGCTTGCGGATGCGGCCCACCGCGTTCCCGTCGACCTGGCCATGTCGATCGCGGTGTACGACGACGAATTGCAGCAGTCGGTCGAACCCGGAACGCCTTCCACCAAGGCGCGGCTCGCGACAGTCACCGCAGTGCGGGAGCACGGACTCGACTGCTCGGTCTTCCTGATGCCGATCCTTCCCTACCTGACAGACTCTCGCGCGCATCTCGATGAAGCATTGCGCCAGGCCAAGGATGCGGGTGCCACGTCCGTGCTCTACACCGCCCTGCATCTCAAACCCGGTGTCAAGGAGTGGTACTACCTTTGGCTCGAGCGTGAGCATCCACCGCTGCTGCCGCTGTACCGAAGAATGTATGCAGGCGGCGCGCACGCTCCGAAGGGGTATCGGCAGTGGCTCGCCGCCAAGATCAAACCCCTCATCCGCGCACACGGGCTCGAGCGGGGTCTAGAAGATCCTCTGACCGGGGGCGTGAGGTCGTCGGCGCTCGGGATGCTGCGCGACGGCGAACGGGAACGCCACCTGACTCGGGCCTCCGGCGCTGATCTGGCCGAGACCGTCCTGGGGCGCCGCGGCGCGGGGGCCCCGGGCGGCAACCGCGGGTCCGGGCTGGTGGCCGAGGAGGTGCACGGGGATGCGATCGGAGTGACAATGCTGGGTGCGCAGCCGACACTATTCTAGCTTCACGCGGGTCGATGGGGTACGCGTAACCAGAAGTCGGGGTACACGCGGAGTCGGTTCGGTGCCATAATCGAGCACACTCGACGCGCACGCTCGACACACGCACTCGACACACGCAATCGACCCCACTCGACGCACACGCTCGACGCACTCGACCCGACACCTGAAGGGGAACGAATGTCAGTCGGACTTCCCAGCCACCTGGCCCGAGCCGCGAACTCGCGCGCGCTGGCGACGGGTGCGCGCTGGGCGGCACTGGTGTGTCTTGGGGCGGCGCTCGTCAACGTCGGGGTATCGAGTTTCGCCCAAGGAAGCGCCTATTCGTGGATGGCATTGCTCAGCCTCTTGCCGATGGCCGGGTTGCTGGTGCTGCTGGCCAGACGGCGCACCGTCGTCCTGACAGTCGTCTACCTGCTGGTAGGCGGGTTGTGCACCTTCTTCTACGCTCTGGCGCTCTTCGAAGACAACAGCAGTTACCGCGACACGAACCTGTTCGTGCTGGCACTCCCGATCGTCGCAATGACCCTGGTGGGCGGCACCAGTACCGGCGCGGTCGCCGGGATACTGTGGGCATCAGCCGGTTTCGCGCTCGCAGAAGTGGCGATGTTCTTCGCCGCATCCGCCGCCGGTCGCACATTCCGGACGGACGCCATCTCGCTCGGCGCATACTTGCTGCTCGTGGGAATCCTCACCTTCAACGGGCTCGCCCGGGGATCCCGGAGCCGCTCCCAGTCGGCGATCCACCGTGCCGTACGGCATTCACGACTGATCGCTCTGCGTCGCGATCTGATCGCCGACGTTACTGCGCTCCTTCATGACTCCGTCCTCAGTGAACTCCTCGCGATCGCCAACGCCGATGCCGGGGTGCTCTCGCCGAAGCTCCGGGACCGGCTCGAGGCCGACCTGAGGGAACTCGGCCGCGACCCGACGCCCGCCTTCCCCACAGCCGCCTTCGCGACACCTGCCCTCGGAACACCTGCCCTCGCGACGTCGGGGGACGGCTGGTTCGACAGCGAACTCCACGCGGCGATCGAACTGGCTCGCGACGAGGGGCTCGCGGTCGACCTTTCCGGCGATCGGAATGCACTCGCGCTGCTCAGCCTTGAGCGCCGTCGCGCCGTC
>DASYGJ010000202.1:0-2253 GCA_035999915.1 Leifsonia sp.
CTCGTCGAGGTGCAGTCCGACGAGTACGGCGGGGGCCGCCCGGCGCGGATGCACTCGGCGATCTTCGCGAAGACGATGCGCGGCGTCGGCCTCGACGACAGCTACGGCGCCTACGTCGATCGGGCGCCCGCGGTGACGCTCGCCTCGTTCACGATGATGTCCATGTTCGGACTCAACCGCCGCCTGCGCGGTGCGATCGCCGGCCACCTCGCCGCCTTCGAGATGACGTCGTCGATCCCGAACCGCCTCTACGGCAATGGTTTCCGCCGGCTCGGCTACGGCATCGATGTCACCGACTATTTCGACGAGCACGTCGAAGCGGATGCGGTCCACGAGCAGATCGCCGGGCGCGACCTCGCCGGCGGCCTGGCCGAAGAGCATCCCGAGTTGCTGCCCGACATCATGTTCGGAGCGCGGGCGTGCCTCTACGTCGATGGTCTGGTGGGCGCCCACATGCTGGACTGCTGGCAGGCGGGACGCAGTTCGCTGCGCGAACTCGAGACGGTGACGGTATGAACAAGCCTTCCGACGCCGATACCGACGTCGAGGTCGAGGTCGATGCCGACGCCGACGCCGACGTCACGATCGTCGCTTGCACCGACGGCCCGCTGCTGGTGCGCGGCCCGGCGACCATCCTGGACGCCGAGGGCGAGCCCATCCCGCGCCGCCGCCGCACGGTCGCCCTCTGCCGCTGCGGAGTGTCGACGATCAAGCCGTTCTGCGACGGAACGCATAAGCTCGTCGGCTTCCGTACGGAACCTCAACTCGACACCTGACGTGCGGAGCCCGAGTCTGCGCTCAGTCCGCGCTCAGCCGGCGCGCTGCTGAAGCAGGCCGCTGCGTTCGGGGTGTGCTTCGAACCAGTCGGCCACGTACCAGCACATCGGAACGATCCGCAGCGAGGTGGTGGCCTCGATGTCGTTCACCGCGAATTCGACCAGTCGGCCGGCGAGGCCGTGCCCACGCCGCGCCGGTACCGTGAATGCGCGGGTGAGCGAGATCGCGCCGCCGAGGATGCTGTAGTCGAGCACCCCGGCGAGCTCGCCGTCGATATGCATCGCGTAGCGGTTCGCATCCTTCTCGTTGCTGAACTCGGTCGCCATACCGCAATGGTACGTCCGTCGCTTGTTAACGGAACCGAGGTAATGTGAAGGAGTGGGCTCCCGACCGCACCAGACGGGATTCCGCGCAACCGCATCCGCGTGAGCCACAGCAGGCCGGCCGCGACGACGCCTGTCGTCCGCGAACCCGAACTATGGAGCTGTTGTGACCATCGATTCCCCGTCGCCCACGCTGTCGCCCGCGCATCAGGCGCTGCTCGCCCAGGTGCCGATCGGTCCCCACTCGGTGATCAACGGCGAGATCGTCGAATACGAGCACGAGGGGGTGCGGCTCGAAGGCTATCTGGCCCGCGACGTGCAGGCGGATGAGCGCAAGCCTGCCGTGCTCGTGCTGCACGACTGGCACGGGGTCGGCGACACGGTGAAGATGCGCGCGCACATGCTCGCCCGGCTCGGGTATGTGGCGTTCGCCGCCGACCTCTACGGCGCCGACGTGCGCCCCGACCGCGACGCAGCTTCAGCCGTGGCGGGGAAGTACTACCAGGACTTGCCTTTGCTGCGCGCGCGGGTGTCCGCCGGATTCACGTGGTTGCTGCAGCATCCAGCCGTCGACCCTGCACGGCTCGCGGTCATCGGATACTGTTTCGGCGGATCAGCTGCGCTCGAATTCGCGCGCACCGGGGCGCCCGCCCGCGGTGTGGTTTCGTTCCACGGTCGACTCGTCACGCACGAGCCGAGCGACGCGACCGCGATCGCGGCCTCGCTGCTCGTGCTCACCGGGGCGTCGGACCCGGTGGTGCCCGACGAAGCTGTCGCCGCCTTCGAGAACGAGTTGCGCGCCGCACCGCACGTCGACTGGCAGGTGACCAGCTACTCGGGAGCGCCGCATGCTTTCACGATTCCGGGCAGCGAAAGTTACCGTCCCGTCGCGGATGCGCGCAGCTGGCGAGCGCTCGCCTGCTTCCTCGACGAAGTCTTCAACTGACCCGCCACCGACGTCTGGTGCGGCGGGCGGTTGGCGCCCCCACTGATTGGCGGTCGGCCCCCACTGATTGGCGGTCGCCGACGGCATCATGTAGGCTCTAACCCGGTCCGCGAGCGTGTAGCTCAACGCCCATGCGCCCGTAGCTCAACGGATAGAGCATCTGACTACGGATCAGAAGGTTGGGGGTTCGAATCCCTCCGGGCGCAC
>DASYGJ010000217.1:0-4886 GCA_035999915.1 Leifsonia sp.
AAGTTCCAACCCCGCGGCTTACGAATACCTCATGGACTCGATCGAGGCGTGGCCGAGTCAGGCCGTTCTCGCCGACTGGCTCCGCGACGCCGGCTACGAAAACGTGGCCTACCGCAACCTGACCGCCGGAATCGTCGCCCTCCACCGCGGACGCAAGCCGCCGACCGTCCCATCCGAGGGGGAGTAGTGCCTGCTAGCGTGCCGGCTGTTCGGCGACCAGCGTCGCTGTCCAGCCAGATCGGTCTGAGCGACAAGATCTTCGCCTCTGGGGAGGACAAGGAGCTCGCCGCCGCCGTCGACGCCGGTCTCGCTCTCGTCGAGGACGGCCTGCACGCGGAGATGCGATTCGCGGACAACCTCGCCGATGTCACGGCGCGCTACCTGCTCGAGGCCGGCGGAAAGCGGGTGCGCCCGATGCTGACCCTTCTGACTGCTCAGCTCGGACGGGGTAACACCCCCGAGGTCCTCTCCTCGGCCGAGGCGATCGAGATCACGCACCTTGCGTCGCTCTACCACGATGACGTCATGGACGAGGCGCAGATGCGGCGGGGGGTCCCGAGCGCCCAGACCGTTTGGGGCAACTCCGTCGCCGTGCTCACCGGAGACCTCCTCTTCGCCCGCGCGAGCAAAATGGTCGCTGCTCTCGGCGAACGGGCGATCAATCTGCAGGCGGACACCTTCGAGCGGCTCTGCCTCGGACAGCTCCACGAGACCATCGGACCCCAGAACGGCGAGGACCCGATTCAGCACTACATCCAAGTGCTTGCTGACAAGACAGGTTCGCTCATCGCCGCCGCCGCGCAGATGGGGGTCGTCTTCTCGAAGGCGCCCGCCGAGTACGAGCAGCCCGTGGTGACTTTCGGCGAGAAGATCGGCGTGGCGTTCCAGCTGATCGACGATGTGATCGACCTTTCCGCGGAGGGTGTCAAGGAGACCGGCAAGACGCCGGGGAACGACTTGCGAGCCGGCGTCGCCACTCTCCCGTTGCTGCGTCTCCGCGAAGCGGCCGAGACGGACGCGGATGCTCGCGAACTGCTCGAGCGTCTCGAACGCGATGTCATCGGAACCGTCGACGACGGGGCCATCACGCCGCAGGCCACCGCAGCGATCGCCGCGCTGCGCGACCATGACGTCACCCGGCAGACGCTGGAGGAGGCGCACCAGTGGGCGCGCGAGGCGGTCGAGGCGCTCGCGCCCCTGCCCAAGGGTCCGGTGAAGAAGGCGTTGACACGCTTTGCGGACACCATCGTCGAGCGGTCGAGCTGAGCGAGAGAGAAACAACGAATGACCAAACTGCGACTGGCCATCGTCGGTGCCGGACCGGCCGGGATCTACGCCGCCGACATCCTGCTCAAGGCGGAACGCAACTTCGACGTGTCCATCGACCTGTTCGAGCAACTGCCGGCGCCATATGGTCTGGTTCGCTATGGGGTGGCGCCCGATCATCCCCGTATCAAAGGCATCGTCACCGCACTGCGCGAGGTGCTCGACAGCGGTGAGATCCGCCTGTTCGGCAATGTGCGCTACGGGGAGGACATCACCCTCGACGACCTCAAGCGGCACTACAACGCAGTGATCTTCGCAACCGGCGCGATCCATGACGCCGATCTGGAGATCCCTGGGGTCGAACTCAACGGCTCCTACGGCGCCGCAGATTTCGTGAGCTGGTTCGACGGACACCCGGACGTGGCCCGTACGTGGCCGCTCGAGGCACCGTCGGTCGCGGTGATCGGAAACGGCAACGTCGCTCTCGATGTGTCGCGCATCCTCTCCAAGCACGCGGACGACCTGCTGCCCACCGAGATCCCCGACAACGTCTACGAGATCCTCAAATCGTCGCCGGTGACTGACGTGCACGTGTTCGGACGACGTGGACCGGCGCAGGTGAAGTTCACACCGCTCGAGCTCCGCGAGCTCGGGGAGCTGAACGACGTGGACATGATTCTTTACGACGAGGACTTCGACTACGACGAAGCCTCGAAAGCGGCCGTCGCCAGCAACAAGCAGGTGATGGTGATCGACCGCGTTCTGCAGAAGTGGCGGCAGAGGGAGGTCGGCAAGGCTTCTCGCCGTTTGCACCTGCACTTCTACGCCAAGCCGTTGGAGGTCGTGTCGGATGGCGACGGCAACGTGGCCGCGCTCCGTTACGAGCGCACAGAGCCGGACGGTCAGGGCGGCGTGCGCGGGACGGGCGAGATCCGCGACGTTCCGGTGCAGGCGCTGTATCGGGCCGTGGGCTATTTCGGGTCGCCGTTGGACGGCATCCCGTTCGACCGCAAGCACGGCGTGATCCCGAACCACGAGGGTCAAGTGCTTCGCAAGGGCGACAATGAGCGCATGTATGGCGTGTATGCGACGGGGTGGATCAAACGCGGCCCGGTGGGCCTCATCGGTCACACCAAGTCGGATGCGATGGAGACGATCAAGCATGTGATCAACGATCAGGGCAATTGGTGGTCTCCGACAGACCCCTCCGAGCAATCTGTGGAGAACCTGCTTCGATCACGATCTGTGGAGTACACGAATCTCGGCGGCTGGCACAACCTCGACGCCCACGAACTGTCCCTGGGAGAGGCGCGTGGTCGGACCCGCGTGAAACTCGTGCCGCGCGACGACATGGTGCGCGTCTCCAACGCGAAGTAGCCAACGCGAAGTAGTGGCGCACTTCCCCTAGCGGAAGTTGACGAACTGCAGTGCGACGTCCAGGTCGGCGTTCTTCAGGAGAGCCATGGTCGCCTGGAGGTCGTCTCGGCTCTTCGAGCTGACGCGAAGCTCATCGCCCTGAATCTGCGACTTGACCGTCTTCGGCGCCTCATCGCGGATGAGCTTCGAAATCTTCTTGGCAGCATCCTGCTCGATGCCGTTCTTGATGCCGGCCTCGATGCGGTATTCCTTTCCTGAGGCATACGGCTCACCCGTGTCGAGCGAGCGCAGCGAGATTCCGCGCTTGATGAGCTTCGACTCGAAGACCTCCAACACGGCCTTCACTCGCTCCTCGGTGTTGGCCTTCAGAAGCACCTTCTCGCCGGTCCACTCGATCGAAGCGCCCACATTCTTGAAGTCGTACCGCTGCTCGACCTCCTTGCGGGCTTGGTTGAGAGCGTTGTCGGCCTCCATCTTGTCAACCTTGCTGACCACATCAAACGATGAATCTGCCACGATACGAGAACTCCCTGTCTAGAAAAGCCTGGTCAGACGTGTCCGACCTCAGAACGAGGGCCGATGCCCCGATTCCCAGTTTAGGCGGGGCGGTCAATGCGTCCTTGTGTTTCCGAAAGTGGCGGAGCGCAGACCGATAACTTCATAAAGTTGCTTCATGTCTGAATTCGGCAATGGCAACCAGGACTTCGAAACGCGGCAGATCCATGCCGGATCGGTGGTCGACTCGCAGACGAGCGCGCGTGTCACCCCGATCTATCAGACGGCCGGCTATGTGTTCTCCAGCTTCGACGACGGCGAAGACCGTTTCGCCGGGCGGACCACCGGACGCGCATACTCGCGCAACGACAATCCGACCAACGCGGTGGCCGGGCAGCGACTCGCCAACCTCGAGGGCGGTGTCGACGGCGTCGTCGTCAGTAGCGGCCAAGCGGCGATCGCGATCGCGCTCTTTGCTCTGGCACAGGCCGGAGACCACATCCTGGCAACGAGATCGCTGTACGAAGGGACCCGCGAGATGTTCCGCGGGGCGTTGCGCAGGCAAGGGCTCGAGGTCGAATACGTCCCCGACGATGCGGACGAAGCGGAATGGGCCTCCCGCATCACGAACCGCACCAGGGCGATCTACACGGAGACGATCCCCAATCCCCTCAACCAGGTCGTCGACCTCGAACGGTTGGCCCGGATCGCGCACGCCGGAGGAGTTCCCTTGGTGGTCGACAGCACGGTCGCCACCCCGTACCTCTGTCGGCCGATCGAATGGGGTGCCGACATCGTCATCCACTCGACGTCCAAATGGCTGGCCGGCCACGGCTCCGTCATCGGCGGCGCGATCATCGATGGCGGACGCTTCGACTGGGCGGCCAATGCCGACCGGTTCCCCCACCTTGTGAACCCGCCGCGCGAGGGCGTTCCCTCGTTCGTCGAGCGGTGCGGGGCATCGGCATATCTGGCGTATCTGCGCGCCGTCACGGTTCTCGAATACGGGCCGACGGTCCCCCCGACGAGTACATTCCTTCTGCTGCATGGAATCGAAACCCTGTCACTACGGATGGACAGACACGTCGCGAATGCGCAACAGGTCGCCGAATGGCTGGTCGACCAACCCCAGGTGGCCGCCGTGGCCTATCCCGGGCTCTCCTCCGATCCGTATCATTCGCGTGCGCAGCGGTACCTGCCGCGGGGGGCCGGATCGGTCGTCACCATCGACCTCGCCGGCGGACGCGCCGCCGCGCGGAGCTTCATCGACGCGCTCGAACTCGTGAGCCCCATGACCCACATCGGGGATGTGCGCACCCTGGCGATCCATCTGGGCAGCACGATCCACGCGAAGCTCGCAGAGGAGGAACGGCTCGCCGCAGGGATCACGCCCGGCTTGGTGCGGCTGTCCATCGGGCTGGAGAGCGCACGCGACATCATCGCGGACCTCGAGCGCGGCCTCCGCGCCATCGAGGGCTGACGTCTCGCGTCGTGACCGGCTGAGAAGTGCTGCGGGTCGCTGCGGTCAGCAGGCGCGAAGGGCCTCGAGCGGAGGTGTGGCTGGCGTCGAGCGGGACTCCGCGGCAGGCTGCGCGTCCGCGTCGCGCACGACGGCGGCGATGCGGCGCACCGCTTCCCTGATCGTCGCCGGGTCGCAGGCGATGTTCATTCGGGCGAATCCGCGGCCACCCGGGCCGAAGGTCGGTCCCGAGTTCAGGGCGACGCGGGCTTGCGAGAGCAGATCGGTC